>JAURHQ010000085.1 GCA_030833185.1 Gammaproteobacteria bacterium | reverse complement strand
ATCGACCGATAGCCGGAGTCGACCCGCTCGATCTCGCGTGCGATCAGCCCGTAGCAGACGTAGTTCAGCTCCGGGCCGCCGTAGGCGGCGGGAATCGTGGGGCCGAGCAGCCCGAGTGTACCCATCTCGCGGAAGATCGAGGGATCGGTCTGTTCCTTGCGAAAGGCTTCCAGCAGAGGCAGCGCGGCATCCATCCCGAGACCCTCAGGCGCGACCGATTTTCTTCAGCCAGCGCCCCACGCTGCGGGCGTGGGTGGCGAGGTAGGGATCGCGCACAAATTTGTCGTAAAACGCGGTTTCCAGCCGATGCGCCTGCGTGTAGAAGCGCACATAAATCGACGGCACCGTCCCCGGAAACTTGCCGTAGGTGGCGTAGATGTATTCCGCCACTTTGACCACCGCCTCCAGCAGTTCAGGCTCCGGCGGCTGCGCGGCGCCTTTGATTTTTTCGTTGTCCAGAAACGGGCCGGGCGACTTCGGATCGTAGGTCCCGCCGGGGCCGAACTTGAGCTTCACATAGGCCTCGACCGCCGCGCGCATGTCCTTGTGGTAAGGCGGGCAATAGGCTTCGTACACGCCATCGAGCCCGATGGGATTGGGCACGCCCCACTTGGGATTGGTCTGGAACCGGAAGCCGAGGCCCGGCACGCCCTTCGCCGCGCCCGCGCCCATCAGCGAGAATGGGCTGATGCCGGAGAAGAACCAGCCGCCGAGGCCAATGGTCTGCAGCGCCAGCACCATGTTGTGGCCCATGTCGCCCATCTCCACGCCCGAGCAGGTCAGGATGTACTGCTCCATGTAGGACAGCGGGTATTTCTTTTCCGGATTCAGCAGACCGGATTTGAAAAACGGCGCCAGATCTCCCGCCGGCCGGCCGTGCTGGTCGTCCCAGATCGTGTAGCCCGAGCCCAGCACGATGAACATGAAGCCGAGCAGCTGTTCCGCCACGTTGGCAACCGGAATGAACACCGTCGAGCCCGGCACGTTCGCGTTCCACACATTGTGCGCGCTGTAGTGCGGCTCGCCGCGCGGCAGGTCCACCCGTTGGTCGCTGAGCTTGCGGGTGTGATCCGCCACCGCGCCAATCACGCGCTCGGGATCAGACAGGCGCTCATGCGCCCAGTTGCCGTCGTTTTTCGCATCCCGCGTGCTCACAAAGTAGGTGCCGCTGTCCTCGGTATAGAACAGGTCCGCATTGCCGATGCCGGCAGCGGCCGGCAGGGTGCGGCCGGTGTAGCGCGCGGAATAGGTCGCGAGCCCGGTTTCGGCCTCCGAATAGGGAATGCCGAAATGTTGGCCCGACACGCCGAGACCGGCGGCGATCAGCAGCGAGCGCTCGAAATCGTCCAGCGGGGTCGGCGGCTTGTCGGACTTGAACTGCAGCGGGCCCTTGGGGATTTCCATGCCCCAGCCAAAGCGCCGCGAGCGGCGCCCGTACAGCGCAGAGAAAAGCGGAAATTCGGTCGCTTCCTTCAGCAGCGCGTTCCATTCGGCCAGCTGCGCCGCGCTGTGCGCGCCGGTGGCGGCCTTTTCCGCCGCCTCGGCGCTGCGAAACAAATTCGGCGCGGTGGCCGCCAGCCCGGAGAGATACAGAAACGCCCGGCGGGACAGGGACGGCGCCTTGGGCGCGGAGTTATCGGTGCTCATGGAAAACCCTCGGACAAAACGACAAGGCCGGATGGTAACGCGACTGCCGGCGCGACACCTATGCCGCGCGCAGGCTGTTCGCGCGCGGCCGTTGTGCCAGAGTAGGCGCTCATCGTCGCTCCCAGGAAGCTTGCCCATGACCCGACTGGTCCCCGATCTCGAGGCGCTGCTCGAACCCGTCACCGATGGCTGCTCGGTGGCCGTCCCGCCGGACTACAGCGGCGTCGCGCTTGCCGCCACGCGCGCCCTGCTGAAGCGCGGCGTGCGTCATCTTCATCTCATCGCCGTGCCGCAGGCCGGTCTGCAGGCCGATGTGCTGATCGGCGCCGGCGCGGTCGGCACGCTGGAAGCGGCGGGCATCAATCTGGGCGAGTTGGGGCTCGCGCCGCGCTTCACGGCGGCGGTCGAAGCCGGCGCCATCACCATGCGCGACGCCACCTGCCCGGCCATCCACGCCGGGCTGCAGGCGGCCGAAAAAGGCATCCCCTTTCTGCCGCTACGCGGGATTCTGGGCTCGGATCTGCTGAAGGTCCGGCCGGACTGGCGGGTCATCGACAACCCCTACGGCAGCAACGACCCCATCGTCCTGATCCCGGCCATTCGCCCGCAGGTGGCGCTGTTTCACGCCCGCATGGCCGACCGTGAAGGCAACGTGTGGGTGGGCGTGCGGCGCGAACTGATGCTGATGGCGCACGCCGCCGCGCAGGCCTGCGTGACGGTGGAGGAAATCGTCGAGGGCAATCTGCTGGACGATCCTGCGCTCGCCGCCGGCACCATCCCGGCGCTTTACATCAGCCGCATCGCGCACGTGCCCGGCGGCATGCGGCCGCTCGGCTTCGGCGAGGAAGCGAGCGACGAGGCGGCGCTCGCCGGCTACGCGAAAGCCGCGCGCACTGAAGACGGTTTTCAGCAGTGGCTCAAAGGCTGGCTGGCATGAGCGCCGCCGCTTTCACCGACGAAGAACAGATGGCGGTCGTCATGGCCCGGCTGCTGCGCGGCTTGCGACACGTAGCGGTCGGCGCGCTCTCGCCGCTGCCGGCGAGCGCCGCGCTGCTCGCGCAGGCGCTCGATGGGCAGTTGCAGGTGACGATTCTCGGTAGCAAGCGCTATCTCAAATTCACCGACGGCGGACGGGAGCTCTTCGACTGCGCGGCGCAGGGGCGGATCGATGCGTTTTTCCTCAGCGGCGTGCAGATCGACGGCGAGGCCAATATCAATCTGGTCGGCGTGGGCGACTACCCCAAGCCCGACAAGCGCTTTCCGGGCAGCTTCGGCTCGGCCTATCTCTACCACCTGGTGCCGAAGGTCATTCTGTTCCGGCAGGAACACACGCCGCGCATCCTGGTGCCGAAGGTCGACTTCGTCAGCGCCGCCGGCCGTTCGCCCTCCAACGTCTACCGGCCCGGCGGGCCGCGCCATCTGGTCACCGGGCGGGCGGCGTTTGCGTTTGGCGAGCGGGGCTTCAGCCTCGTCAGCACCCACGGCGGCGCCAGCGCGGCCGACATCGAGGCCAGCACCGGCTTCGCGTTTGAACGAGCCGCCGAGGTGCCCAGCACCCCGCCGCCGGGTGCCGAGGAACTGGCCGCGCTGCGGGGTCCGGTCAAGGCGGCGGTAGCGGAGATTTATCCTGCGTTCGCAAGCCGCGCCTTTGGTGGCTGAACAAATACGGCTGGCGTCGCGGCGCTGCCGCTCCCACGATGACCACAGGACAGACGCCGCCTAGCCCTTCAGCAGATCCCACGCACGGGCGAACATCCGCGACAGGCACCAGGACATGCTTTCCCAGATGGGGTCGTGGCGCTGGCCCTTGCGGTGCAGCTTCACGTTGAGGCATCCGATGGAAGCCAGCCGGTAGCCGGCATAGGCCTGATACCAGGCGATGTCGGGATAGGTCTGGCCCATGCCGGTTTCGTAAATCCGCTGGATTTCCGCCGGCGGTAGCGGATGCACCGGCTGCCACTGCGGCACCCAGTTGTGCGGATCCGCCGCCATCATCAGCCAGCCGACATCCAGCAACTGCGCGCCAATGCCGGCCAGTTCCCAGTCGATAACGCCGGTCAGCTGGCCCTTGTCGTACAGCATGTTCCCCGGTTGGTAATCGCCATGAAACACGCCGACCGGCAGGCCGCTCGGGACGGCGGCCAGCAGCAGCCGCTCCACTTCCTCGGCTTCTTCAATCCACTGCGGCTCCTGCGCGTGCAGATAGATTTTGCGCCAGCGACCCACCTGCGCCGCCAGCGGCTCCGGCGCTTCCCAGTCGGCGAGCCCCTGCCGCCAGTCGAACTGATGAAACTTCACCAGCGCTTCCACGCACTGCCGCCAGAGCGGCTCGGCCGTCTCCGGCTGGCGGGCGAAGCTGTGGTGCGGATCCCAGATAAAGAAGACCCGCCCCGGCAGGCGTTCCATCACGATGAACGGCACGCCAAACCAGTGTTCGTTTTCGCCGGCATAGGGCACGCGCGGCACCGGCAGTCCGGCCGCGTGTAGCGCGCGCAGCAGCGGCGCCTGACGGTAGACGTCGGTATTGCCGCGGCGAGCCACCCCCGGCGGCGGGATCTTCAGCACGTATTCGCCGGCGATTGCGGTCTCGCCCCGCCGGCGGGTTTCAAACAGAAACGTCAGCCCCGCATGACCGTCGGAATCGTGCAGGCCGGCGAGTTCAAACTCGGGCCCCATCTGGTCGTGGATGAAGCTCTCGAGGTTCGCCTTCAATTCAGCAGTAATCATGCAATACGCTCAGTCCACACCCTTGTCGAAGACCTGCGGGGCAGCCGCGCGCACCTTGGCGTCGTCGGTCCAATAGCGCTTCGCCCAAATCCCGTCGTAGGACTCGCCGGTCACCGGCATCCGCCAGGTCTTGACCTCGGCCGTTTCCAGCGTGATGGCGCAGAGCGCGCGCGGCTGGTCGTCGGTGCCGTCCACATAGGCGTTGGCGTCACCGTGGGCGAGATAACGCTGCGCGATCCGGCGATAGCGGTCTCGCCAGAGATCGTCCTGCCCCACTTCATGGACGATTTCCGCCCGCCCCCGCACCAGCACCTTGCGATAGGGCACGGCGGGCTCGTCGATGCATAGCGCCACCCGCGGGTCGCGCCGCAGGTGTTTCAGCCATTCAGAGTGCTGGCGTGGCGTGAACCAGATCCGCCCTTCTTCCAGCAGAAACCAGATCGGACACAGGTGCGGCGCGCCGTCGGCGTCCAGCGTGGCAATGTCCATGATGAAGCCCGGGGTCTCGGTCAGGAACGCATCGCGCTCCGCAAGGCTGAGTTTCGGCATCGTGATTCCTCAATTGGGGGGAGGCCGCGCGACCTGACGCTGGCCGCAAGCCGGTGCAATAATGCCCGAACCTGTCGTCACTGAAAGCCCGCCCGCGATGATCGACCACCGCCACATCGGCTATGTCTCGCCCGCCTTCACCACCCAGGTCGAACGCGGTCGGCTGAAGTTCTTCGCCAAGGCGATCGGCGAAACCGATCCGGTCTACACCGACCCCGGCGCGGCCCGTGCCGCCGGCCACCCCGATCTGCCGGTGCCGCCCACGTTCTTCTTCTGTCTGGAAATGGACCGCCCCGAACCCTATGGCTGGTTCGACGATCTGGGCATCGAACTGCCCAAGGTGCTGCACGGCGCGCAGGATTTTCGCTACCACCGGCTGGCCTATGCGGGCGACGAATTGACCTTCGACTCGCGCGTCACCGACATCTACGACAAGAAAGGCGGCCTGCTTGAGTTTGTCGTGCAGGACAACCGCATCAGCAACCAGCGCGGCGAGCTGGTCGCCGAGTTCATTCGCACCCTGGTGATTCGTCATGGCTGAGCCCTCCGCATTCGACTACACGACCGCCGCCGTCGGCAGCGCATGGCCGGCACTCAGCCTGCCGCCGGTCACGCGGCTCACGCTGGCGCTCTACTGCGGCGCCTCGGGTGATCACAACCCGCTGCATGTGGATCAGGATTTCGCGCGCGAGGCGGGCCTCGGCGACGTCATCGCCCACGGCATGCTGGTGATGGGCTATATGGGCCGCACGGTCACGCGCTTCGTGCCGCAAACCGCGCTGCTCGCCTTCAATTCGCGCTTTCAGGCCATGACCCGGGTGGGCGATCAAATCACCTGCACCGGCGAAGTCATTGCGCATGAAACCGACGTCAACGGCCGCCCCTGTCTGCGTCTCGCCTTACGCGCCACGGACCAGAAAGGCGAAGTCAAAACCCAGGGCGAGGCGCTGATCGCCCTGCCCGGCTAAGCACCGCACGCATTACAAAAAACCAACGTTCAAGGGGAGAGACCATGGGTCCGCTTTCAGGCATTACCATCATCGAACTGGCGGGCATCGGCCCGGCGCCGTTCGCCTCCATGCTGCTATCCGACATGGGCGCCAACATCATCCGCATTGACCGCGCGCGGGGTGACGAGCCCGGGCTGCGCCTGCCCTATCGGCTCAACATCATGAATCGCGGCCGGCGCTCGGTGGCGGTCAACCTGAAGTCCAAAGCCGGCATCGAGGCCGTGCTTAAGCTCATCGATAAAGCGGACGCACTGGTCGAAGGCTATCGGCCCGGCGTGATGGAGCGGCTGGGCCTCGGCCCCGAGGTCTGTCTCGCGCGCAATCCCAAGCTCGTCTACGGCCGCATGACGGGCTACGGCCAGACCGGCCCGATGGCGCCGGTGGCGGGTCACGACATCAACTACATCGCGCTGTCCGGCATGCTCTCGATGATCGGCGAGCGCGACCGCAAGCCGGTGCCACCGCTTAATCTGGTCGGCGACTTTGGCGGCGGCGGCATGTTCCTCGCCTTCGGCGTGGTCTGCGGCATTCTGGAAGCGCGCGGCTCCGGCAAAGGCCAGGTAGTAGACGCCGCGATGGTCGAAGGCGCCGCCATGCTCGGCAACATCTTCAACAGCTTCCGCGCCATCAACGAACTCTCGCCCAAGCGCGGCGACAACGCGCTGGACGGCGGCGCCCATTTCTACGACACCTACGAAACCCGCGACGGCGGCTACATGGCCATCGGCGCAATCGAGCCGCAGTTCTACAAGCGGCTGCTGGAAGTGATGGGCCTCGACCAGGCCGAGTTCGAGCCGCAGATGGACAAAACCCGCTGGCAGGGCTGGAAAGTCCGCTTCGCGGAAGTCTTCAAGACCAAAACCCGCGACGAGTGGACCACGCTGCTGGCGCACGAAGAAGCCTGCTCCTTCCCGGTGCTCAGCATCGACGAAGCGGCCAAGCATCCGCACAACCAGGCGCGCGGCGCCTTCGTGCAGTTTGCCGGCGCCGAGCAGGTCGCGCCCACGCCGCGCTTCAGCCGGACCGCGCCAGAACTGAAACACGCGCCACCGGAGCCCGGCGAACATACCGATGCGGTACTCGCCGAGTTTGGCTTCAGCGCGGATGAAATCGCCGCGCTGCGCGCCAGCCAGGCCGTGAGCTAGACGCGCTTGCTGGAGGCGGTGGATTTTGCGCTGGTCGGCGCCGCGGCCTTTGCCGCTGGCATGGTCAATGCGCTGGCCGGTGGCGGCACGCTGGTCACCTTCCCGGTGATGACGGCGGTCGGCATTCCGCCGGTGATGGCCAACGTCACCAACGCGGTGGCGCTGTGCCCCGGCTACTTCGGCGGCACCTGGGCACAGCGCAAGGATCTGGTCGGACAGGGCGCGCGCCTGCGCCTGCTGCTGCCGCTCGGCGCCCTGGGCGGCGTGCTGGGTGCCTGGCTCCTGTTACAGAGCGGAGAAAAACTGTTCCGCGCGCTGGTGCCCTGGCTCATCCTCGGCGCCTCCGCCCTGCTTGCCGCGCAAGATCCCTTACGCCGCTGGCTAAGCAAACGCGGCCGGCCGGCGGGTGACGCGCGCCTTGGCGCCGCCCTGCCGATTGCCACGGCCGCGATCTACGGCGGCTACTTTGGCGCGGGCCTCGGCGTGGTCATGCTGGCCACGCTCGGCCTGACGCTGGACGACACCCTCAACCGCCTCAATGCGGTCAAACAGGCGCTGTCTTTCGTCATCAACATCGCCGCCGCGCTGTTCTTCCTCGGCTCCGATCAGGTGCTGTGGCCGGTGGTCGGCGTGATGGCGATTGCCGCGCTCGCCGGCGGCAGCCTCGGCGGGCGCCTGGCCAGTCGCATTCCCGCCGCGCGTCTGCGACTGGTGGTGATTACGCTAGGGGTTGGCGTGGGGCTCTTTTATCTGTTCAGTTAGTTCGTCGGCTTTGAAAAGGATTTTCCGCATGTTTGGTCTCACGCGCCTCAGCATTCAATCGAAGATGATCCTGTTGCTGCTGGCGGTGAGCCTGTCGTCCATCGCCGTCATCGCGGTCATTGGTTACGAGTCCGGCCGCTCCGCGCTGATGCGCTCGGTTGAAAGCCATCTGCAGGGCGTGCGGGTGGCCAAAACCACCACCCTGAAAGCGATGCTGGAAGACCTCCGCGAGCAGGTCATTTCGATGTCCGACAGCCGCTTCGTGATCGAAGGCATGCGACAGTTCCGGCAGGCCTATCACGCGCTCGACAAGACAACGCTGGACGACGCCCAAACCGCGGCGCTAACGCGCTTCTATGCCGAGGACTTCCTACCGCGCCTTGCCGCGCAACTGGAAGCCACCCCGGTGCTGGAACAGTACCTGCCCACCCGCCCGGCCGAGCGCTATCTGCAGTACCACTACCTCGCCGGCAATCCGCACCCGACCGGGGCCAAACAGGATCTGGCGAGCGCCGCGGGCGACCCCACGGCCTACGGCGCCGTGCACGCCAAACTGCATAAGGGCTTTGCCCGCGCGGTGGAAATTTTTGGCTTTGAAGACTTGATGCTGGTCGATGCCGACACGCTGGATGTGGTCTATTCCTACGAGAAAACCACCGAATTTGGCAGCAACCTGGCCGACGGCCCTTATGCCAATTCGGGCTTGAGCGAAAAACTGCGCGCGCTGCGCGCCTCGCGCGACAAGGACGACTTCCGATTGGTCGACTTCGAGACCTATCGCCCCACGCCGGGCCGGCCGATGGGCTTTGCGCTCAGCCCGATTTTTGACGGCACCGAACTGCTCGGTTTTCTGGTGTTACAGGTCAACGTCGAACAGTTCAACAAAGCGCTGACCGGCAACTACAACTGGCGCGAAGAAGGCATGGGCGATACCGGCGAATCGTTTGTCGTCGCTGCCGATGGCACCATGCGCAGCCGCTCGCGCTTCATGTACGAGGACCCGCAGGGCTTTCTGAAAACCCTGCGCAGCACGGGTACCGCCGCCACCGTTATCGATCGCATCGCGCGCCAGCAGAGCGCGATGAACGCGCTGCCGGTCGCCGCCACGAGCGCCGCGCTGGCGCTACAGGGGCAAAGCGGCATCACCAAAATCCTGGGCTATCGCGGCGAGCCGGTGTTGTCGGCCTATGGTCCGCTGGAGATCGAGTCTCTGCACTGGGCGGTACTGACCCAGATGGACGAAGCCGAAGCCGAAGCGCCCATCCGCGAATTTGGCCGCAAGGTGATCATTGCCTCCTGCGCGATGGCGCTGCTGGTCAGTCTGCTCGCGCTGTTATCCGCGCATCTGCTGACTCGCCCGCTCCGCCTGCTGGCCGCCGGCGCCCGTCGCCTGGGTTCAGGCGAAACCGGCGTGGCGGTGGCGATCGACTCGCGGGATGAGTTTGGCCAGTTGGCAGGCGTGTTCAACGACATGGCCGCCAACATCAAAACCCAGACCGAACGCCTGCAGGCCGAGCGGCGCGCCCATCACGAGCTGTTACTCGGCGTGTTACCCGCCGCGGCGGTGGCGCTGCGCGAAGCGGGCGACGCCGAAGCGCGGTGCACGTTCAACGATGTCTCAGTGCTCCATGCGGTGCTTGGCGGCGTCGACGCCCTGGCCGCCGGCACCGGCGACGCTGGCGCGCTGGCCAAGCTCAACGAACTCATCACCGCCTTCGATGAGGCGGCCGAGCAGCTGGGCGTGGAGCGCATTCACAGCAGTGGCGACCGCTATGTCGCGGCCTGCGGTCTCTCGCTCAGCCTGCCGGACCATGCGCGACGCACGGTGTCGCTGGCCGAGCGCATGGTGCAAATCCTCAGCACGTTTAATCGGCAGCACCAGTGCGCGCTGACGCTGGTGATCGGCATCAGCTGCGGGCCGCTGGCCGGCAGCGTGGTGGGTAGACGCAAGCTGCTCTACGGGCTGTGGGGTGAGGCCGTGACCGAGGCGCAGGCGCTGACGCAGGGACCCGGCGGCACCCTCCGCATCACGGCCGCGGTGCACGATCGGCTGGGGGATGACGCCGGCTTTGACGGCCCCGAGCAGGTCGCAACAACAGGGCCAGCGCCGCTGCAGCGCTGGCAGCGTTCACCATGAGCGCGGAATCCACCATCGCCATGCTGGCGCACGACGCCTTGAAGCAGCCGCTGCCTAATTTATGGCCCGCGCTGGCGCTGGCGCTTGGCTTCCCGCTGCTGATGCTGGTGCTGAACGAAGCCATCAGCGGCACCGCGCCCCGCCGCCCCCGACTCTCCCGCGTGCTTCGCAGTCTGCGCAACCTTGTCGCGCCCGCGCTGGCCACCGACATCTTTGTGCGCTTTGTGCTGGAGTGGCCGGCGGACAGTACCGCGGTGCAGCTGGTGTCGACCGTGTTCTGGCTGAGCTTGCTCTATGCGCTGCTGGGGTTCTTGAACGAAATCCTCTTTGCGTCCGCCGACGAAGGCTCCTGGCAGGCGCGCGTGCCGACGCTGTTCACCGATGTCCTGCGGATCATGCTGGTGGCGGTTGGCGCAACCGTCATCTACTCGCAGGTCTGGGGCCAGGAAATTGAAGGCGCGCTGACCGCGCTGGGGCTGGGGTCGGTGGTGATTGGCCTGGCGCTGCAGGAACCGCTGGGCAATCTGGTGTCGGGGCTGATGCTGATGTTCGAACGTCCCGTGCAGGTCGGCGACTGGGTCAATGTCAACGATGTGACCGGCAAGGTCATCGAGATCAACTGGCGCTCGGTGCATATTCAGACCCCAACCCGCGAGCTGCGCATCGTGCCCAATGTGGAGCTCTACAAGGGCGCGTTCAGCAACCTCTCGCGACCGACCGACGTGCGCACCGAGACGCTGGAAATCGGGCTCAGCTACGACGATGCCCCAAACCGCGTGAAAGCCGTGCTGACCGAACTGCTGCTCACCACCCCCGGCGTGCTGCGCGAGCCGGGCCCGCTGGTGCGCACCGTCAACTATGCCGATTTCTCCATCATCTACCGGCTGATTTTTTCGGTCGCGCGACAGGAAGAACTGCACGCCACGCGCGACGCGATCATGACTCGCCTGTGGTACGTCGTCCGTCGCGAAGGGCTGACCATTCCGTACCCCATCGCCATGGAGTACGCGCCGGACGAAAGCCCTTCCCGTCCTGCACCCCAGCCATCGGCACTGCTACACGCGCATCCCCGCTTCCGCCCGGCCTTGCGCGAGGACCGCGCCGAGCAGGTGCGGGTCATGGACTACGCCGCCGGCGAAACGATCCAGCACGCAGGACAGCGCTTTGAAGGCTTCGCGCTGGTGGTTCACGGCCGCGCCCAGCTGCTGACCTTCGACCCGCAGGGCGCGCCCGCCGTGGTCGGTGAGCTCGGCCCGGGAGACTGCTTCGGCGGTCAGCTCCGCGCCGGTTCGGCGCTGGATGAACCCGGCGTGGTCGCCATCGACGACGTACGGCTGATGGTGTTCGAACATGCCGCCATTGCCGACCTGCTGAATCAGGCGCCCGGCCTCGCGAGCGAACTGGGCGCGGCCATGGAACAGCGGGTGAAAGCCGCGCAGGCGGCGCGCCAGATCTAGCCTCACCGCGCCGGCGGTTGCCGGTTGCCGCCAGACGTTCTGCGCCGCGCCGGCCTCCCTCGCCGGCAGACGGCGCCGTCTGCTACGCGCCCGCCCAGAGTTTTCAATCCAACCTGGCATGTATCGGGCACAGGCGCGAGCAATTGTGTTATCCGTGCTTGCTTGCGTGAGTCACGCCGCGTCTGAGCGCTGTGGCGGCGCCCGCGCTGCCCGGAATCGGCGTCCGATCAGCGCCGCCGCCAAGCCGGCATGTCTCGAGATGCGCGCACGCCGCGCCCAATGCCGGCCGCCCGCGCGACCGCTCTGCTTAAGAAGGAATCCTCATGATTGGCTTGGTTGAAGAACTCGTCCTGCTCGGCATCGAAGACGACGGCGCGATTGCGCACACCGCGGGCAGTGCCGATTTCGGCATGGCGCTGATTGGCGCCTGTCTGGTTGAGCTGAGCAATCAGGGCCGCATCGACGCCGATCTGGACAGCCTGCGGCTAATCTCGACCGCGCCCACCGGGCATCCGGTGCTCGACCGGGTGCTGGCGCTGCTCGGCGACGGCGATCAGGGCACGGTCGAACAATGGGTCACGCGCCTGACGATCGAGGTACCCGAACTGCTGCGCCTGACGCTGCGCAGCCTGGTGACGCGAGGCGTGCTCGAGCGGACCGAAACCCGTTTCCTGTGGGTGCTCCGCTCGCGGCGCTATCCGGTGATCGACGGTCGCGAACAGAAGGAGGCGAAGCTCCGCATTCTCGCCACCCTGCTGGGCGATGACTTGCCGTCGCCACAAGACACCGTGCTGCTGGGGCTCGCCCGCGTGGGCGGCCTGCTGGAGGCGTTTCTGTCAGTCGCCGAAATTGCGCGCCTCGAAGGGCGCATTGCGCAGGTCGGTGGCATCGACCTGTTTGTGCGTGGCGTGGAATCCGCCATTCGGGAAGTTCAGGCCGAGCGCGCTCGGGCCATGATGCTTCCCATGTTTTAACCCCTCACCGGAGAATCCCCGTGACCCAATCCGCGCTCAAGACCACCACCGAGGTCACCCCCACTGCCCGACTGGTCGTGCCTGTGGGCCGACTGGACTTCGAAGCCTCGTCCAGTTTTCAGCAGGCCATCGAGAACACCATCAAGGAAGCCGGCGGCGCGCCCGTGATCGTCGACTGCGCGCAGCTCGACTATGTCTCCAGCGCCGGTCTGCGCGTGTTTCTGGTCGGCGCTCGCGCCGCCAAGCTGGACAATGTGCCGTTCTGCGTGTGCGGGCTGGTAGACGCCGTGCGCCGGGTGTTTGTGGTGAGCGGCTTCGACAAGCTGATTGCCGAACATCCCGACCGCGCGGCCGCGCTGGCGGCAATCAAGTAAGGCGACGCGCTGCCACATGGACGATCCGCGTGCGGCTGAAACGGATCTGTCGACCCTGATGGGTGAACTCACCAGCGCGTGGGACGCGGCGGGCCTGCCGGTGGACGCGCGGTTTCCGTTTGAGCTCGCGCTGGAAGAAATTTTCGTCAACGCCATCACCCACGGCGCGACCGCCGGCGAGACGCGCCACTTCGATTTGCGCTTCAGCTACGCCCGTCCGCGCGCGACGCTCGTGCTGCGCGACGACGCGCCGCCCTTCGACCCGCTTTCGCTCCCCGCGCCCGATCTGGCGGCGGGCCTCGACGAGCGGGGCATGGGCGGACTGGGCATCCATCTGGTTCGCGAGTTGATGGATGAGGTCAGTTACCGCCGCGTCGATGGCCGCAATGAGCTGACGCTGTCCAAACACCTCGACTAAGCCTGCCCGTCTGCGTGCCGCCGCCGACGCCGGCCTTTTTCCACGCCCCGCGCCCAGTCGCCAATTTATAAAGCGATCACCATGAAATTACGCTCCAAAACCCTGCTTTTCACCGGCCTGCCGCTGTTGCTGCTGATCGCACTGGTCGCCGGCCTGCTGCTGCGCCAGCTGTATGCCACCCGCATGGAACTGGGCCAGCAGCGCCTGCTCGATCAAGTGGCCAAAGTGGCGACGCGGGTAAGCGCGAAAAACGAATACGCCAACCGCATCGCGCGGGTCATGGCCCTCACGCAGGAAGCCGGGATGTTTGGCGACAGCGCGCGCTCGCTCAAATTTCTGCAGGGCCTGATCGCCGCCCATCCGGTGCTGAACGGCGTCTATTTCTGCTACGAACCCACCGCGCCCGGCACGACCGGCAAGTCCGCGATTACCGGCGCCGGCACCGATGCCACGGGCCGCTTTGTGCCCTATTACTTTCGACCCAAGGATTCATCGGAGGCGGTCCTGGTGCCGGCGCTGCACATGGACAGCAGCTATTACTACCGGGGCGTGAAGAATGCGCTGGCGGGCAAACCAGAAGCCGAAGGCGTGACCCTGGAAGGCGGGATCAGCGCGCTCTATCAGCCACCGTCCGCCGATCTGGCGCGGGAAGCGCGCGAGATCGTGGTCGAGCCCTTCAACTACGAAGGTTCGGCCAACGTGCCGCAAGTCTCGCCCATTCTGATCGAGGGTCGTTTCGCAGGCGTGGCGGGCGTCAACCTGACGCTGGATGACATCGACAACTTCATGCTCGGCATGCGCAGCTACAAGACCGAGCAATTTCTGCTGGTCAGCAAGCGGGGACGGATGATCTCGGCCACCATGGCGCCCGACCTCCGCTGGAAAGTGCTGGAACAAACCCCCTACGGCCCGCTGCTCAAAGACTTTTACCTGAGCAAGGACCCGCAGATGTTGTCGCTGATCGACGACCCGATCACCGGCGAACGTCGCTTCCTGGTCGGCGCGCGCGTGCCGACCGGCGACTGGACCTTGTGGATGACGGTGTCCGAGCAGGAAGTGCTGGCGCCGGTGCAGGTCCAGGAGGCGCTTGCCCAGGTCGCGTTCATCGTCGGCATCGGCCTGATGGTCGCCTTGCTGCTCGGCTATCTCTTCTTTCGCGGCCTCGTGGGTCGCGTCGAGCGGGCGGCGGCCGCGGCGACGGGCGTCGCGGGCGGCGACCTCACCGTCAACATCGACTCGAGCGTCCGCGATGAATCCGGCGTGCTGCTGCGGGCAATCCGGAAAATGGTGTCCTCGCTGGAGTCGCTGGTGCTTAACCTCAAAGGGTCGAGCGTCGAACTGATTTCAACCGCCAACGAAGTGTCTGCCGCGGCCCGTGCGCAGAAGGAGTTCAACAGCCACTTCGGCGCGTCCACCAGCCAGATAGCCGCCTCGATCAACGAGATTTCGGCT
>JAURHQ010000084.1 GCA_030833185.1 Gammaproteobacteria bacterium | reverse complement strand
CTCTATAGATTTTAATTAAAGACAACCATATTACGGGTGACACCGCCAGCCTGCAGAGCTGCAAAACCCTCATTTATTTGTTCAAGTTTCAGTCGATTTGAGACTAATTGGTCCAGCATCAAACGGCCTTGCATGTGAAATTCCACTAAGCCTGGAATGTCGAGACGAAAATGGTTTGAGCCCATCAAAGTGCCTTGTATTCGACGCTCACGTAGAAAATCAAATCCATGTAGTTCAATTTTGGTGCCTAGTGGAATCATTCCAACGATGGTTGATAAACCACGTGGACGTAGCATCGAGAAGGAGGCCTCGGTGGTGGACTTCAGACCGATACACTCAAACGAATAGTGGACACCTCCACCAGTCATCTCGACTATTTTGGAGACCATCTCGGGATCTTTGGCATCCATGCTATCAGTTGCGCCAAAAGTCCTAGCCATTTCCAACTTTGCTGGGTCAATGTCGATAGCGATGATGCGGCACGCACCGGCTAAGCGAGCCGCAGGGATGGTAGAAAGACCCACTCCACCGCAGCCAAGAATGGCAACAGTAGTTCCTGGCTTTAATTTCGCGCTGTGCACAACTGCCCCATATCCTGTGAGCACCCCGCATCCTAACAGGGCGGCTAAATCTAATGGCATTTCTTCACGGATTTTAACCACAGCATTTTCATGCACTAGCATCTGCTCAGCGAAGGAAGATAGGTTTAGGAACTGGTTCAGGTGTGCTCCCTTCCAGCGTAGTCGTTGGGCAATGCCGGGCGGCATTTTGATAGCGGTGTTACTACACAAGGTCTGGTTACCAGTAACGCAGTACTCGCAGTGACCACAGAACACCGACAAACAGGTAACGACATGGTCGCCTGGCTTGACGTGCGTTACATCTTGACCCACGGCTTCTACTACGCCTGCAGCTTCATGCCCCAGCACTGCCGGTACAGGTGTAGGGTACTTGCCTTCGATAAAATGCAGGTCGCTATGGCAGAGCCCACTCACGCTGGTGCGCACAAGTACTTCATTACGCTTAGGTTTTTCGATTTCTATGCTTTCGATGGTCATCGGCTGCCCCGAGCCGTGAAAAACAGCAGCTTTCAATTCAATTTCCCCTGGTTGATAACATAATTTTTGGGGTGGCTGAGCCAACGTGATTTACCCAAAACATAAAGTCAAAACGTTACTGGTTAATAGGTTTTGTGCTGTCGAATAATTTTTTTAAAAGCTTGTTTTTTGTCCAGCCCGCATCAGCCGGCCTGGTAGTGCTCCAGTTGGTTGCTGGTTTTCAAAAATAGGCTGACCAGCAACTAATGTGGCGATATACCCTTCACAGCGCTGCGTCAATCGGCGCCCACCTGCTGGCAAGTCGTAGACCATTTCAGGAGCGAAAAATCGGAATTTGTTAAAGCCGATAATATTTACATCGGCTTTTTTGCCAACTTGCAAAGTGCCCCTGTCGCGAAAGCCCGCTCGACGAACGGCCACAAAACTGTCCTCGAGCGGCCACTCATTGAAAAGAAAGCTGATGCTGGCAGCGAGTTTGACCACGGTATGTGCTACTCCATTAGGCTCGGAAGGAACAGACTGATCTGTGGGAATGCGAGCAGCGCTGCGATAACGACAGCGTCGGCGGCGATAAACCACATTGCGCCCCTGAAGATCATCGACAAAGGAACCTCGGGCCCAACCACTGTCTTAAGGACAAAACAATGGAATCCTACGGGGGGTGTCAGCATACCGATCTCCACGAGCTTGACGACCAGGACGCCGATCCAGAGCAGGTCGAGCCCTAGCGCTCGGCAGACCGGGATCAGGATCGGCAGCGTTAGAAGCATCACGCCGATCGGATCGAGCAACATGCCAAGCACAAGATAGACAACGACCATCGCGGCGATCACCGCCCACTTAGAGCCCATCGCGGCAAATTCGGCTGCCACAAACGCGGGCACGCCCGACAGCGCCAGGAACCGGGTGAACAGTACGGCGCCCGCCACCACGAAGAAGAGGGCCGCCGTGCTGCTTGCTGTGTCGGTAAAGGACTCCCGCACCGCCTTCAAGGACACCGCACCCCGGCAAGTGGCAATGGCCAGCGCGCCCGCGGTGCCTACCGCCGCCGCCTCCGTTGATGTCGCTGCACCGCTGTAGATCGCACCGATCACGCCAAGTACCAGCACCGGAAGCGGCCAGACATCAGACAGCAGTCGTACCCGCTCACCCATGGAGAACCGCATCGTGATGCGTGGCGCGAGGTCCGGGCGCCACGAGCACAAGCCAACAATGAAGGCCGTGAACACTACGGCAGTCAGCAACCCGGGCAAGATACCGGCGATCAGCAACTTGTCGATCGGCACCTCGGCATACCAACCGTAGATCATCAAAGCAATGCTGGGGGGGATCAGGGCGTCGATGGTGCCGGCAGCCGCCACCGCACCGGTGGCCAACGCCGGGTGGTAGCCGAGCCGCAGCATCTCCGGAATCGCGATTTTGCCGATGGCCGAAGTGGTGGCCACGCTCGAGCCCGACGCCGCGCCAAAGAGGGTGCACGCCCAGTTCGACGCCACCGCCATGCCCCCCGGAAGCCAGCCGAGCCAGGCTCTGGCTGCATCGTAGATGCCGCGGGTCAGCCCCATGTGGAAAGCAAACGCGCCGAGCAAGAGAAACATCGGCACAGCGGACAGCGTCCAGCTTGCAGAGAACTGGTAAGGCAAGGTAGCGAGCGACCCGAACGCCGCCCCAAAGCCACGGATCGCCGCAATTCCGGCAAGTGAAACGAGACCGAGCGCGGCACCCACAGGCACGCGCAGGAAGAGCAGTAGAAGCATGGCCCCGATGCCAGCGAGGCCGATGGCAAGATTACTCATGTCCAATCGCCTTGACCAGTGGACCCCGGCTCCTGGCCGCCCTCGGACCATCTCACCGCAAGCTGCAACAGGAGCGTCAACGACATGCAAAGCGCACCTAAGACCGGAAACCACCTCGAAGGCCAGACTTCGATCCGGACTGCAACCGCCTCGGACGTCTCGCGCACTAGCGACTGCTCTAGGGCCTCGGTAAAGGCTGCAGCGCAAAGCAGCGAGGTGAAGACCAGAAGCGCCAGGTCGGCGAACGTTGTCAACAGCCGATTTGCACGCGCCGAAAGGTGTGAGGCGAAGAGTTCGACCGCAAGATGACTGCGCTGCTGTTGCACCCAACCAATCGGGAGAAAGATGCAGGCCACCATGTAGTAGCTCGAAACGATCTCGAGAGTCCCCGTAACCGGCGCTCCGACCGCCTTGCCCACGACGTCAGCGGTCACGTGGATCATCATCAACGCCGCAGCCATCCCGCCCAGGGCCAGCGTCGCCGCGTTGGCAACCTGCAACAACCGCTGCAGCGGTGCTCTCAAGGCTTGATCCTGGAGAAGATTTCGCGGCGCAGTGCCTCCTCGTATTTGCTACGGTCGCCGCCGGTCTCGGCCACGATCCGGGTCCACTTGTCGAGCTTTTCGGTGTAAGTCTTGACGAGCACCGCAGCGTTCAGCACGCCTCGCTTGTCCGCGTCGGAGACGACGCGTGCCTGTTCGCCGGCCACATGGCTGACCAGCAGGGCCTTCAGGTCAGCTGGGGGCGCGGTGCGGCGGATGCCCTTTTGCGCCGCCTCCTGAAACGCGCGACTGGTTTCCTCTAGGTTGAGCTGCGAGGCTTCGGCCACCAGGAACGGCAGGGCGTCGATCATCGCCTGTCGTTGCGGCGGCGACAGCCGCCGCCACCCGTCACGGCTCACGGCCATGACGAGGCTAGCGTTGTACTGACCAAGCGGCTGGTCGACAATCGTCTTCACGACATCAGAAAGGTTGTAGCTCTTCAGCCAGACGCCACCGGCGATCGCACACTCGACGGCGCCGCGCTGGATGGCCTCGTACACCTCGGTTGGGACCGTGCTCACCGGGTTGGCCCCGGCGGCCTTGGCGAACAGACCGAACGCGGAGGCCGCGCGCACGGCCTTGCCTTTGATGTCCTGAAGTGAGGTTACCGGACCGCGGCACATCAGGTAAAACGGTGCAACGCCGTTGTAGGCCAGCGGCATGGACTTGAGGCGGCCGAAGTCCGTGTCGCACTGCGGGCAGTTCAGCAGCATGGTCTCGTTCATGGCACCCGCCTGCACGAGCGGGTCTGCGACGAGCATCGCTAGGTCCGTGATCGTCATCGACGTCTTCAGATCGGCCGTGTGGAAGGTGTCGAGAAGAAAGCCCCCGTCGATCAGGCCGTCGCGCAGTGCACTGCCGGTGGCGCGGAAGTTCGCCACCGTACCGTCGAAACTGCGCTCGAACTTGAAACCCCCGCCCAGCGCCTGTTCGACCTTGTCCAGGTAGCGATTGGTGGCGATCGCTTCCGGCCCCTTGCTTGGGGATCCACTGCCGTAGTTAAAACGTGTTTGCGCCATCGCAGGCATGCTAACCGCGGCAACGGTCAGGGCAATCGCGATGAGACGAGCGGCACGAGCCCGCCCCCGGATGAGTTCTTTCATGGATGTCTCCTTTTCGTAGCGCGCGTCTGTCGTGGATCGAATGTGCCGCGCAGTGCCGTGATGGTAGTGGCCGCGCTGCGCAGTTGCAACTTCGCATTTATCATGGGGTACATGAATCTCACGGATAAAGGTTGCAGCTGCACTGGGCCGCCCTTAGATTCCGCATCCACGCGAGAGATGCGCATACGCCCTGCCTCACGAGTAAACGGTGGGTGAAGGAGGTGAAGGCTTTGCATTCCGCGGTGGTTTTTTGCTTCGATCACCTGAATCTCTACGCGCACAGCGTAGAGCAAACCGCAGCGAGGTGTACGACGTCAGCGTGTATGAGACAAATAGGGGTACTTGATTAAAGGTGGGTTTTGGTTCATCTTTCAACCTAACGAGTGAAGATGAAATTTAAATCTAATATATGCAGGACCACTGCAGAGCAGTGGTCGTTTGTGGTTAACTTGAAAATGCCGTTTCTAGGACCGCGACCGTCTGGCCTTCGGCGACAAGCTCGCCTTCTTTCACTTTGATTTCCTTAAGAGTACATTTTTCCACAGCGACGAGGGGAATTTCCATCTTCATACACTCTATGGTCATCACGATGTCACCCGCTGCAATGTCTTCTCCCAACTGCTTATTGATCTGCCAGACCAATCCAGCCACCTCAGATTTAAGTCTAATCGCTGCCATTTCTTAATTTCCTTTTAATGAGGGTTGCAGGATCAAAATTTCATTCGCGCAACAACGGTACTCCTACGTTGGATCAATCAATGTGTGCTGCCTACCAATATAGCTGGGTGTACTTCACTGATCTGATCGGAAAGATTGTTGTATGAGCTTTTTATAAGATTTATCATAACCGGAAGCTATCAATGACCCATGCGGCGTCGCCAATTCGTTTTTGACATCTAGCTCATTAGCAAGTGCAATATTTCAACGGTGTGCAACAGCAATGCTCTGGTTAGGCAGATCGGAACCGCGTAACATCACTATTCGACCGAAGTAATTGCGCCTTGAGCGAAGGCACATCGCCCTGTAGGTTTCCTTTCATAATGCCCATTATGTAGGTCGACGGCCTCCTTCTACGCATGGCGCCGAGCAACCCTTCCATATGGCTTTCGGACATGGCCTATCTTACTAAATGAGTAGCCGTGTCTCGGCTTTGATGCGGGGTACAACGCTAAGTGGTGCCATCGGGATTAACTCTTAGTTGCCGAACGCTGGGTGCGCGAGGTCGTATTTAAATCGAGTTGGAACGGAGTTAAAGGGGCGCAGGAGGCTACTATATTTCAAAAAGCGCGGACTGGAAGCAACCTGCGTAGCTAATCATTCATTAATTGCATTTGGCACATGCCTAGGATCGATTGGAAAAAGCCAATATGTTAGCTAATATAGTTTCATTCAAGCAAATTGCACATCGCTAAAGATATGAAATTTCCTAGTGTGTGCAGCAAACATGGAGTCACCTTTGAGCTGGCAACCTGAACTAGATCAACTCGCAAAGCTTAGCGCTCTTGCACGTGAACACGGTGGTGCCGAAAAGGTTGCGAGACACAAGGCAGCGGGCAAGCTCACAGCGCGCGAGCGCATCGATGGGCTGCTTGACGGTGGTTCGTTTCATGAGATAGGGGGCATCGCAGGATCGGCTCGCTATGACCCTTCAGAAGCCGAAGTGACCGGATTCACCCCGGCGAACCTGGTGATAGGCCGTGGCGCAGTCGAGCAACGGCCTGTAGTTGTCGCTGCCGACGATTTCACTGTCCGCGGCGGAGCGAACGACGGTGCGGTCAAAGAAAAGCTTACGTATGTAGAGGCCATGGCGAACGAGCTGTGTCTGCCGCTGATCAGGCTTGTGGACGGAACTGGCGGTGGAGGCTCCGTCAAGAATATCGAAAATGATGGGGCAACCCATGTCCCCAACAACGGTGGCAGGCTTTGGGACCTCGTTTGTAGGAACCTATCGACCATCCCAGTTGTTGGTCTTGCTTTGGGATCTACCGCCGGGCTAGGCGCAGCCCGTGTTTGCAGTAGCCACTATTCAATGATGGTTCGCGGCACCGCGCAGCTTTTCGCGGCGGGTCCGCCCTTGGTCGCTAGAGTGGGGCAAGTGGTAACCAAGGAGGAACTGGGCGGCAGCGAGATACACGCGCGAAACGGCGTTGTTGATGACGAAGTGGAGAGCGAGGGAGAAGCCTTCCTACGAACGCGACGATTCCTGTCTTATTTGCCGCCCTCAGTCCATGAATTTCCTCCACGTGCTACGCCGATAGTAGACACCGCGCGCAGCGACGAATGGCTGCTCGCCGCGATTCCGCGCGACGACCGCAAGGTATACAAGATACGGCCGATCGTAGAGACACTGTTTGATACTGGAAGTTTCATGGAGATCGGACGACTGTGGGGGAAATCGATCGTGACTGGTTTCGCTAGGTTAGACGGATGGGCAGTCGCGGTAATGGCGAGCGATCCCTATGTCTACGGAGGCGCTTGGTCCGCAGACACCGCGCAAAAAATCGTACGCTTTGTAGATCTTGCCGAGACATTTCATCTGCCAGTTGTATTCTTGGTCGACATTCCAGGGTTCGCAATCGGCTTAGATTCAGAACGCGCGGGCACCATCCGGCATGGCGTGCGAGCCCTTGCAGCGATCCATCAGGCGCGTGTGCCGTGGTGCAGCGTGATCTTGCGTAAGGCTTTCGGCATCGCCGGCGCCGCGCACATGAATGGGGGTCGTTTCAACTTTCGCTATGCATGGCCTTCCGGACAATGGGGTTCGCTGCCGCTTGCCGGTGGACTAGAGGTAGCCTATAAATCCGAAATCGAATCAGCGCCTGATCCCGTTGCGAAGCTGTGCGAAATTCAGGAGCGTCTTGCGCGCCTACGCTCTCCCATACGCTCCGCAGAGCGCTTTTTCATAGAAGAAATAATCGACCCGCGGCAGACCCGATCTGTACTGTGCGAATTCGCCGCCCTTGCTGCACCTTTGAGGGTAGCAGGTACGCCCTCATTTGGGACACGGCCATAATGCCCATGCGAAATACAGGAGTAAATCATGAACGTTGCACGTCCGGGACCTCTGGCCGGTATTCGAGTCGCCGACTTTTCGCGCGTCTTCGCAGGACCAATTGCCACAATGATGCTGGCGGATCTTGGTGCTGAAGTTATCAAGATAGAAGACCCTAAGGGTGGCGATGATGCGCGTCAGTATCGTCCGCCCGACATCGGTGGTTTGTCCGCCGCTTTCGTATCATTGAACCGCAACAAACGTAGTATCGCGCTCGACCTTCGAAGCGAGGCTGGCCGCCGTGCAGCTTTGGACCTCGTTGCTGTCTCGGATGTTGTGGTGGAGAATTTCAGCACGGGCATCATGACTAAGTACGGGCTCGACTATCAGGCCGTAGCACGTATCAATCCTGGCGCGGTGTATTGCTCGATCTCGGCCTATGGGCGAACGGGGTCATTTGCCGCGCGAGCCGGCTATGATCAGATTTGCCAGGCCGAAAGCGGGTTGATGTCGCTTACAGGTCATGCTGATCAGGAACCGGTACGCACCGGTTTGCCGATGGTTGATATTTGCACGGGTTTGTTTGCTTTTGGCGCGGTCTCGGCGGCACTGCGGGAGCGCGAATCCAACGGCTGCGGTCGTTATGTTGAGATACCACTGTTCGACACTGCGGTATGTCTGACCAGCCATTTCGGCATCGGTTATCTCATGACCGGGCGCGACCCGGTGCGCGTTGGTAACGGCAGCGTCGGCTCCCAGCCTGTCGGCCTGTTTGAGGCACGGAACGGCTCCTTCATGCTCACCATAGGTGGCGAGCGTACATGGCGCAAGCTAGTGACCGATGTAATGAGTGCGCCGCACATCGCTGATGATCCACGTTTCGTGACCAACCAATTGCGTATGCAAAATAAGGAGGCCTTACATTCTGCTTTGAACTTGTTGTTTCGCGAGCGCGATGTGGTTGACTGGGTCGAGGCAATGCGCGCTGCTGGCGTACCTGCCGGTAAGGTGCGCAGCGTTGCACAGGCTTTCGCGTCTCCCGAAGTTGTTGAGCGCGGGATAATCAATTTTCTTGAACATCCGGTGCTGGGATCGATACCAAACGTACGCTCGCCTGTCCTTTTCGACGGCGTTGCGCCCGTTGGAGGTGTGCCTGCTCCGTTGTTAGGCGAACATACCGAACAGATTCTGCTCGACGTACTCGGCCATTCGCGCGAACGCACCGACGCTATGCGTCCGCCTACGCTAGTAGATTAATGCTTTTTCAATTTTTTTTGAAGGGAGACTCGCTATGTTTCGTCGTAGAGCGCTGAAGACCATAGTTGTAAGCCTAGCCGCGCCGGTAGCTTCCGCACTTGGACAAGGACAATTTCCTTCCAGGCCTGTGCGCATTGTGGTGCCGTGGACACCCGGAGGTGCGGCCGACCTTACGGCGAGGATGTTGGCCGGCGGCCTTGCTTCCCGCCTGGGGCAACCGGTCATCGTCGAAAATAAGGCGGGTGCCGGCGGGCGCATCGGTACTGAGGAAGTGGCGCGCGCACTGCCCGACGGTTACACGCTATTGCTCGGAGGCCCGTCAACCAATAGTATTCCATATGGTCTTGGCACTAGCTTGCCATACGACCCAGTCGACGACTTTGAACCGGTTGCTTTCGTAAGCCGTCTTCCGCTTGCGATTGTAACGAACGCACAGCAGGGGATTGATTCGTTGACAACGCTGATTGAGAACGCGAAGGCGCGACCGGATCTTCTTACATACGGATCAGCCGGCCTTGGCACAGGTACTCACCTCGCAATGGCGGCGGTGCTTGGTGCCACGGGGGTAAGTCTTAAACACGTGCCCTATCGCGGGCAGGCACCAGCGCTTAACGACCTGCTAGGTGGTCATATCAACCTTTTAATGGACCAGATGGCATCGAAGCCGCATGTTGAGGGCGGCCGTCTTCGCGTGCTTGCCACGACTGGCGAAAAGCGTTGGTTCGTATTTCCAAATGCGCCGACCCTAGGCGAACTCGGGCTATCGGACCTTTCGATCTATAGCTGGCAGTCGTTGATGGTGCCACGTCGCACGCCGCGCGAAGTGATCGAACTTCTTAACGTCGCAACCAACGGCGTGCTTAACACGCTGACGTCAAAGGAATTCTTTCAGAACAACGGCATGGAGGCCGGTGGCGGTTCCGTTGAGTCGCTTCGGTCATTTGTGAGGGCCGATGCTAAGCGCTGGCAAGCTGTAGTGAAGCGATATGGAATTCGGGTTACCGAATAGGGTCAAACATGACAAGAGTTGAAGTCTGCGTTGATATCGAGGGCGCGATCACCAGCACGCATGCTCGGAGCTAGCTCTCGACAATCCCGCCGTAGCTGAGGCCGGTATACGCGGCGTCGAAACGACCGGCTTCCCAGCATGCCGATATGTGGTTAACCAAGCCACTGTTCTGGGTCGCTTCATGCGGTCGCTTCGGGACAGGGAACCGAGATTTTCCATCAGCACCCTGGGCGATGATCGCAATGATTCGCATCTGCCCGCCTCAGATGGCCCAACGGCTTGCGATGTAGTCGGATGTGCCCAGGATTGCGGAGTCTGGCGCCCCCCGGTCTCGAGGTGATCGGCTGGGCGTCTGTGTTCGCGCCGGCTGACATGCCCGCAGATATTGTGACCAAGCTGAACCGCACTCTGAACACCGCGCTGGCGCAGCTAGACGTGAAAGAGAGAGAGGCTGCTTGGTGGGGGCATCAAGACTTGGCCAGGCACACCCGATGACCTGGACCGCTTCGTACGCGCTGAATTCGACAAATGGGGCAAGGTGATTCGCACGGCTAATATCCGCGCGAAGTAGGCGGGCCCAGGTCGAACGCGCAGGGCGACCCGAGGTGCATCAGCTCAACCGGGCGCCTGAACTCTTGCCTGGCTTGCCCGGTGCGGCTCTCGACGAGCTCTTGGTCGAGTTGCGGCTTGTCTTGCGCTTCGGCGCGACTGGTTCGTTGGTTTCCCACTCCCTACAGCACTGAAGCGTTAATTCCCTGAGCCAGCTATGCGAAGTGTGCGATTCATCGCGCGAACTCCAAAGGGCAAAGTAGTCGACGCGCACGCGGTCAAACGGCAAGGGTAACCATCGCAGATTCGGGTAGTTCGACAATTCGCGTGCGAGGCTCAGCGGAATAGTGCAAAGCATTGCGGAGGATGCGACGATTTTTGGCACACCCATAAGGAAGGGCACTGTCACTGCGATCCTACGGCGCAGGTCGCGCTCTGCGAGGAGCCTGTCCACAATGCTTCGCTGGCCCTCACTGGCTGCAACCAGAATGTGCTCCGCAGCCAGGAATGCCTGCTCATCAAGTGTTTTCCCGATCGCCGGGTGATCGCGCGCAAGCAGGCAGACAAAGGGCTCAGTCAACGCGTGTCGCGCAACAAAGCGTGCTGGATGCTCGGCGCTGGCGACGATCGCGAGGTCGAGTTGACCACGGTCGAGCAGGTCGCGCGCCGCTTCAATCGTCACGTGCGCGGTCTGCAGGTCGATTCCCGGTGCATCGGCTCGCAGTCGTGTCACCATCGTTGGCAAGATCACCCAGGATGCGAAGTCCGTCAAGCCGATTCGCATTCGCATGCGGGCATTGGCCGGGTCGAAGCCATTGGCGCCTGCGATTACCCGCTGGAATGCTTCGACAGCTTCCGCAATCGGCACTGAAAGTTCCATGGCACGAGGCGTTGGTTCGAGCCCGCGCGTCGTGCGGAGGAAGAGCTCGTCCTCGAACATTGCACGCAGCCGGCCAAGTGCATGGCTCGCTGCAGACTGGGAAAGGCAAAGTAACGAACCCGCCCGGGTAAGGTGCCGTTCACGGTAGATCGCATCGAAAACGCGAAGTAGATTCAGATCGATAGCTGACAAGCTTAGTTTACGCATCAGAGTAGCCTTAGACTGAAATTTATGTCAATGTAGGCGATGT
Source organism: Gammaproteobacteria bacterium (assembly GCA_030833185.1). Lineage (GTDB taxonomy): Bacteria > Pseudomonadota > Gammaproteobacteria. Next base: position 3,515 of record JAURHQ010000084.1, on the reverse strand, counting down.
GACTCATGTGCGCAACAGTCATGAGCATCGCTAATCAGTGACATGCAAAAAACGACCTTGTGTTGCCTAATGCTTGGGTATTAAAGTTGATTAAATAAAGATCAACCAGACGAAAGAAGTGAACAGCATGGAAAAACGCGTTGACCAAACCCCGCTCGACGGAGGCGCGCAAGATGCGCCTGGGCAAAGTGACCTGCACTTGGCCCACAGCATCCGCATCGATGGCACTGGCCTGGTGGGAAACAAACTGGTTGGCGTTTGGCGTCTTCAGCGCTACTGGACTCAATACGATCATGAACCGGCACTTTTCCCGCTTGGCGAGGATGCCCATGGCTACATTATGTACACGGCTGACGGGTACATGAGTGGCACGATGCAACGCGCAAAGGTGGAGCCATTCCGCAGCGCCGACCGGCTTGGCGCCTCGAAGGACGAGAAGGCTTACGCATTCGAGTCCTACGTAACCTATTGCGGCCGCTACCGAGTAGAAGGCGACACGGCCTACCACCGGATCGAACTCAGCCTTTTGCCGAACTGGATTGGCGACGAACAGGTGCGACGCATAGAATGGCATGACGACGAGCGTGTGCGTCTGGTCGGCGAGTGGAGCTTCGACGGTCGGCGACGGGTAGCTGTTGTGGAGTGGGAGCGGGCACGATGAAAGCCTGGGTAATCGAGAATAAACCTTTGGGTAACCGCCTAGAGTGGTGCGAGGTGCCGGAGCCTCGACCTGGAAAGGGCGAACTTCTTGTTTCGGTGCGGGCGGTCGGCCTGAACCGAGCAGATCTCTCACTACGCGTAGGCCACTTCGAGCGAATTCCGACGCGACCACCAGCGCCGATTGCCGGGCTTGAGGCTGCTGGAGAAGTCATCGCCGTTGGTCCTGACGTCAATGAATTTCGCGTTGGCGACCGAGTCATGGGCATGCCTTCGGGAGCTTATGCGCAGCAAGCGCTCCTCCACGCGAGGCTCGCGATGCGTGTGCCGGAGAATCTTTCATGGACCGACGCCGCGGCGACGCCAGTGGCGCTCTTCACTGCGCACGACGCGCTGGTTAGTATTGGGCAATTGCGACGCGGCGATCGCGTTCTGGTTCAGGCAGCGGCCAGCGGCGTGGGGATCGCTGCTTTGCAGGTCGCGCGCGAACTCGGGGCGAGCGTCGTGCTGGGCACTGCGGGCAGCTCAGAAAAACTAGTCGAACTGGCTAGGTTCGGTCTGACATACGGTATCGATTACCGTAGCGAGCATATCGGCGAACGCGTGCTGGCGCTGACAAACGGCGAAGGCGTCGACGTGATCATCGATATGGTTGGCGCGGGCGCGGCCGCTGCGAATCTGCAGGCGGCCGCCCTGGGCGCGCGCTGGGTTCAGGTTGGCCGGATGGCCGGCTCGGTCGCCCAGATTGACCTGGACCTTTTGTCCAAGAAACGGTTGAGCCTAATTGGCGTGACCTTTCGTACCCGAAACATCGACGAGTTCGCCGATGTGGTGCACGGTGCAGAGCGCGATCTGGGGCCGGCGCTTTCCGCCGGGCGGTTCGCAATGCCGGTCACCCGCGTGTTCGGGTTGGACGAGGCTGACCGCGCGCAGGAATTTATGCGCAAAAACCTGCATCTGGGCAAGATCGTGCTCCTCGCTTGACCTCGCAACACAAGAAACTTACCGGAGGATTCCATGCAATTTCGAGTTGATCATGTCCACCTTTATGCCGCCGATCTCGAGGCGACCGCAGAGTGGTACCGGCGAGTGCTTGGAGCCCAGGTTCTGCGCTCGCGGCAGTCCGATGGGCGCGTTCGTACAGACCTGCTCATTGGTGAGCTGACGCTTTATCTCGGTGACGCAAAGAAATTGGAGAAATCGCTCGGCTGGCAACTAAATGAAGCTACTCCATCGCCACGTTACGGGCTTGATCATTTCGGGCTGTCCGTCGACGATCTGGACGCCGCGGCACAAGAGTTGAGCGCCCTTGGTGCGAAGATTACTTACGGCCCGAAGACGCTGCGTCCAGGAGCGGCCTGCCTCTTCATCGAGGCGCCTGACGGAGTGACGATCGAGGTACTGGTGCGCGACCGGGCAATAGACGCAGTGCCGGTCGAGGCTGACTCAAAAGCTCAAACGAGCTGATTTGCTGTCAAAAGGAGACAACATGAAAAGAAAGCAATTGATCAAGCTAAACGGAGGAGCATTGATCAGGATGATCGGACTGGCGGTGGGGTTCTGTGTGGCGATGCTCGCGACCAGGGACGCGCTCGCGCAGGGATTCCCGACGCGCGGCATTCGCGTCGTCGTGCCGTTCGCCACTGGCGGTGCGGCGGACATCATGGCGCGCGTCGTCAGTGAGCGGGTGGCGGCGGCGATCGGGCATCCGATCACAGTCGAAAACCGCACCGGCGCAGGCGGCAACCTCGGCGCGAGCCAGGTCGCGCGCGCCGAGCCCGATGGCTACACGCTGCTCGCGACAATCGACTCGGTGCTGACGATCAATCCGCACCTGATACCGGACACACCGTTCAACGCGATTGACGGCTTCGAGCCGATCGCGAAGATGGTCGACGTGCCGGTCTATCTCGCGGCGCACCGCAGCTTCCCGGCGAAGACGCTGCCCGAGGCGATTGCGGCCGCTCGCGCGAAGCCCGGCGAGCATGCGATCGGTTCTTCGGGGCTCGGCTCGCCGCACCACATAGCGATCGAGCTGCTCAACCGAAGGGCGAACGTGCAGTTCGGACACGTGCCGTATCGGGGTGCTGCGCAGTCTGTTGCCGACCTGGGCGGTGGTCACATCCCGCTCGCGATGGGCGCGATGACCGCGCTGCGGCCGTTCGTCGAGTCGGGCGCAGTCACGTTGCTCGCAGTAACTGGCCCGAAGCGCTCGGAGTCGAGGCCCGAGGTGCCGAGCATCGCCGAGACGCTGTCCGGCTATGCGGTCACTTCGTGGCTCGGCATACTGGCACCAGCGAAGACGCCGCGCGCGGTCGTCGAGCGGCTCGCCGCCGAGTACGAGAAGGCGGCTCGGCATCCGGAGGTCTCGGAGCGACTGCGGCGGGCAGGCATGGACGTCGGCGTCGTCACGCTCGACGAGTTCGGCAAGCTGCTGCGAGCCGACCATGCGCGGATGGGCGGGATCGTCCGCGACGCGTCGATCAAGCTGAACTGAGGACGCCGCGAGGGGGGCCTGGCCGATTGGCGGTGGCGCATGGTCTGGCAAAGACTTCTTCAAAGCAGACAGAGCAGGTGGTTTGCACGCTAGGCGAATTGCCAAACATTTGGTTCGCCTTGGCTTGGCGAAGGAGGCGACAGTTGTCTTAGGTTGGTTTCCAGGTAACCGTTCAGCACAAATACTTCGTGTGACAGACCAAAATGGGCAGCAGCTGGAGTTAAAAAATAGGGGCCAACTGTTCGATACCAGTTTGTTGACTTCTGGAGAGAACTAGCATCGATAGGGAATCCAATTCTCTTTTGGATGAATGATTTACATGATTTATTTGAGAGATTGGAAACAAGTAAAGATAGCGAGG
>JAURHQ010000083.1 GCA_030833185.1 Gammaproteobacteria bacterium | reverse complement strand
GAGCGATTGTGCGCGGACATGAGGCTCGTACCGTACCCAAGCAACACCTCGACCGCCAAGGAATCGGTCTTCAACGGCGTGCCTCATGGTGGCGCGGAAATCAGGGTAATGCTCGACCTCGAAGTCTAGCGCCCGCTCGATCAACAGCGCGGCCACGCGCCCAACCTGGTCATTGTCACCGAATCGACGCGCCACATCGGCCTTCGGGAGCTTGGCATACACCGCCGGGATCAAGGTCTGGACGTTTGACCACAGGATGTTGAACTTTGCCGTATCGCTGCTGCTTGCCGTCCGCGTGTCGTCACGATAACGGCGAATGATGCGCGTGACCCGGCCTTCCCACCGCTTGAACTCGGTTTCGTAGGCGGAAATAACTGCGAGATATTTCTCGACGCCGGTAGCGGTCATGTCAGCCATGGTTGAGCCTGTCAGTCATAGGGTTGTTCCGCGCCCGGTCGCGCGGCAGCGGCGGCACCCACGCCAACCGTGCCGAGCGCCAGCGCCAGCAGGTCGGCGCTGTCGGCTTTCGCGGGGTCGAAGGCGGCAAAACGGGAACGGATTTGCGTGGGGTCCGGGGACACATACTCTATCGGCTTCCCGTCATAATCGACCCTAACCCCGTCATATCCAGCCTTCTTTACCGCCGCCATAAACTCCGGGCGCTGCGATTCCTCAAGCGGCCATCCAAACGTTGACTTAAACCCGGTCAATTCTTCGACCCTAGACGTTAGTTTTCCGTTCGGGATGTCCGCCTTGTCAATTATTAGCGGGTTGTTCATTTTCAGTTTAAGCGGGATGATATTTGCGCCTTTGAAATAGATTGGCCCGTCTTTATCGTAATTTCCGGCGATATAGTTAGTTAACGGCCCCTCTGCTTCCCCGCGTCGGTTAAGAGGGGTCGGCGCTGAATAGTGGCCCGTCCCATAATAGCCCGTGTCGAGGTTCGACCCGATTTGAGCGTTGTCAAAAGCTGGAAAATCCCTGGTTGTGGCGTGATAGGCGTCAACGTCAAACCCCATCGCCTTCGCCCGCGCCATGCGTGATGCTTCGTCCATCGGGAGCGCCGCCTCTGCGCGGGGGACAAATGGCTTGGGCGTCAGCGCCTTTGTAAGCTCCGGGACGATGCCCTTGCCAATGTTGCTAGTGGCACCGAACATGGCTTCCGCAATGCGAGGGTCAGGCGGCGCGACCTTGCCGAGGAACGTCTGTTCCCGCAAGTCGGAAATCAATCGCAACATATCGGCATCGGTCATATCCTGACCGAACAGCCGCGTGTATTGACGAGCGCGCCGATCCCCAAGATCGTGGTCGCTCAATCTATATTCATGGGCAATCCGGCTAGGCATTATAGGCTCCGGACCTCGCCCGCTGCCTTTTCCGGCGGCAGTCCAGTCTGCTTTCCTTTTTTCGAATAACAATTTTGGCTCCGCAGCCGAAAATTCAACATAGGAAGATTGTCCATACCCGCCGGGTAAAGAATGGTTCACTCTGACTTCCGAATCCGGAAACGCATCACGCAACTTAGCCGCCAAACCTTCAGCCGTTCTAGGCTGCGGGAACGGAACAATCCCCTTCTCTACCGGACCGCCGCCAGACCGAAGAACGCCCCGGTCAATGCCGCGCCCGCCCCACGGAACCATTGCCGTCGCCATCGCCTCTATCCCTGGATCGGTCAAGCCGACCGGCTTGCCGGTCTCATCGCGCGCCATCTTCATCTGCATCAGGTCGAGTGCGCCGATCAGCGGGTTGCGGACCATGTCTTGGAGCGCCCATGACGTCTTGCCGCTCGCGTCATGCTTCGCCGGGACTATCGCGCTGTAAGTATACCCAGGCTCCTTCTCCAGCCACTTTCGCGCGTTGTCTGGGCCTGCCTGGATTGCGTCACTGACGCCCTGCCACTGCTCGCCCAGGCCCTCGAGCGTGGGCGGCTCGCCGCCGTCGAACTCACGGCGCTTCAGCCGGGAGTTGCCGTAGTAGTTCAAAGCCGCCGCTAGGGTGGACGGGGCAGCCATTATTCGACCATGCCTCGCTGCGCGGCCCGCTCTTGCTGCTTGCGCATGATGGCTTCAAGAATCGCCTGCTCCTCGGGGCCAAGAGCAGTCTCAAGCGCCGCCGGGAAACCGTCTGGAACATCGGATCCGCCCCTGGTAGCGCCAAACGGCAACTCGCCGTCCATTGGCGTCCCAGAGCCAGTCGGTGTTGCCGGGTCGAACCCAGGCATCTGGTCAATGCCTTCGTTAGGGGCTTCGTAAACCCCATTACGCGGCTCAAGCTGGGCCTGCACGTTGTTGGGAGCGCCCATATACAGAAGCGCGTCGATAATCCGCTGGGTGTCTGAGTTCATGGCTTAATCCCTATGCGCTGAATATCCCAACCGCGACAACGGTCGCACCAGCGCCAGTCGTGATCTTCCACGGGCCGGTGGCTGAACGCATGTTTAGTTCAAGGCTAATTGGCCCCAATACTGCGCTGGCAGCGGTGCTGATTACGATGGATGTTGATCCATCAATCAGCGTAACGCCTGCGCTTGCAACTGTTATCACGTTGATAATCAACCGGTGAACGTAATCGCCAACCGCGCCAGTGCCACCCAAAACCTGGGCGGTTTGACTGACGGCAACGGTTTCATACTGATAAGCGTAAGGATTCTGGGTGCCGCTCATATTCGTTTCCTTCTCTCAACCTGGGCGTGAGCAGCCCACATATCGTTTAGCGTAGCACGGTTGTCTGGGCCAACCAATAGTGTCCGCTCGGGGGCCGGAGCCCTAACTGTGGGCTCCTGCACCCAGGCGACGGCTAACATACGAAATGCGTCCGCCGGATGCGAACACCAATCATGGCGCGGCGTTTGCCGAAACGACTTTTTGTCCTCGTCATACTCGCGCTGATATTGGCGCAGCGCCTCAATACCATCGCGGCATTTGTCAGCGTCAAACCAAACACGCGGCAGAAGCGCACGAACAGCCTGGATGCCGTCCTGCACCGACAGGTCAGGCACGATAGCCAAACCGTTAATACCGCCGAGATGCTCGGCAAGCTGCTCGATGATAGACTTTCCGGCAGCGGCTAACGTCTTAGCGCGGGCATCGTGCGGCAAGTAGTGCTTGCCGTAACGGTAGGGCTTGGCGTTAACGACAGCCGCTAGCTCGGCAATGTTTGAGCCGGAAACAGAATGAAAATCAATGACATGCACTTCGCCGCGCACTACTTGGTAGAACCAGATTGCCGTGTCGTCGCGGTATCCCAAGTCCCAGGCGGTATGCACGGGCAGGCTTAAATCATAGCTAACCGGGCAAATACGCCCATCCTCGTCGGCCATCCGCATTTCGGTGCCGTAAAATGCGCCCAGGATAGCGGCTTCAAACGAACATTCGTATTCTTGGAGGTATTGGTCCTCCGATAGCTGCGCCCGTGCCGCGCTGAGTTCGCCTTGAGGCAGCAACCCGCTCTCGGATGCCGGGAGTTTGAGCGAGAACCATTCGGCAGGGTCGCGCTGTGCCTGATCCCAGATTGACCAAAACTGGTTTTTGCCTTTCGGGGTGCCGGCAAACACAGCCCAACCTTGCCGATCCGATAGCGTGGGCCGGATGACGTTACCCCAAACGGACGGGCGGAAATCCCCAAATTCATCCAGGAAGACGCCATCGAAGCCCAATCCGCGCATAGCGTCAGCATTATCGGCACCGAACAACCTGATCCGCCCGCCGTTGATCAGATCGATTTGCAATTCGGCTTCGTTGCTCGCCTTGGTGACCGGCGCGGCAAACGTCTTAAGGTAGTCCCAAGCAACGGATTTTGCCTGTGATCGAAACGGCGCGATATAGGCGAATTGCGGCATGGGAGAGCGGGACATGACAGCGCAACGGATCAGGTCATTTATGGCCGCGACTGTCTTACCCGCGCGGCGATGCGCGACCAGGCACGACCATCTATGTTTGCGGGCATGGAACGGGTAGAAGGCGGGACGCGGAACGTAGGAAAGCTTTATTTCCCGTCTGACCATTTGATCGTCAGCTCGACTGGCCCGCCGCCGTCGCCAGTGTTCTCATGCCTTTGCGTCTCTGTCCATTTCATCTGCGCCTTTGTCCACCAAATCATGGCGGTGGTGTCGCCGGATTGTGCCTTGTTGAACAACGTCTTAGCGATCTGGGCTGATGCCTTGGCTTTGCCGATACCAAGCTCTGGGCCGTAGTATTTGCGCAGCGTTTCGTCGCTGATGCCGATCAGGGCGCAGATTTGGTCATGCGGGAGCCCGAGGCCCGAGGCTTGCTCAGCTTGGCGGCGCAAAGCATCTGTGGGTTTATGGGGTTTTTGTGCCATGTCTTTTTATTAAACCAATCATGCGTATGTTTTTGCTGAATTAAACGGCTCTTTTGTGGCTTCCAGCGTGGCAGTCTTGCCCGTGAACTCCTGCCAGCGTTTAACGATGACGTCGCAGTATTTTGGGTCGAGTTCCATCGAATAGCAGCACCGCCCCGTTGTCTCGGCTGCGATTACGGTTGTCCCGCTCCCCGTAAAAGGGTCGTAAACCGCCTGGCCAGGGCTTGAGTTGTTTTCAATTGGGCGGCGCATACACTCGACTGGCTTTTGGGTGCCGTGTCCAGTTTCAGATTTTGATGGTTTTGGGATTTGCCATAGCGTTGTCTGTTTGTGATCGCCTTGCCAATGCCCTGTAGCCCCCTTCCTGACGGCGTACCAGCATTCTTCTTCTTGCGAGTGATAATGTCCGCGACCGAAAACGTGCTGCGACTTCGCCCAAACAATAAGCACTCGGCGCTCGAAGCCAGCGGCCTCTAGGGATAATATGGATTCAGGAAGAAACCGCCCGCTTGTCCAGCAATAAACAACGTCGCCAGGAAATAGCGCCCATGCCTCTCTCCAATCCGCACAATCGTCGTTCTTTACTTTCCCAACCGCTCTGCCACCAATTTTTTTTCCTTTTGCCGCATCTTGGTCGTCTCGCCACGTTGGGTCATACTCGACCCCGTAGGGCGGGTCTGTCACCATCAGGTGCGGCTTTACTCCAGCAAGTAATGTATCAACCGCATCAATGCTGGTCGAGTCCCCACACATAACCCGGTGATCCCCTAACAGCCATACGTCGCCCAGCTTAGTTACCGGATCAACCGGCGGCTCAGGGACGGCGTCCTCGTCTGTCAGCCCCTCTGTGCCATTGGGTGCCAACAGCGCGTTGATTTCGTCTGCGCTAAAGCCGGTCAGGTCTAGGTCGAAGCCGAGGTCTTTCAGGTCTGCCAGCTCCACCGACAGCATCTCGGCGTCCCAGCCAGCGTTCAGGGCCAGCTTATTGTCGGCAATGATGTAGGCTTTCTTCTGCGCTTCGGTGAGGTGCGATAACCGGATGCACGGCACGTCGGGGCGCGTTAGCTTGCGAGCGGCCATGACTCGCCCGTGACCGGCGATAATGCTGCCGGTCTCGTCGATCAGGACGGGGTTTGTAAAGCCGAATTCCTTGATACTGGCAGCGATCTGAGCCACTTGGGCGTCAGAGTGGGTGCGGCTGTTGCGCGCATAGGGGATCAGAGAGGCCAGTTTAACGGTCTCGATCTGCATCACGTGTCGTCGCGCATGTTGCGCTGCGATTGCTGTAGCATTTTAGCCAACCGCTTTGCCTTGTCGGTGCGAGCATAATCGCTCGCCGGCGGTGCGGCCTTCTTCGGCGGCTCGGCGGCGGGCGCAGTAGCGCGGCGGGTGGGCGTGGGGGTGTGCATTGAGACAACTCATTGCTCGATGGTCACGTTCTGGGCAACATTATTGCGTTCTTGTGGGAAACGCAAAATAAATCGGCTGGTCTATGCCTGGGGCGAGATCGAACGGACGTAGCGCCGGGTTACGCGAGGCGAGATCGATCGGGCGTAGCACCGGGCTGAACGGGCGCTACGGCAGGCCTTACACGCCCTGGCTCCGCTTGCTTCGATTACCAGATTCGGCCCGCTATACGGATGCCCTCTCTTGCAATGCGTCTTAGCGCGCTGCCTCGCCCCCACCAGCTTACCGGTTTCCCCGCGCCTGATGTTCTCCGCGCGGGTTACCGGCTCCAGGTGGTCCGGGTTTACGCAATTCCTAACCCGGCATAGATGATCAAGATCCAGTCCGTCCGGGATCGCGCCTCGGTGCATTTCGTAGGAGACCCGATGGGCTTGCGCTCTGCGCCCGACCCAGAATTTTCCATAACCCCTCCCGATGCTGGCCGTCCAAATCCAGCACTGTCCGAGGTCTGGGCGATACGCCGGAACCGGGCCGTTTTTATCGACCTTTGACCAGAATCGCTCTTCGAGAGACTTTGGGTTTGGGCCTGTGCGGTTGTTATCCATCAGAAAGGCACCTCGTCGTTCAGATCGTCGGCCAAGGATTTGTCGTTTGTCACCCTGGTGACCTGAGCGCCTGGGAACGCCAAGCGCGTCTTGCGGGTGACCTGAGCCACTTTTGACGCCTCCCAGACCGTTAACAATTCCGCGACGGTGACCACAAGCGAGGCATCCTCGGTGTGTGATGCCTGCCAATTGGCCTTAGATCGATCCAGGACGACTGTATAGCGTTTGCCTTGGTGGTCATACCCCCAGACCTGCTCGCGCTCCAGCGCGAGATTTGGGCTTGCTGCGGCATCCAGGGCCAGCCAGCCCCTCTTCAGCACAGCGGCGCGCTTGACCACCTCCTCGACGTTGCCGGCTTCGACCGCGCTATTGAGCTTGGCCTGGGCGCTCCCGAACTTAGCGGCGAGGGCTGGCTCGACGAGCATGGGCAACCTGCCAGCACCCCACTTCCCTTCTAGGGGGACCACGATAGCGTCCAGCGATGCCAGCACGGCATCTATTGCGGCGGCATCTGCCTGGAGGTGATCGATGCCGGCGATTGGGTAGTTGCTTGGTTTTGCCTTGTCCATTTTCGTCTCCATTTTTCTCGGGGTTTGATTTATTTTAGCGCGACTCGAAAATACCTATTGCTCAAGTTGCTCCAGTTGGGGTAGGCCTAAAGGCCTATCCCCTACATGGAGACGACTAGAGCAGAACATGGCCGCAACGGTCCTGCTCCAGTCGTTGGCGTATAAACGGCGGTTTTCCGCCATTCTGCTCCAGTCATGCTCCAGTCCTGCTCCAGTTGTTTTCGTGACTGGAGCAACATTGAAATCATTACATTTTTTGATGCGCGTGTTTTCATATCACGCCCTCGATTGCCCAGTCCCCGACACGAATCACGGTCACGGTTTTGCGTGTTCGAGGGTCCGTTTCGGCCTCTTGCACAAGCGCCCCTGACTTGATCCACCCCGTCAGCAACAGCCGCGCCTTGGCCTTTGATGCCGGCGCTGTTGAGTCGATCCCTAGCACCCTCATAACGACGTTACCGGCCCACATATCGGCTCGCGGATCGGCCCGATAGGTGCCGGTATCAATCGCAGCCTGAACCCGGCGGAGGTCGCTGGTTGACACCCCGTCGAAGGCGTCAGGCCACTGGAAGGGCGCCACCACCCCGACCTGATCCCCGTTTTCCAGCGCCACATCGTGCAGCTTATACCAGGTCGAGTGTTCCAGGGGCGGCGCTAGATTCTGTTTGTCGGGATAAACCCTGAAAAATAGCCGGTTATTTTCAACTCCTGCCTTTTCGGCCTCCAGCGCCGTCATCCGATTAAGCACCCTCACAACGCGGGCTGCGCTAGTGAGTGCGCTGCCGCCTCGGGCGGATTCTGCATTCATCTCAACCTTATCCGGCTGCTTGCGGGAATGGTGGACTAGCTCGATTGCGGCGTTGGTCCGCTGGGCCACATGGCCCCAGGACTTCGCCACCATGTCCATCGCATTATTGTCGTTCTCGCTAACCTGATGGGTTGAGACGAACGGATCAGCCAATAGGGCATCGATCTGTCGCCGCTGCATCTCCGCCACAACGGCATCGACAACCGGGGCCACAAGCTCAGGGGTGCCAGAGCGCCCTGTAATCGCTGTACAGAGCCCTTGGTCGCGCCCGCTGTCCAGGTATAGCCGCCCGCCTAAATCGCTCCACACGAGGCCGTGGTGCTGCATAGCGGCGGCGAGGCGGCGCTTCAACTCCTCAAGCGGATCTTCCAGGTTCCAAAGCCAGACGCGCAAGGGTGCCGGGACCATCTGTCCCATGATCGGCTTGCCGCTGGCCATGGCCAAAGCATCACCGATCAGGAGGCTGGATTTCCCGACTCCGCCGGGTGCGACGGTGACGCTGACGAATTGCCTAATGAGGTGCCTGCCGTATATCCAGCGGCGCGGCGGCAAGGTTGCCGGGTCGAAAGGTTCAAGCAGGGTTGCGCGGACCAGGCTCTCGTCGGCCCCGGCGATGGGCTCATCCGAAACCGGTTTCGCTGAACCCGAAACCGGTTTCATGGCCACAATATTGTCAGAGTTAAATTTTCTGGCCATTTGCAGGATTGCCGGCAGGGGGTCAGGCTGGGCCAGGGCCCGGGCTGCGGCCTTGCGGTCCCCACCATGCTCGAAGGTGGCCATGAGGTCGAAGGGGTCGGTCAGCCGACCGTGCAGGGGGTCGTGAGCGCCATGGTGGCTGTAGCAGCACCAGTCGCCCAGCGCCCCCTTGAACACCACAACGCCGGCATCCCCTGATTCCGACGCTGGGGCGATGTAGCGGTATATCTGGTCCCCCCGGTGGAACGCGAACTTGTAGCCCTTGGCTTCGAGGGTCGAGCGCACCCAATCCAAACCGTGGGACTTGTTGAACGTCTCGATGATGGAAGTGCCTTGCTCGACCTTGTTGTGCGGCAATTGGGCGGCGATTACCCGCACAACCTCCGCCTCCCGACCGGCGCGGGCTGCGGCTCTGGCAACCGAACGGTCGACGTCATAGGCCCAGGACCCCATGTTGCTCCGCACCTTGAACGCGTCAAGTGCGGCAGGGTGCGGCACTCTGGGGAGGAACCAAAGCTGCGCCCACTTAGCGTTCTCGTTGACGTTATTGAGCCAGACGCCGCGCTTGTGGAGGACTTCGAACAGATCATCCAGGCAGGCGACCAGGGTGGCCTGATCCGGCACCTTAGCCGGGATGATCACCCGGTATTTCCAGAGCGGCGCGTCGGGGTCAAAGCTCCAGGTTGTGTGGGCGCAGTACGTGATGCCGAGGCTCGATAATACGTCGCAGACGAAATCCATAGGCGGTGCGCCAGGGATGATCTCGCCGGTTTCGCGGTCAATGCGCGAGTCGCCGTCGAGGATGATGAGTTCGGCGGTGCGCAGATTTGCATCCGAGCGTTTAGGCTCGATCAGGTCCCCGCCGCGCAGGTAATACGATCCGTCCTTAGGGCCAACCGTTGGCTTGGCAAGCCGGTCAAAAAGCTGGCCGATTGTATAGCTTTTGGGCGTTAGATCGGTTGCTGTTTTCCCGCTTGCTGAAAACGACAATAGCAAGGGGGATTCAAGGGTGATAATATCGGCCATGCGGCGTTTCTCCATTGTCGCCGTTATACTTAGCCCCCGCGCAGCGTCTCCCGACCACGCGGGGGCTATCTTTTTAGAACTCTTCGTCGGCCATTACCGCAGTTTTTGCAACCGGCGCCGCTTTAGCCGGTGCGCTGGCTCCCTCTGGGCTGGCCCACTTGTCAATCGGGGCCAGAGTGAATCCGACTGAGATGGTGCTACCCTGACCGGCCTTCACGACAGTAATTTCGTTGATCTTGATCGTTGGCCAAGTGCCAGCCGGTGCCTGGTCCCCGTCCAAAGCGGCCAACACCCGCTCTTCGACCTCGCTGATGAACCCAGTGAATCCGCGAGAGTTTCCGCGCATCGCTCTGATGGGCGAATCGCCAAACGCGGTGGCAGAGTAGATGCGGAGGTCCACGCCAGGCTTGTGATTCTCGGAGGGCGGGTTGTCCCACGCCCCGTTGACCGGGTGCCAGTCCGCCCGTGCGGCATCGACCGCCAACCAGCCCTGCGTAGCGTTCTGAATATCAAGTGCAATGACCTTATTTTTGAGGTCCACCGCCTGCTTGTCGCCGTCTGAACTTGAGATGAAGAGGATTCCGGTGCGGGCATCAAGACGCGCCCAAGGGCCTGAGTTATTAGAGTTCGGGAACTTTAACATTTGCTTCTCGCTTTTCATTTTAGATCGCTGAGACCGTCAGCGGGCGGCGCGCGGTCATCCCACCGCGCTGGGGTCTACAACAGCGCAACAAGGCGCTCTTTGTTTGGTTTTCTTTGAAACTTACGAAGTGCCCTGGCTTCGATCTGTCTGAGCCTCTCTTGACTTACGCCGTGCATCTTCCCAGTCTCAGTGAGCGTTCTTCCGTCATCGCCGCCAAAACCGAATCGAGTTTTTATGACAGAGGCTTCCCGCGGGGTTAATATTTCGTCAATGAGTTTCACCATTTTATCTGTGCGCTCTGCCGCATAAACCGCATCATCAAGAGACATCTGCTCGTTGCCCTTGTCGAGCAGGAGATCGACCTCCTCCTGAGACATTTCAACCACGCGTTTGTTGCGCTTCATGTAACCAGCGCGCTGGGCGTCGGAAAACATATCGTCGGGCAGACAATTGAGCGCATCGGCGAGCATTTTGATTGACGGCCTCCAGTCCCCCGTGATTGTGCTTAACGGCGCCCGCTTCAAGCTGATCAGATCATAAATCGTATTGATCGACACACCAGATGCGCGCGACAGCGCCGCGACGGACGGGATGCCCGCTCGACGCATCAAACGCAACACGCGGGCGTTTTTGATTTTGATTTCGACGGCATAGTCGCTCATTTTGATTCACCGTTGATAAAACCGTAATAAGCTATGAGCGCGGCATCTGAGCGCCCATCGTCCTTGACGCGCAAAAACATCGAGGCATAGGCGGGAAACAGTTGACTGGCGCGCTCGCGTGATCCGTCCTTGCCTTCGCGTTGCTGAACGGCCTTCTGCCATTTTTGCGGCGTGACGTAGTGCGTTGGGATTTCGAGAGCTGCTAGGACACCTTCAAGCGTCCCCACCCCTCGACCGAAGGCAAACATGCTAGACACCCCCTGCCCCGGCCGTGCCGAAACCCGCTCAAGCCACGCGACATCCGGGCGTCTGGCGCGTATCACTGCGGCCAGCATGGCCGCGCTAATTTCGCGTTTGCGCTTTTTCCCGCGCAGCACCTCGACGACCGGCATGTCCACGATGTCGAGCAAGCCCTTCTCGAAGTCCGCAAAACATAATGCACCGCCGCCGCCTGGGTCGATGCCAAGAATCATTTCTTCACCAGCTTGACCAGCTTGAGCGTGAGGCCGACCCTGTTGGCGAACGCCTGCACGGTCGAGAACCGGCTGTCGCGCCCTCGCTTCGCGGCATACCAATATATGTTGTTTGACGGCAAAGACTGGCACATATCTCTGACCGATAGGCCCTGCTTGACCCTGAGGCGCTCGATCTCGACCATAATGGATTTGTGGTCACTCGGCATCGAAGCCTCCGTTCCAGGGCAGCGCGATTGTGGTGACGGCTTCGGGGTAGCCGCGCCACTGATGCGGGTCCGACAGCGATTGGTAGACTTTCGCAGCCTTGACCATGAGATTATGGCCTGCTAAGTGGTCGGCGGCTGTCAACTCGTAGACCGCGACGTTGTGCGGTTCGAGAGATTCGACTGCAACGAAGAAAAAGCGCGTTTCATCCTCGGTATCTTCGCGGATCAGTCCAGACTCCTCGGCGGCGTAGATATAATGTGTGGCCTGCGCGTGATACTGATAGGCCGCACACGAACGGGCAAACGCCGCTGGCGATGCGTCCCGAGTCGTTTTTAGGTCCAGCACGGTTGAGTCAAAAACAGCATCAATGCGGGCTTTGCACTGCACTCCGTATCGCTCGAACAGCACGGTCACTTCCCGGTGTTGAGCAAGCGCGAGAAGAGCGCCGGCAGTCGGGTGATCCAGCACAGCCGTCGCGGCCCGCTGGGCGCGCTGGAAGTCGTCCAAATCAATTACCGTTTTTCCAGCGTTAGCGGCCTCAAACTCTGCAAACCCCGCCTTGCCAGCGTTTGTCCGTTTGTCGAATTTCGGGGACGCGGCGTAGAGCGCGTTGACGGTTTCTGGCTCCAGCACCAACGAATGGACGAGAGTGCCGAACATTTGCGCCGCCGAAGGCTTGGCTGGGTTCTCTTTGTTGTGGAGGTAGTGCGCCGCGCTGCGGTTGAGCAGCTTCGCACCGCTGGCCGACAACGCGTCGATGGCGAAATAGCTAGACGCAGGCTGGTTATAGATGATGGTCATTGGTGTTCTCCATTTCGTCAGGTGTTTTTATTTAGCCTCAAAATAAGCTGGTCAGCGAGGCGCACACAGGCGTCCACAAGAACCCCGCTGTGGTCGTAGCCGGGGCCGTGGTCGTAGGCGGGGCCTTTGGAGTCACCGTAACGGCTCGCAACAATGATGCCGGCCAACCACTCTCTGTACGACATGCCGGGGAGATCGTCTCCTAATCCCGATCCTGGAAAAGCCTGATCGTCTGAATCGATTGCCATCGCTGTCTCCTGTGCTGTTGGATTTTGATAAAGGCAGACAACGCGGGGCGCGTCAAGCTCAATTCTCGCTTTACAACGTAGGAATCGAGGAATACAAGCAAGGGGTAGCCCAGGCGGCATAGACCGCAAAACAATGGAGACGACAATGGCTTTTGCGCACACTTCAATCTCGATTCACCCGAACACCAGAATGCAGGTTTCTGCGCGCACTGACGTTTCGCAGAACGGCCAGCAATATCGCGCAGTCACAATCGGGTCGTGGTCTGACGATTCACCGGAGGTGAAGTTGTTTTTAGTCGATGGTGACCCGCTCTACGACGTTCTGTCCGCATATGAGGAGGCCCAGAAAAATGGTTGACGTTGATCGCCCCTATACCGACGCCGACCTCTATATCTTGTCGGAAGACGAGCTGGTAGACCTGTCCCGCGAGGCTTATCGTCGCCTCGTGCAGATCGAGACCGAGCGCGTCACGCGCTACGACGCGAGCCGGATCGTGGCGATGCGCCACCTAATCGATGTGCAGCACCGCGCCGGTGCGGAACTCAAATCCAGGCAGGTGGCGGCATGAAAAACTGGTGGCACGAATCGGCTAACTTTTCGGAAGACCAGCTCCGCCGCCGCTCAGAAAATTATCGAGCGGAACGGGCCATGCGGAGGCTTTGGCCTTGGGCGCTCGCGGTCGCCGTCATCGCTTTGGTCGGGGTGATATCTATTGTCGGGGCATCGCTATGATTTCTTACAAAAGTGGCCCAGGTATGCTGCGTCAAGCCGCGGCGGCAAAGGAAGCCCCGTCCGCAGTGCAGGTTCGCAAGCGGCGCGATGTCGGCGTTGACAAAAACCCCTACGACACGTTAGAGCGCGACCGGCTCATGCGCGAGATGTGTCGCGACGGCGCGACAACTGTGGAGATAGCAGAGGCTCTCGGCTACTCAACGCCATCCGCAGCTTCCCGGCGGATGCGGCAGCTTGGGCTGATTGCCGAGAAAGGGGGGAAATTGTGACTAATGAAAAAACTATCAGCGCGGACCCAACGGCCATCGCGCAATCCGAGCGGGTGCGGGTGCTGGAAGCGGCGCTGACGGATATGGAACTGGCCGACACGTTGTCCGAAATGCGCCGGATAGCCCGCGCAGCACTGGGCAAAGGAGAGAAGTGATGCCGACTGACACGCTAGACCCGGCGCGCAAGGAACTTGCGGAGCGGCTTGACGGCATGGCAACCCGCGCGGCAGCAACCGGGCTTGACGAATGCGCCGACCTTCTCCGCGAAGCCGCCAGCGCACTCAGCGCAGAGGTGCCGCACATGTCTAGTCATGGACTCATAGATCGGCTGGCACAGGCGAGCGAGGGGAACGTTGACCTGGATTTTGATATTGCAAAAGTCTTAGACCCAGATTCGCTGCCCGCTTACACAACCTCGATAGACGCCGCCCTGCCCGGTTTTGCATACATTGGCACAAAACCGTGCGGATGCGTCGTTGAAGCATACGTGGATAACCCCATTTTCAACCGGGACGACCTACAGAAGTTCATTGGGGGAATGGTCATGGATGGGCTGATGGTCGAGCGCGTGAAGGGGCCGATCAGTGTTTCATCCTGCAAGTGTGGGATGGGCGATGAGGGCTGACACAACCGCACGGCCCAGACAGGAGTGACCGTGGATATCAAGTTTGAGTGGCGCGATGTGCCGACCGTAAATTTCGGCAAACATTTGAGGAATTGCGATGACACGCGATGAAATCCTGGACACGGCCAAGACCTTGATTAACAACGACCGGGCCGTGACCTACGGCGATGCCTATGAGATGCACAAGGTAATCGCGGAGACGTGGTCCGCGATCTTGGGTTTCTCGGTCAGCCCGATGCGGGTTGCGCTGATGATGGCGGCGTTAAAGCTCGCCCGCGCCAGCCAGAATCCAGATCACGCAGACAACTGGGTGGATGCTGCCGGCTACATCGCTCTGGCCGGCGAGATGGCCGGGGAGACACCGGAGTGATCATTCCACCGCATAGCTCCGCGTAGGCGTCCGCCATTCCCGGTCCGGTGCTGGCTCGATCCAGGACGGGTCGTGCCAGACCAACCGGTTATTCGGGTATGCGATCCAGGGACCGTCATCCAGCGCAATAACGTGATGATTCTTGTGCTGGTCAGGCACCTCGCTCCAGCCGGTCTTCATCCAGTCCACCGTGAACAAATACTTGCCCTTGCGGATAACCTTATCCCGCCCCATCGCCGTGACGGTCATGTTCTTTAGAAACGCAAAGCTGTGGACGGAGAACTCGTAGCCGTATGAGTCCCACCAGGTCGATTGCTCCACCGCCAAAGGCTCGCAGGGCTTGCTACAGAGCTTGTGGATCGGCACCCGTGCCCATTGGGCACCGGAGTCCAACATGATCTGGAACATCGGCACCCGCGCCGGTTCAGCTCGGAAGCCGAACACCACGCAAGGCACGAACTCGCCAACGTGCGCCGTTTCGTCATATAGGAATTCCCGGCGGAGAAATGCCTCAATGTAGGGCGTGTCGGCAATCAGGGTCACGGCACGTTGCCGCCAACCGGGTTTGCCACCCCCACAGGGGCCTGCGTGATGACCTTAGTGCCAGCGGGGATCGGAGCGGCGCCATTGGGCGACTCGTTCATGGGGCCAAGGCACTCAGCCAGAACGACACCGTTGTTCGTGACCCGCGAAAGCTTGCAAGGGAATGACCACATAT
>JAURHQ010000082.1 GCA_030833185.1 Gammaproteobacteria bacterium | reverse complement strand
TGGAATTGTTGCCACCGGTGGTGGAGCCGTTCTACTTGAGAAGTCACGCGAACTTTTGAAGAATGCAACCGTGGTCTACCTTGCCACCGATGGCAAACATATTGGTTCTCGTTTGCGAAATGGATCCCGACCACTTCTAAAAAATGGAATGGAAGATTGGAAGAGAATTTACGATTCGCGGAGATCTATCTATGAATCCACCGCAGATGTAAAGATTGATACATCCGGCCACCCACTTGCCCAGACCATCTCCGAGATTCGTGAAAGATTGAGTATCTAATGACAGCCACAAAGGTTATTTCTGTAGCTGGCGTTGAGCCTTACGAGATCTTGATTGGCCGCGCGTTGTTGGGTGAAGTTCCTGCTGCGCTATCGTCATCGACCCATGCACGCCTTTGGCGGCGCCGGGGCGCTCATGTCGGCGCTGGGGCTTGCTTTGCTGCTCTATCTCACCGTGCTCAAGTTCACCACCGGGGCAGACATTGGGCAGCGGCCTTTGCTGTTGCTGGGGGTGATGCTCTCGGTGCTGGGCGTGCAGTTTCTGGGCTTGGGCTTGCTGGGGGAGATGTTGACCCGCATCTACCACGAGCCGCACGGTGGCCAGCAGTACGTGCTGCGCGACGCCCCGCGGCCGCCGACTGCCGCCAGCCCGTGATTCAGCCCTTCGCGCGCGACCGGCGCACGCTGCTGTGGCTGATCGGCCTGCTGCTGTTGCCGCTGGCGGGCTTGGGGCATGTGCCGCTGTTCGACCTTGATGAAGGCGCGTTCACCGCGTCCACCACCGAGATGTTCCTGCGGCACGATTTTCTATCGACCTGGCTGATGGGCGTGCCGCGCTACGACAAGCCGGTGCTGTCCTACTGGCTGCAGGCGGGGTCGGTCGCGCTGTTCGGGTCGCCGGAATGGGCGTTCCGGTTGCCTTCGGCCTTGGCGGCCAGCGCGTGGATTGGGCTGACGTTCGCGTTTGCGCGGCGGGTTGCCGCCACGACCCGAACACCGGCCGCGGCGAACGAGTTCGCGTTGCTGGCCGCGTTACTGGTGGCCACCACGCTTGGGCCGGGCATCATCCAGCGCGCGGCGACCGCCGACGCCTGGCTCAACCTGTGGCTGGTGGCCGCGGCCTATGCCAACTGGCTGTGGCTCTGCGAGCGGCAGGCGCGCTGGCAGTATCTGGGCTTTGCGGCGATGGCGCTGGGCTTTCTGACCAAAGGCCCGGTGGCGGTTGTGGTGCCGGCGGGCGCCCTGGGGCTTTACCTGCTGAGCCAGCGCCGCTTAGCCGAGTTCTGGCGCTGGGCGTTTAACTGGCGCGCGATTGCCCTGTTCCTGCTCATCGCAGCGCCGTGGTTCGTGGTGCAGGCCTGGGTTGAAGGGCCGGGTTTCCTGCTCAACTTTTTTTTCCGGCACAACCTGGGGCGCTATGCCTCGGCGATGGAGGGTCATCGCGGACAGGTCTGGTTTTACTTGCCGGTGGTGCTCTTGTCCCTGTTGCCGCACACCGGGCTGCTGCTGCGCGCGCTGCGCGCGCCGCGCGCGCTCTGGCAGAACGATCTTTCGCGCTACGGCCTGCTGTGGTTTGCGCTGGTGCTGGTGATTTTCTCCACCGCTGGCACCAAGCTCCCGCATTACATTTACTACGGCTACGGCGGCCTGTGGCTGGTGCTGGCCGGACAACTCGACGCCCGCTGTTCGCGTCATTGGGTGCTGTGGCCCGCCTTGTTGCTGTTGGCGCTGATGGCGCTGGCGCCGGGGCTGGTCGCCGCACGCGTGCCGGCGATGAAGCCGGACGAACAGCGGCTGTTGTCGGGCCTCGCCGAATCCTTCGGTCGTGGGTACTACCTCGCGCTCGGGGCGCTGCTGCTGGCCGGATTCGCAGCGCTGTTGCGTTGGCGGCGGCCGCTTTTTCAACTGGCCTACGGCACGGGTGTGGCTTGCTCGCTGGCGGTGATGTTGCTGCTCGCGCCGGCGGTGGGAGAAGTCCAGCAAGGGCCGATTCGGGCGGCAGGCTTGCTGGCCGCGACCCGGACCGAGCCGCTGGTGATGTTCGGGCTCAACAAGCCCAGTTTTCAGACCTACGCGGGGCGGGCGGTTGAGCGGCGCACGCCGGTGGCCGGCGATCTGGCGCTGGTGCGCGAGGCGCGCTTGGCGGAACTACCCGGCGCGGAAGTGATTTTTCGCCAGCGCAGTTACGTGCTGGCGTTGATGCCCTAGGGGCGCGGCGCGGGCGGCAGGGGCAAGACCAGGTCAACCCACAGGGCGCGATGGTCGGAGGCAAAATTGCCCGTGGGCCCCAGCCGTCGCATGTCCAGCGTGTGCTGGCCGGCACGCCAGCCGGCGTGGGCGTCGACCAGCACGTGGTCGATCCGGCAGTCCGGGTAGGGCGTCTGGATGAAGTCCTTGCAGGCGCGTTCGACAACGCCCGACGGTACGCCCAGCAGTCGGCGTTCGCTGGCCAGGTCGTAGCTGTCGACCAGCACCGGGGGCGTGCTGCCCAGCAGTTTTGGCATCAGCGGTGAGTTGGTCTGGATGTTGAAATCGCCCGCCACGATCAGCGGCAACGCCCCCAACTGCGGCAGGCGCTCGCGGAGCAGGGTGACCGCCGGCGGCTTGTTGTGTCGGTTGTTGTCGAGGTGTAGGCCGACCAGCACAAACGTCGTCCCGGAGGGGCGATCGCGCAGGCGCAGCCAGATCACAACCCGCGGCACGGACAAGGTTTCATTGAAGCCTATGGCAGCGTCTGGCGTGTCGCTGACCCAGAACCCGCCCTTATCCAGCACCTCGAAGCGCTCGCGGTCTACCCACAGCACGGCGTCCAGCAGCGGCACGCCGCGTTCCAGGTAATAGGGGTCGAGCCGCGGCAGCGCCTCGCGTACGACGTCCAGATTGCCGGGGGTGATCAGTTCCTGGGTCGACAGCAGGTCGGGCTGGCCTTCGCGCAGGGAGGCGATAAGCCCGCCCTGACGCAGGCCCCAGCGGCCGTAGTCGCTCCAGCCGCAGACCGGGCACATGAGATTGAACGTCATCACGCGCAGCGAGAGCGGTTCGCCGGCGTAAAGCGGCTGCCAGAGGCACAGACCCAGCAGCGCCAGACAGCAGCGGATGAGGCTGGCGCGCATCAGGGCGGGAGGCCGCGTCGGGCCCAGCGGCCCGCCAGATTCAGCAGCACCAGCGCCGCGCCAATGCAGACCATGCCGGCGACTTCGGTGGGCGCGGTGCGTTCGCCTAGCTGCCAGTGCGCGCTCAGGATGGCGACCACCGGCACCGCCAGCATGCTCATGCTGGCGACGCTGGTCGAGAGCCGGCGCAGCACATACAGCCAGATGACCCAGCACAGCGCGGTCGAAATCATCGCCAGCGTAAACAGCATGGCAATAAGCGTTGGCGTCCAGACCGGCGGCGGCTCGCCGGCCAGTCCGGCAATGCCCATGAGCGGGATGGAGCCAAACACCATTTGCCAGGTGGTCAGCGACAGGAGATCAACCGGCGCTTTTTGCTGCATGCGTTTGACTTCAACCGAGCCCGCTGCCCAGGCGAAACCGGACGCAACCGCCAGCAGTTTGCTGAGCAGCGAGCCCTGCGGATCCCACGGCCGAATCAGCAGTACCAATCCGGCCAGCGCGATCGCGAGCGCCAGCCACTGCCATTCGCGAATTCGCTCGCCCAGCACCGGCCAGGCCAGCGCCACCGTCCAGAAGGGCATGGTGAAGACCAGAATGGAGGTGCGCCCGACGCTGCCTTCGAGCAGCGCCCACATGCTGAGGCCAATAAAGCCGGTGGTCTGAATCAGGCCGAGGCGCAGCATCTCGGGCCAGCGTGTTGGTTTGAGCGAGCGTCCGCTCAAGGCCATCGCCAGCAGCAGACAGAGCGAGGCGATCAGCATCCGCCAGGCGCTGAAGGTAAACGGGCCCAGCGCGGTAATCGCGATTTTGTTGAGGATCCAGCTATAGCCCCAGATGAGGGCCAGCAGTGCGGTCGCGGCAAGCGGTATGAATGAGGGCACTCAGGTCTCGGGCTGACGGGGGAACCGCACTCTAGTGACGGGATGACCGCGGCGCAAACCCCGCGAAGGGCTCACGCCCGGCTAGGTGCCGGCGGCAGTTGCGCCGGCGGGGGCGGAGACGTCATCGAGACTTGCCTTGTCGGCCGGCGGCGGCAGGCCTGCGTCCGGGATCTCGCCCGCCGGGGCATCGATCTGGCTGGCACCCTCGCCGCTGCTCACGGTCTGCTCGGCCGCCTTGGTCATCACGATGATGCTGATGCGGCGGTTGATTGGGCTGAAGGGGTTTTGCTTGTCGAACAGCACTGAGGAACTCAGCCCGACGACACGCGCGATTTTGTCCTCTTCCAGTCCGCCCACCACCAGTTCGCGGCGTGCGGCGTTTGCCCGATCGGCCGACAGTTCCCAGTTGCTGTAACCGTTATGGGTCGAGTACGGCGTTTTATCGGTGTGACCGGAAATGCTGATGTGATTGGGCTGGGATTTAATCACCGCCACGATGGCGTGCAGGATGTCGCGCGTATAGCTCTCCAGTACCGGGCTGCCCTGCGCAAACATGGGCCGGTTTTCCTTGTCGACAATCTGGATCCGCAGGCCTTCGCTGGTGATGTCCAGCAAGAGCTGGTCCTTGAACGGTTTGAGGGCCTGCGCTTCGACGGCGGCCTTCAGTTCTTCCAGCATCGACTCCAGCCGGCGTTTTTCCGCTTCCAGCGCCATTTGTTCGGCATCGTCCATGGCTGGGTGGTAGTCGCTCATGGGCTCGGATTCCGCCGACGGCATATCTGCTTCGCCCAGGTCGTTGCGCGGCGTTGGGGTCGGGCCTTTGCCTTCATTGATGCCGGAGCCACCGTCGAATATCGGGTTCTTGCCGGCGCCGCCAGGTCCGTTGCTGGCGGTGGGGTCATTTATGTAGTCGGCGATCGCCGATTTCTGCTCCTGCGAGGTTGACCCCAGCAGCCACATCAGCATGAAGAAGGCCATCATCGCAGTCACAAAGTCGGCGAACGCGACTTTCCAGGCGCCGCCATGATGGCCATGGCCGCCTTTCTTGATTTTCTTGATGATGATGGGCGGTGATTCGACTGCCATGGGATTTGCTCGCGCGGCGCCTTACTTGCGCTTCACGTGTTCTTCGAGTTCCCGGAAGCTGGGGCGCTCGACCGAGAAAATGGCCTTGCGCCCGAACTCCACCGCGATTTGCGGGGAGTAGCCCTGCTGGGCCGCGATCAGCACCGTCTTCAAAACCACATAGAACTGGGATTCATCCCGCGAGAGGTGTTCGACCAGCGTCGCCATCGGGCCTACGAAGCCGTAGGCCAGCAGAATGCCGAGGAAGGTACCGACCAGCGCCGCCGCGACGTGCTGGCCAATTTCGGCCGCTGGCCCGCCCAGTGCACCCATGGTGATAACGATGCCGAGCACGGCGGCCACGATACCGAAACCCGGCAGACCGTCTGACACGCGGGTCAGCGCGGCCGAGGCCTGATGCGCCTCGCCGTGATGCGTTTCGAGTTCGATGTCGAGGAGGTTCTCGAGTTCGAAGGAATTCTTGATGCTGCCGCCCACCATCAGCCGCAGGTAGTCGGTCAGAAAATCGACCGCGTGATGGTCGCCGGCAACCTTGGGATATTTGCCAAAAATCGTGCTTTTTTCGGGTTCTTCGACGTCTGGTTCCAAGGACATCATGCCTTCTTTGCGGGCCTTGGTGAGCAGGTCGTACATCAGCGCGAGGGCATCGAGGTAGAAGCCTTTCTTGAACTTCGAGCCTTTCATCATCAGCGGGATGCTTTTGAACGAGGCCTTGATCACCCACGGCGGATTTGCGATCACGAAGGCGCCCAGCGCGGCACCGCCGATCACCAGCAGTTCATAGGGCTGCCACAGGGCGGCGAGTTTGCCGTGCGAGAGCACGAAACCGCCGGCGACGCAGCCGAGCACCAACACAATACCGACGATGACATTCATGGCTGAGGGGCTTTTCCCGAGAACTGACGAGTTTCGCTTATCGGCCCGCGAACGCCCCGTCTTGAGGCTGTTTGGCGTCGCGGCCAGTTAAAGTTTTGTCGCCGTCTGGCCGCTGGTCGGAACAGCCCCCGAAAACCATCCGCAAAGGCCAGCCATGTTCCCGAGCCGCGAGCGCAGATGTCAGACCATCAGTCTCGCCTGAGCGCCGGCGGGACACGCGCCGGCGCCCTGCGGGTGCTGCTGCTGGAACCCGACAGCGCGGCGGCGATGAGCCTCGGCAATCTGCTGCAGGTGGCAAGCGGAAAGCCAATCACGATTGAGCACGCGTCGACGCTCGAAGGCGGGCTTGTCTTGCTGCATGAGCACGCCCCGGACGCGGTCATTACTGAACTTGAGCTGCCTGACTCCTCGGGCAATGCGACGCTCGCCCAGCTGGTGGCGGCAGATCCTCACCTGCCCATCGTGGTGCTGGCCGACAGCGAAGACGACCGCTTTGCGCTGGAGCTGCTCAAGCACGGCGCGCAGGACTATCTGATCAAGGGGCGTAGTGACGCCGCGCTGGTGCTCAAAACCTTGCGCTATGCCATCGAGCGCAAGGAGTCGGACCAGCACCTGACTTTTCTGTCGCACTACGACCGCCTGACCGGTCTCGCGAATCGCGAGCTGTTCCGCGACAGGCTGCATCAGGCCATGACCCGCGCCGAACGCAGCAAGCAACTCGTGGCGCTGATGTTTATTGATCTTGACCGCTTCAAGGCGGTCAACGACACGCTGGGCCATCTGGCCGGCGACGAGCTGCTGATTGAGGTGGCGGAACGGCTGAAAGGGGCGGTGCGGCGCAGCGACACCATTGCCAGACTGGGCGGTGATGAGTTCACGGTGCTTCTGGAGAGCTTGGGCGCCACGGCAGACGCAGAAGCAGTCTGCCGCAAGATCCTGAAAGCGCTGGCGCGGCCGGTCCTGATTCAGAACCATGAAATCTACGTCACGGGCAGCATCGGCGTGACGTTTTTCCCGCTGGACGATACCGACCTGAACGGCCTGCTCCGCAATGCCGATGCCGCGATGTACCGGGCGAAGGAGGAGGGGCGTAACAAATATCACCTCTTCACCGCCGACCTGAACACGCGGGCGCTGGACCGCATGGCGATTGAAACTGCCCTGCGGCACGCCATCGACCGCGATGAACTGCATTTGTGCTACCAGCCCAAAATCTGTGTCCGCACCGGGGCCGTCCTGGGTGCCGAAGCCCTGCTGCGCTGGAATCATCCGCAGCGCGGCGCCGTGTCGCCGGTCGATTTCATTCCGATTGCCGAAGAGAGTGGCCTCATCGTCCCGATTGGCGAATGGGTGCTGCGGCGCGCCTGCGCCGATCTCCGGAAATGGCAGGCCGCAGGCTTCGAGCAAATCAACGTGGCGGTGAATCTTTCAGCCCGGCAATTCCGGCACGGGGAGCTGGTGAAGGTGGTGACGCAGGTGCTGGAAGAAACCGGCATTGCACCGCACCAGCTGGAACTCGAAATTACCGAAAGCCTGCTGATGGACGACACGGAAGCGAGCCAGCTCGCGCTCCAGGACTTGAAAGCCTTGGGCACCGGGATTTATCTGGACGACTTCGGTACCGGCTACTCATCGCTGGCTTACCTGAAGAAGTTTCCGCTCGACGGCTTAAAGATTGACCGCTCGTTCATACGGGACTTGCCGGGCGATGCCGACGGCGAAGCCATTACCCGCGCGATTCTGGCCTTGAGTCACGCCCTGCGGCTGACGGTAGTCGCCGAAGGCGTGGAGACTGCGGCGCAGTTGACGTTTCTTGGGGCGGCCGACTGCGAGGTGGCGCAAGGCTATTTCTTTAGCCGCCCGCTGCCGTTCCGCGAGTTCCTGAGCTGGTTACAGCGCTCGCCCGCCGCCGACCCTTCTGCCTGAGCCGACCCGGCGTCATCACGTTGCCTTTGCGCAACATGCTTGCGCTATTGGGGCGGCTAATCACGCTAAGCCTTTGCATATCAAGGCATCTCCCCTAGAATGATGTTGCGTTTTGACACCACACACGGGCGACGAACCGCGTCGATCCGATGGGGGTGCGACGCGCCGCAGGGCCGGACCGTGGGGGCGGCGGGCCATGCGGAACGAGTTTTGCCAGCAATACTGGCGTGCATACCGTCTACAGCGCGGTGCAAAGGCACTTGCACCGGAACGGTACCTCAGGTGCCGCTGTCGGATGAGTTTTGGGGCGCCGACCCCGCAAAACGAGTGAAAGAATGAACGAAAGAATTGACGTCATCCCGCAGATTCTAGGCATTCACAGGACCGAATCCCTGCATCCGCCGGTGGTCACGCCAAAGGCGCCGACCGATCCCGTGCAGCAAGGCCTCGCGCGTGCTGCGCAGGCCA
The DNA here is from genome assembly GCA_030833185.1 of Gammaproteobacteria bacterium. Lineage (GTDB taxonomy): Bacteria > Pseudomonadota > Gammaproteobacteria. The sequence goes on along the minus strand of JAURHQ010000082.1, from coordinate 6,882 downwards.
TGCTGAGCCGCCAGGCCAATGACGGCCACTGGCGCTTCGACCTCGAAGCCGACGCGACCATCCCCTCGGAATATCTCCTGCTGCACTACTTCATGGGCACCGTTGACAGCGCGCGGGAGCAGCGCCTCGCGGTCTATCTGCGCGCTGGTCAGCGGGTGAACGGCAGTTGGCCGCTGTACGAAGGCGGCCCCGGCGACCTCAGCGCCACGATCAAGGCTTATTTCGCGCTCAAGCTCGCGGGTGACGATGAAGACGCGCCGCACATGCAGCAGGCCCGCCAGTGGGTGCGCGCCAACGGCGGTGCCGAGCAGTGCAATGTATTCACGCGCATTACGCTCGCGATGTTCGGGCAAATACCTTGGTCTACCGTCCCCGCGATGCCGGTTGAAATCATGTTCCTGCCCAAGTGGTGGTTCTTCAACCTGAGCAAGGTCTCGTATTGGTCACGCTGCGTGATCGTGCCGCTGCTGATTATCTTCGCGAAGCGCCCGGTGGTTAGCCTGAGCCCGCAACAGTCAATCCGCGAGCTGTTCGTCACGCCGCCAGAGCGGCTGCGGAATCTGGACAAGTTCAAGCCCGGCAAGCTGATGGCCAATGCTTTCCTGCTGATCGATCGCGTGCTGAAGGTGGTAGACCCGCTGGTGCCCAATTTCATCCGCCAGCCGGCGCTGAAGCGCGCGGAAAGGTGGATGCGGGCGCACACCAAGGGCATTGGCGGCATCGGCGCCATTTACCCGGCGATGGCCAATGCCGCGACCGCGCTCCGTCTGCTCGGGGCGCCGGCCGACGATGCCGACTTCGTGCGCACCATGCGCGCGATTGAAGATCTGGTGGTGGAAGAGGGCGACCGAACCTGGGTTCAGCCCTGTGTCTCCCCGATCTGGGACACCTGCCTCACGCTCTCTGCCCTGACCGAAGCCGGCGCGAGTGCGTTTAACCCGGCGGTGACGCAGGCGGTCGACTGGTTGTTCGACCAGCAAATCATGGTGCCCGGCGACTGGTGCGATCAGGCGAAGGGGCTCGCGCCCGGCGGCTGGGCCTTCCAGTACGAAAACGACAAATACCCGGACGTCGACGACACCGCGATGGTGCTGATGGCCTTGCTACGTGCCGGTGCCCAGTACAACCCGCAGAAGCTCAAGCGCCTCAATCAGGCGGTGAACTGGTTGCTGGGCATGCAGAACAAGGATGGCAGCTGGGGCGCCTTCGACATCGGCAACAACTACGAATATCTCAACAACATTCCGTTCGCCGACCACGGCGCGCTGGTTGACCCGGGCACGGCCGACCTCACCGCGCGCTCGATGGAAGTGCTGGCGATGCTGGGCTACGACCGGTCCTTCGCGCCTGCCGCCCGCGCGGTGGAATGGCTGAAAGGTGACCAGCATGAAAGCGGCGCCTGGTACGGCCGCTGGGGTGTGAACTACATCTACGGCACCTGGAGCGTGCTGGCTGGCCTCGGCGCCATCGGCGAAGACCCTGCCCAGCCCTACATCCGCAAGGCCGTCGACTGGTTCAAACGCATCCAGAACGAAGACGGCGGCTGGGGCGAGAGCTGCAATACCTACGACGACCCCATGTTGATGGGCCGTGGCGTCAGCACGCCCTCGCAAACGGCCTGGGCCTTGCTGGGCCTGCTGGCGGTGGGCGAAGTGAACTCGCCGCAGGTTAAAGCCGGGGTCGATTATCTGTTGAAGATGCAAAACGAGCAGGGCGAGTGGAACGAAGAGGAATACACCGGCACGGGTTTCGCGCGAGTGTTCTACCTGCGCTACCACGGCTACAGCCGGTTCTTCCCGCTCTGGGCGCTGGGCACCTACACCCGTCTGCACCGTGGCCTGCCCACTCGCCAGCAGGAAGTGATGGCGGAAGGCGCCATTGACCTCGGACCGCTGCCGGTGCTGGAAGGCTTCTAGGCGAACGGGCCAAATTCGGGTCGCCGCTGCGCCGACCCGGGACCACTGCCGCCGCCGGCTGATCGGGCGGCGGGTTCTGGTCGTAAGCAAAGACGTTGCAAGGTTTACTGCCCGGCCGCACTCGCGGCCGCGGTCTTTTTCGGAGTGTCGAGATGACTGACTACGTTGCCCCTCTGTCGGACATGCGCTTTGTGATTGAACGCATGGCTCCCCTTGCCGCCGTCACCACGTTGCCCGGTTTTGGCGATGCCACACCCGATCTGGTCGATGCGGTACTCGACGGCGCCAACACCTTTGCCAGCGAAGTGCTCTCGCCGCTCAACTGGCCGGGCGATCAGGTCGGCGCCGTGCATAACGGTGAAGGCGTCACCACCGCCCCGGGCTGGCAGGACGCCTACCGGCAGTTTGTCGACGGCGGCTGGAACGGTCTCGGCTGCGCGCCGGAATTTGGTGGGCAAGGCCTGCCCAAGCTCATTGCCACCGCCGTCGGCGAAATGTGGAATTCGGCCAATATGTCGTTCGCGCTGTGCCCCATGCTGACGCAGGGCGCGATCGAGGCGATTGAAGTCCACGGCACCGACGACCAGCGCGCGCTGTGGCTGCCGCGGATGGTGTCCGGCGAGTGGACCGGCACCATGAACCTGACCGAACCGCAGGCCGGCTCCGACCTCAGCGCCGTGCGCACCCGCGCCGAACGCGACGGCAAGCAGTTCCGCATTTTCGGCCAGAAGATTTACATCACCTACGGCGAGCACGACCTGACCAGCAACATCGTGCATCTGGTGCTGGCGAAAATTCCCGGCCCGGACGGCAAAACCATTGCCGGCACCAAAGGCATTTCGCTGTTCATCGTGCCCAAGTTTCTGGTCAACGAGGACGGCTCGCTGGGCGAGCGTAACGACGTGCGCGTGGCCGGCCTCAATCACAAGATGGGTTATCGCGGCACCGTCAACGCGGTGTTTAATCTGGGCGAGCAGGGCGGGGCGAAGGGCTGGCTGCTGGGCGAAGCGCATCAGGGCTTGTCGTACATGTTCCACATGATGAACGAGGCGCGGGTGGGCGTGGGTCTCGGCGCCGTGGCGCTGGGCTACACCGGGTATCTGCACTCGCTGAAATACGCCCGCGAGCGGCCGCAGGGCCGGCACGCGTCCAACAAGGATCCGGCAAGCCCGCAGGTGCCAATCGTCGAACACGCCGATATTCGCCGCCTCTTGCTGGCGCAGAAAGCGGCGGTGGAGGGCGGGCTTGCGCTTGCGCTGTACTGCGCGCAGCTGATCGATCTGGAGCGCACCTGCACCGTCGCCGCTGAGCGCGACCGTCTGAATCTGCTGCTGGATTTGCTGACGCCGATCGTCAAGTCCTGGCCCAGCGAGTTTTGTCTGGAGGCCAACAAGCACGCGATCCAGATCCTGGGCGGCTACGGCTACACCCGCGATTACCCGCTGGAGCGCTTCTATCGCGACAACCGGCTGAACCCCATTCACGAAGGCGCGCACGGCATCCACGGGCTGGACCTGCTGGGGCGCAAGGTGGCGATGCGCGAAGGCGCGGCGCTGAGCGCGCTGCTGTCCGAAATCGACTTCACCCTGAGCGCTGCTGCCGTGCTGCCGGCGCTGACCGCGCATTGCACGCAACTGGCGGCGGTGGTCTCGCAACTCAAGACCACCACCGCACGGCTCGGGCTGTTGCGCGACGGCGGTGAGGCGCCGCGCGCGCTGGCCAATGCCGGCATTTACCTCGACACCTTTGGTCAGGTGGTGATTGGCTGGATGTGGCTGCGGATGGCGGTGGTCGCGGCGCGCAAGCTGCCGCAGGCCAGTGGCAGCGAGCTCGATTTCTACACCGGAAAACTGCACGCCTGCCAGTATTTTTTCCGTTACGAACTGGTGAAAGCGGGCGAGCGCTTGAGTCTGCTGGCCACCGCCGACGACACCTGCCTGAGCATGCAAGACGCCTGGTTCTAGCCCCACGCCTACGGAGCATTGACGATGTCGCACAACATGACCGACTACGCCGCCGAGCGCGGCAGCTTTGTGTGGGCGCCGCCCGCGCGTTTCAACTTTGCGCGCGACGTGCTGGACCGCTGGGCGGAAGACCCGCAGAAGCTCGCGCTGTGGTGGATCGACGATTTCGGCCACGAAGAAAAAATCACCTTCCGCGAACTGTCGGAACGCGCCCAGCGTCTGTGTAACGTGCTGGCGGCGGCCGGCGTGCAGCGCGGTGAGACGGTCATCGTGCTGCTGCCGCGACTGGTCGCCTGGTGGGAAGTGCTGACCGCCTGCCTGCGCATGGGCGTGATGGTCTCGCCGGGCACCACCCAGCTGGCGCCCAAGGATCTCGCCTACCGCATCGAAGCCTCCAGGGCCAGCGCGGTGATCACCGATGAACGCAACGCCGCCAAGTTCGACGAACTGCCCGAACTTGCGCTGCGCACCCGGCTGCTGGTGGGCGCCGAGCGCGCCGGCTGGCAGTCCTACGAGCAGGCGCTGGCAGCCGCGTCGCCCGAGTTCGTGGCCGCCGATACCGCGCCGGATGACGACGCGCTTTGCTACTTCACTTCTGGCACGACGGGTTATCCAAAGATGGCGATCCAGACGCAGGGCTACGGCCTCGCGCACCAGATCACCGGACGCTACTGGCTGGATTTACGCCCGGACGACGTGCACTGGAATCTCAGCGATACCGGCTGGGCCAAGGCGGCCTGGAGCAGTTTCTTCGGCCCCTGGACCTGCGGCGCGACGATTTTCGTGCATCACGCCGAAGGCTTCGATGCCAAGCGCTCGCTGGACGTGCTGGCGCAGTACCCGATCACCACCTTCTGCGGCGCGCCGACCATCTACCGGATGGTGGTGCTGCAGGATCTCTCGCAGTACGAATTCAAGACGCTACGCCACTGCGTGGGCGCGGGCGAGCCGCTCAATCCCGAAGTTATCGAGACCTGGCAGCGGGCCACGGGGCTCGTGATCCGCGACGGCTACGGCCAGACCGAGTCGGTGCTGCTGTGTGCCAGTTTTCCTTGCCTCGAGCCGCGCCTTGGCTCGATGGGCAAGCCGGCGCCGGGCATCGATCTGGCGGTGATCGACGAACACGGCGCGGTGCTGCCGGCAATGCGCGAAGGTGATGTGGCCGTGCGCGTGAAGCCGCAGCGGCCGCCCGGGCTGTTCAAGGAATACCGGGGCGATGAAGAACGGACGCAAAAGGCGTTTCGCGGCGACTGGTACCTGACCGGCGACCGGGCCTACGTGGATGAGGACGGCTACTTCTGGTTTGTGGGCCGCGCCGACGATGTCATCCTTTCTGCCGGCTACCGGATTGGGCCGTTCGAAGTGGAAAGCGCGCTGCTGGAACATCCGGCGGTGGTCGAGTCGGCGGTGGTGTCGAGCCCGGACGACATGCGCGGCGAAGTGGTGAAAGCCTTCGTGGTGCTGGCGGCCGGCGTGACCGGCGACGACGCGCTGGTCAAAACCCTGCAGGATCACGTGAAGCACGTGACCGCGCCGTACAAATATCCGCGCAAGATCGAGTTCGTCACCAGCCTGCCTAAAACCGTCAGCGGCAAGATTCGCCGGGTTGAACTGCGCGAACGCGAATGGGCGAAGCCGGGGGCGTGAAGCCGCCCGTGGTAGCGCCGGCCAGCCCGGAGGCGCAACGCGCGGCGCTGGTCATGGTGGTGGCGAACTCCTTCGCCCAGCCGTTGATGCTGTCCTCGGTCACCGTCGCGCTGCCGAGCATTGCCAACGACCTCGCGCTTAACGCGGTGACCCTGTCCTGGATACCGCTCGCGTTTCTGCTGAGCAGCGCGAGTACGGTGCTGTCGTTCGGCCGACTGGCGGATATGTTCGGGCGCAAGCGCATCTTTGTGCTGGGCGCGCTGGGCAGCATGCTGTCCTCGCTGCTGCTCGCGCTGGCGCCCAATGGCCCCATGCTGATCGGCCTGCGCGTCCTGCAGGGCATCAGCGCCGCAATGCTCTACGCCACGCAGGCGGCAATCGTCACCTCGGTCTACCCGCCGGAACGGCGCGGCCAGGCGCTGGGCATGATTGCCTCCGGGGTGTACTTCGGGCTGACCGCCGGTCCGCTGCTCGGCGGCTGGCTGGTGGAGCACTTCGGTTGGCGCTACGCCTTCGTGGTGCATCTGCCGCTGACCGCCGCGGTGCTGCTTTTCGCTTTACCGCGGGTCAGCGGTGACTGGGCAGCACCCGAGCGCGGGTCTTTCGACTGGCGGGGCGCGCTGACCTACGCCGGCGGGATCGTGGCCCTCATCGGCGGCGCGACCGCGCTGCACGGCGCGCCGGGCGCCGCCCTCTTGACAGTCGGCGTGGGCCTCATTGCCTGGTTTGTCCGCGAGCAGCGTCGGCGGACGCACCCACTGTTCGAGGTCAACCTGTTCTATACCAATCGCGTGTTCGCGCTGTCTTCGCTGGCCGCGCTGCTGATGTACACCACCACGTTTTCGGTGCCGGTGCTGGCGAGCCTGCATCTGCAATATCTGAAAGGCCTCAGCGCGACGGCTGCCGGATTGGTGATGTTTGCCCAGCCGCTGGTGGTCGCGCTGATGTCGCCGCTGGTCGGCCGCTTGTCGGATCGGGTTGAACCCCGGGTGCTGGCCACCGCCGGGGTGCTGGTAACGGGGCTGGGCTTGCTGGCGCTGGCCACGCTGGGGGCGGGCGATGGCCTTGGGCGGGTGGCGGCCAGTCTGGGTCTGACGGGACTTGGTTTCAGCCTGTTCGCGGTCACCAACGTCAGCGCGATCATGGGCGCCATCGGACGTGGTCAGCAGGGGGCCGCCAGCAGTGCGGTCGCCGCCATGCGGGCCTTGCTTCAAGCCCTGCTCTTTCAAGATCCAGCTGAACAGCCAGCCGATGGTGCTGAGGGCGAATTGTCGGTTGGTTTCTTGCGGGAAAAACACATAGTCCTCGGGACCACCAAAACCATTGGCGGTGTTGAAAGCTTTCACCCGGTTGTA
>JAURHQ010000081.1 GCA_030833185.1 Gammaproteobacteria bacterium | reverse complement strand
TCTTGCCGGGGTGAACTTTGTGCACGGCATCAGCGAACTTCTTGGCGAAGTCCAAATCAGGCGTGCCGGTTTCGCACCACACCAGATCCGCATACGGCGCGTAAGCGATACCGCGGCTGATGGCCTGTTCCAGACCGTTCTTCACGCGGTAGAAGCCTTCCGGGGTGCGCTCACCGGTGAGGAACGGCTTGTCGTTGGCGTCGTGGTCGGAGGTCAGCAGGTTGGCGGCTTCGGCGTCGGTGCGGGCCAGCACGATGGTCGGCACGCCCATGACGTCGGCGGCGAAACGCGCGGCGACCAGTTTCTCGACCGCTTCCTGGGTCGGCACCAGCACCTTGCCACCCATGTGGCCGCACTTCTTTACGGCGGCCAGCTGGTCTTCGAAGTGCACGCCGGCGGCGCCAGCGGCAATCATGTTCTTCATCAGTTCGAACGCATTCAGCACACCGCCGAAGCCGGCTTCGGCGTCCGCCACGATCGGCAGGAAGTAGTCGATGTAACCGGCGTCGCCCGGGCCCACGCCGCGCGACCACTGGATTTCATCCGCGCGCTTGAAGGTATTGTTGATCCGGCGAACCATGGTCGGCACCGAGTCGTAGGCGTACAGCGACTGGTCGGGATACATGGTTTCGGAGGTGTTGCCGTCGGCCGCGACCTGCCAGCCCGAGAGATAGACGGCTTCGAGGCCGGCCTTCGCCTGCTGCATGGCCTGACCGGCGGTAATCGCGCCGAACGCGTTGACGTAGCCCTTCTTGGCGCCGCCGTTGACCTTGGCCCACAGGGTTTCGGCGCCGCGCTGCGCCAGCGTGTAGTCGATCTTGACCGAGCCCCGCAGGCGGACAACGTCTTCTGCGGTGTAATCGCGCTTGACGTTTTTCCAGCGCGGATTGGTCGCCCAATCCTTCTTCAGTTGTTCAACCTGCTCTTTGAAAGAGGACATCGTCTTTATCTCCTGCCATTCACAACACACTGCCGATAGCCGTCCCGACGGGAGGCCGGTATTTTTTTGCTGTAGGTGTTCTCGGGCTTCCACGCAGGCTGGTCCGGGGAGCGCAGCGTGCTGGTTGCCGTTGAAGCAGCGGCCGGGCAAACCACCTTGCACCGGGCCGTCAGTCGGCTTTCCATTTTCGTTGGCCGGGCTGTGGTTGCGCGGTTCGCGCTGTGCCCGAAGCGCCGCAGTGAGACGGCGCAAAACATGGCGCCGGATCAAGCCGGCGGCCCGGTCTTCACCGCGGCGTTTCGGCAGTCGGGGCCAAATGGAAAACTCCCGGATGGTGCGCTGCAATCAGGCGCGCTGTCAACCTGCAAGCCCGGTGAAGCGGGTCGCTTCGGGAACTCTCTATGCAGGCCTTTCGCACTGGGCTAAAAGGGAAGTCGTGGCGTATCACTTCCAGACCAGCGCGCCCTGCGGTGCGCGGTCAAGCTGGGCCGCCGTTGTCGTATCGCCCCGCATCTGGGCGCCCCTATAATCGATTCAGCAGCACCAAGAAGGATGGCCTTAAGTCAGCATGGCGTCGAAGCAAGGAACCGATCGAGAGTCAGGCGTCGCCGTCAAGGACGCCCAGCCCAAAACCAAAACGCCACCGCAGTACAAGGTGGTGATGAATAACGACGATTACACGCCCATGGAGTTCGTCGTGCACGTTCTGGAAAAGTTTTTTGGACACGACCGCATCGCGGCCACCCACATCATGTTGGAGATTCACACGCGCGGAAAAGGCGTGTGCGGCGTGTTCACCCACGATGTGGCTGAAACCAAGGCGGCGCAGGTCAATGCCTACGCCCGGGAAAACCAGCATCCTCTGTTGACCACACTGGAAGTGGCATAAGCAAACGGGCAGTCCCCGAACCAGAAAGGCAGGTATACACCATGCTGAGCAAAGAACTCGAAACCACCCTGAACCAGGCGTTCAAGTCTGCCCGCGAGCAACGCCACGAATTCATGACCGTCGAGCACCTGCTGCTCGCGCTGGTCGACAACCCCACTGCCGCCAAGGTGCTGCGGGCCTGCGGCGCGGACCTGAACCAGCTCCGCCGCCAGCTGACCGACTTCATCCGCGACAACGCGCCGGTGCTGCCGCCAGACGAGGACCGCGACACCCAGCCAACGCTGGGCTTCCAGCGCGTTCTGCAGCGCGCGGTGTTTCACGTGCAGTCCTCGGGCAAAAAGGAAGTCACCGGCGCCAACGTGCTGGTGGCCATTTTTGGCGAGCGCGAGTCGCAGGCCGTCTATCTGCTGGGTCAGCAAAACGTCGCCCGGCTCGACGTGGTGAACTGCATCTCGCACGGCATTAACAAAGTGCAGGACGAGGAAGGCGGCAACGAGGCCAGCGCCAGCAACGAGGAAGAAGGCGAACAGGCCGACGGCCCGCGAAATGCGCTGGACAACTTCTGCACCAACCTCAACGAGCAGGCGCGCAAGGGCAAAATCGACCCGCTGATTGGCCGGCAGGAAGAAGTCGAACGCACGGTGCAGATCCTCTGCCGTCGCCGCAAGAACAACCCGCTGTACGTCGGCGAAGCCGGCGTGGGCAAGACCGCCATCGCCGAAGGCCTGGCCAAGAAGATTGTCGATGGCGACGTGCCGCAGGTGCTCTCCACCGCCACGATCTATTCCCTGGACATGGGCGCGCTGCTCGCCGGCACCAAATACCGCGGCGACTTCGAGAAACGCCTGAAGGCGGTGATCAACGCGCTGAAGAAAGAGCCCGGCGCGGTGCTGTTCATCGACGAAATCCACACCATCATCGGTGCCGGCGCGGCCTCGGGCGGCGTGATGGACGCCTCCAACCTCATCAAGCCCATGCTGGCCTCGGGTGAGATTAAGTGCATCGGCTCCACGACCTATCAGGAATACCGCGGGATTTTCGAGAAAGACCGCGCGCTGGCGCGGCGCTTCCAGAAAATCGACGTGCCCGAGCCTTCGGTCGAGGAAACCTACAAGATTTTGCAGGGCCTGAAGTCGCGCTTCGAAGAGCACCACGAAGTGAAGTACACCAATCAGGCGCTGCGCTCGGCGGCTGAACTGACGGCGCGTTACATCAACGACCGTCACCTGCCCGACAAGGCCATCGACATCATTGACGAAGCCGGTGCCCGCCAGCGCCTCGCCCCGCCCTCACGGCGCAAGAAAACCATTGGCGCGCCGGAAATCGAGGAGATCGTGGCCAAGGTCGCCCGCATCCCCCCGAAGAGCGTGTCGACCTCCGACCGCGAAGTGCTGCAACACCTCGAACGCAACCTGAAAATGGTGGTTTTTGGGCAAGACGAAGCCATCGAGATGCTGGCAACCGCCATCAAGATGGCCCGCTCCGGCCTCGGCCAGACCGAAAAGCCCATCGGCTCCTTCCTCTTCGCCGGCCCGACCGGCGTCGGCAAGACCGAAGTCACCCGCCAGCTGGCGCGCGTGCTGGGCATCGAGCTGGTGCGCTTCGACATGTCGGAGTACATGGAACGGCACACCGTCTCCCGCCTCATCGGCGCTCCGCCGGGCTATGTGGGTTACGACACCGGCGGCTTGCTGACCGAAGCTATCAACAAGCAGCCGCACGCCGTGCTCTTGCTGGATGAAATCGAGAAGGCGCACCCGGATGTCTTCAACGTGCTGTTGCAGGTCATGGACCACGGCACGCTGACGGATGCCAACGGCCGCAAGACCGACTTCCGCAACGTCATTGTGGTGATGACCACCAATGCCGGCGCGGACCGCGTCAGCCGCGCATCGATTGGCTTCTCGAAGCAGGACCACTCGACCGACGCCATCGAGGAAATCAAGCGGATGTTCAGCCCCGAGTTCCGCAACCGGCTGGATGCGGTCATTCAGTTCAGCGCGCTGGACCCGGTGACCATCGCCCACGTGGTAGACAAGTTCATCATCGAACTCGAAAGCCAGCTGGACGCGAAGAAGGTCAGCATCGAGGTCGCTGCCGAAGCACGCGCCTGGTTGGCCGAGCATGGCTACGACCGCCTGATGGGCGCGCGCCCGATGGCCCGGCTCATTCGCGAGAAGATCAAGAAGCCGCTGGCGGAAGAACTGCTGTTCGGCCAGCTGGTCAACGGCGGTCACGTGGCGGTCAGCGTGCGCGACGACGACATCGCCGTGGAAGTGGAAACCGAACTGCCGGTGGCAGATCCGGCTTAGGACAGCCGGCGGTGCGCGACTAGCCCTCGCGTACCGCCTTCTTCAACACCACCGAGTTCCGCTGATAGTTGTACAGCGCCTGCCGCGCCATCGGCAGTTCCTCGATGCCGCTGCGCCCATAGCCCCGCTCCTGAAACCAGTGCGTGGTCTGGGTGGTCAGCACAAACACTTCCTTCATGCCGGCCGCGGCCGCGCCGCGCTCAAGGGCGTCCAGCAGCACCGCGCCGTAGCCGCTACGCCGATAGTCCGGGTCGACCGCAATACACGCCAGTTCGGCCATGTCGTCAGTGGGATAGGGATAGACCGCGCCGCAGGCGACGGTCGCGCCATCGCGCACCATCACCAGAAAGCGGTCGATTTCGCGTTCCAGTTTTTCGCGGGAACGTTTAACCAGGACACCTTCGGCTTCCAGCGGTTCGATGAGCCCCAGAATGCCGCCCACGTCCTTGATGGTCGCCGGCCGCAGCTGGTCGAAGGGCACGCTGCTGACCAGCGTCCCCACGCCGTCGCGGGTAAAGAGTTCCAGCAAGAGCGCGCCGTCCTGCGCGCTGGAAACCAGATGCACCCGCTCTACCCCGCCTTCGCTGGCGCGTAGCGCGCTGGCGAGGATGTTGGCGGGCGGTCCGTTGATCGCGTCCGGCGCGCGCAGTTCATGCGCGGTTAGCTGCCGCCGCACGCTGCCCTGCGCGTCGGCCACCTCGGCCTGCGGGGTGTAGAGCACCAGCTTGCTTGCGCCCAGCGCCATCGCGGTTTCGGTGGCCAAATCAAGCGCGTTGAGGCTGAACAATTCGCCGGTCGGCGAATGCGCCAGCGGCGACATCAGCACGATGTCGGCATGGTTCAACTGGCCGCGCAGCGAGATGACGTCGAGCTTGCGGGTCTCGCCGGTGAATTCCAGATCAACCCCGTCAATCACGCCAACCGGCTGCGCGGTCACAAAATTACCGGTGACGATGCGCAGGTCTTCCGCGCCGGCCTGCGGCGGCCCGGTCATATGCGCAAACTGCGCTTCCAGCGCGTAGCGCACATGGGTCACCGCGTGGCGCACTTCGCGCAGGCTGGCGCTATCGGTCACCCGCAGGTCGCGCACCAGCCGGGTCGGCACCCCGGCCTCACGCAGCCGGGCCTCGACCTGCGGCCGCGCGCCGTGCACCAGCACCAGCTTCACCCCAATCCCGCACAGGAGCGCGAGGTCCTGAACAATCAACGGGAAGCCGGCGGCCTCGATGGCGTCACCGCCCAGATAGACCACAAAGGTCTGATCGCGGTGGGCGCGCAGATAGGGCGAGGCCTCGCGCATGAAGCCGACAAAACGCTGCTGATCCGGTGGCGTCCACTTGGACATGGTGAGCAAAGCCTGCGTTAGGTGAGAGACAAGCCGCCGGACGGCGGAATTGGCCTCATTCTACATGCGGCCTGCTTCGACGGGGCCGGTCTTGCTGGTTATCATGCCGTCCCCGCCCTGGGCCGTAGCCGGCCCCGGCAAACCCAACTCCGGAGCAGACGATGGCCAACAAGATCAACCGGCAAAGTGCCCGTATCACCGAACCCAAGGCTCAGGGCGCGTCCCAGGCCATGCTCTACGCCACTGGCCTCACCCCGGCCGATATGTCCAAGGCACAGGTCGGCATCGCCAGCGTCTGGTTTGAAGGCAATCCCTGCAATATGCACCTGCTGACCCTTGGCGACTCGGTCAAACACGGCGTCAGTGCGGCCGGCATGATCGGCATGCGCTTCAATACCGTTGGCGTCAGCGACGGCATTTCGATGGGCACCGACGGCATGAGTTACTCGCTGCAATCGCGCGAAATCATCGCCGACTCGATCGAAACCATCATGGGCGGCCAGTGGTACGACGGTCTCATCACCATCCCCGGCTGCGACAAGAACATGCCCGGCTGCGTGATGGCGATGGCCCGGCTCAATCGCCCGGCGCTCATGGTTTACGGCGGCACCATCAAGCCCGGCCACTCGCGCGGCGAGACGCTGGACATCATTTCCGCGTTCCAAAGCTATGGCGCCTATCTGGCCGGCACGATCGACGACACCCGCCGGCAAGAAATTGTACGCAGCGCCTGCCCCGGCGCCGGTGCCTGTGGCGGCATGTACACCGCCAACACCATGGCCTCCGCCATCGAGGCCATGGGCCTGTCGCTGCCGTACAGTTCCTCCACCCCGGCGGTCGATCCGCTGAAGCAGGAAGAATGCAAACGCGCCGGCGAGGCCATCCGGCTGCTGCTGGAACGCGACATCAAGCCGCGCGACATCATGACCCGCGCCGCCTTTGAAAACGCGATGGTGGTGGTGACCGTGCTGGGCGGTTCGACCAACGCCGTGTTGCACCTGTTGGCGATGGCGCGCGCGGCCGACGTTGAATTGACGATCGACGACTTCCAGGCCGTCAGCGACCGCGTGCCCTTCCTGGCTGATCTCAAGCCCAGCGGCAAATACGTGATGGAAGACGTGCAGGGCATTGGCGGTATTCCGGCGGTGATGAAATACCTGCTGGAAAAAGGCCTCATCGACGGCTCCTGCCTGACCTGCACCGGCAAGACGATCGAAGAAAACCTGCGCGACCTGCCCGGCCTCACCCCCGGCCAGCAGGTGCTGCGGCCGATCGAGAACCCGATCAAGGAATCCGGCCATATCCGCATCCTCAAAGGCAATCTGGCGCCCGGCGGCTCGGTGGCCAAAATCACCGGCAAGGAAGGCCTGCGCTTCTCGGGCCCGGCCAAGGTGTATGACTCCGAAGAACTGATGCTGGCCGCGCTCGAGCGCAATGAAATTGCCAAGGGCGACGTGGTGGTCATTCGCTACGAAGGCCCGCAGGGTGGTCCCGGCATGCCCGAAATGCTCACCCCCACCTCCGCCATCATGGGCGCGGGTCTGGGCAGCGACGTGGCCATGCTGACCGACGGCCGCTTCTCCGGCGGCTCGCACGGCTTCATCGTCGGCCACGTGGTGCCGGAAGCCCAACAGGGCGGGCCGATCGCGCTCATCCAGAACGGCGACGTCATCACCATTGATGCCGAGACCAACCGGATCGATGTCAACCTGAGCGATGCCGAACTGGCGAGCCGCAAGGCGAGCTGGGTGATGCCACCCTACAAGGCCACGCGCGGCACGCTATATAAGTTCATCAAGACCGTGAAGTCGGCGTCCGAAGGCTGCGTCACCGACGAGTAGGCGGTCGCAGCGCGGTGAGCGTTCTAACCTAATCGACCGGTCATTCACGTAGACGGCCGATCGTCCGCGATGGAATTGGCGTGTGCGCTCGGGATTATCGCGGCGCACGCGCCGGGCCTGCAGGAGCTCGTCGGCAATGCTTGCTGGCGGTCCGAATCGCCTACAGCAGCAACAAGTCCACCACAACCTGAGTCGCGGCGATGCCGCTCCCACGAACACCCTGATAACGGCAACGCCGCGACCCCAGCCCCAAGCCCGCGACAGCTTCAGTCGGAGCAGCAAGCCCTACCCACGCCCCCAGTGGGAGCGGCAACGCCGCGACCCCAGCCCCAAGCCCACGACAGCCTCAGTCGGAGCAGCAAGCCCCTCCCACGCCCCCAGTGGGAGCGGCAACGCCGCGACGCTAGCCCGAAGCCCGCGACAGCCTCAGTCGGGGTAGCCCCCGATCAGTGCTGTGCGAGGCCGAGCCTCGTTCCCACAGGAGCGGCCGGTCGGCCGCACCTCAACTGGTTGATTACGCCAAGCTCGATCGCGGCGCGGTCCGCAGGCCTAGAGCTCCTTCATCCTTTTGTAGTCAGCGTAGTACTTCAACACCCGCTGCACGTAGGTGCGGGTCTCTTCATACGGCGGGATCTGGCGCCCGTACTGGATGACGGCGTTTTCTCCGGCGTTGTAGGCCGCCACCGCCAGCGTCACGTCGTTGTTAAACATCCCCAGCAGGTCTTTGAGATAGCTCGTCCCGCCTTTGATATTGGCGTGCGGGTCCTTGCGGTTGTGCACGCCGTAGCGCTCGGCGGTGGCCGGCATGAGTTGCATCAGCCCGACCGCACCGGCACGGGAGACGGCTTCGGGGTTGTAGGCGGACTCGGCCGTGATGACCGCATGCACCAGCGCGGTCGGCAATTCCTGATCGCGGGCGGCGCTGGCGATGGCCTCGCGGAAGCGCTTGCGGTTGACCGCGAGCTGCTTGTAGGTGAAGCGTCCGCCCGTGGACTCGCTCCAGCCCTTCCAGGTCCTGACCAGCCGCTTGAAGCCGGAATGACTCGGCCGATCGGTCAGCGTGACGCGGCCGTATTTATCGACGTACTTGTAGATGTCAGCCTGCGCGGTCGGCGCGAGCAGCACGCCGGCAGCCAGCAGGCCAGCAGCGAAAGTTTTGAAAATGGGCGATGACATTGCGGGCGTTTATGTGCTTTGGAAATGTCAGCGTTCAGTTTGAGGCCTGAAAGTAGGCGAAATATTGACACGAGACCAGCGCCGCGGCGGCCAGCAGGGCGGCGCCGAGGTCGTCCAGCATGATGCCCAGTCCGCCGTGGATGCGGCGGTCGACCCAGCGGATCGGCCAGGGCTTCCAAATATCAAACAGCCGGAACAGGGCGAATCCCACCAGCATCCAACGCCAGTCGCCCCCTGCGCTCAGCAGGACCACCGGCATGGCCGCCACCTCGTCCCACACGATCGCCGGATGGTCGTGTACCCCCAGCGCCCGCGCCGTGCGCCCGCAAAGCGGGATGCCCAGCGCGAACATCAAGGCCGTCAGCACCAGATATAACGGCAGCGGCAGCGCAGCCATGAGCGCGTAGACGCCCACGCCCACCATCGAGCCAAAGGTGCCGGGCGCGCGCGGCGCGAGCCCGCTGCCGCCACCGAGGGCAAGAAAATGCCCGGGGTCTTTCAGCCAGGCAGAGGTAGGCAGGTTGGACATCAGCGCTCCCTTCACGACAACCCGGGCGTGGCGCGGGCGGCCAAGGGTATACCAATGCCCCCCCGCATGAGTCACCATTCGACCGCATTTGAAGGAGGCCGCGTGATTACCCTCGGCGCTATCGCCATCCAGTTTGAGCTAGTCCTGCACGGCGATGCCGACCTGCCCATCGCGGGCCTGTGCGGTGTGACCGACGACCTCCCGGGTCGCCTTTCTTTCGTCACCAGCGGCAAACACGCGCGCCTCGCGGCAGCCTCGCGGATCCCCGCCTTCGTGGTGAAACCGGGTGCGCTGATCCCCGGCAAAGCCTGTGTGGAGCACGCCGCGCCGGAATACGCGATGGCGCGCATCGCCACCCTCTTTGAACGCTCGCGCTACACCCAGACCGAACGCATTCATCCGTCTGCCGTCATTCACCCCAACGCGCGGCTTGGCGCCAAGGTCCAGATCGGCCCCTATGTCGCGATCGGCGACGGGGCCGTGATTGGCGCGGGCTGCGTGCTGCACGCCGGGGTGGTGGTGATGGACCGCGCCGTGCTGGGCGAGGACTGCGAGCTCTACCCGCACGCCGTGGTGCGCGAAGACTGCGTGCTCGGCCAGCGCGTCATCCTGCAGCCCGGCGCCTCGATTGGCGGCGACGGCTTTGGCTTCGTCACCTACAACGGCGAGCACGTGAAAATCCCGCAGCTCGGCAACGTGGTGCTGGAAGACGACGTGGAAGTGGGCGCGAATACCACCATCGATCGCGGTCGTTTTACCGAGACGCGCGTCGGTCGCGGCACCAAGATCGACAACCTGGTCATGCTGGGCCACAACGTGAAAACCGGCGAGGGCTGCCTGCTGGTCTCGCAGGTCGGGATTTCCGGCAGCACGAAGCTGGGCGACCGCGTCACGCTGGCGGGTCAGGTCGGCGTTGCCGGGCATTTGCAGATCGGCGACGACATCACCGTGCTGGGCCAGTCCGGCATCACCAAGTCGCTGCGTCATCCGGGTCTTTATGCCGGCATGCCGGCGCGGCCGGCGGAGAGTTGGCGGCGCGCAACGGCCTGGCTGTACGCCGAAAGCAGCAAGGCCGCCGGGCCGCAGGCCGAGGACGAAGACCCGGGCTAAGCCGCCGCCGGCGCGCCCCGCGCCCGCCCGACTTCCAGAATCATCACCCCGCCGACACAGCACAGTGCGCCGGCCAACTGCACCGGCCCCATCACTTCGCCCAGCAGCCACCAGGCCAGCAGCAGCGTGGTGGGCGGCCCCACGGCGGTGATGATCGCGGCCCGCGCCGCACCGATCTTCGCGATGCTGGCCGAGATCATGAACAGCGGCAGCACGTTGGTGAACGCGGTCATGCCGAGAATCGCGAGCAGCAGCGAAGGCGAGAGCGACCACACGGCCGACAGCGGGGCCACCGCCGCGAAATGCAGCGAAAGCCCCAGCGCCGCGCTGGTCGAGGCCACCACCATGAAGCCGACGCTGCCGATGCGGCTGCCCACATGCTCGTTGGCCAGCAGATACCCGGCGAAGAGCGCCGCCGACAAGAGCACCAGCGCCGCGCCGTGGGCGTTGGC
This sequence comes from Gammaproteobacteria bacterium, assembly GCA_030833185.1. Classification (GTDB taxonomy): domain Bacteria; phylum Pseudomonadota; class Gammaproteobacteria. The sequence goes on along the minus strand of JAURHQ010000081.1, from coordinate 4,757 downwards.
GCGCCAAAGATCGGCATCAAAGCCGCCCACCGCCAGCGCGACGCCCAGCCAGGTCAGGAGCACCGCCACCGTTTCGCGCCATGCCGGCCAGCGCCGCCCAAGCGCCGCGCGCACCAGCACCACGATCGCCGGATAGGTAAAGAGCAACACGCGTTCGAGGCTGGCGTCGATCAGTTCAAGCGCGCGGAAATCGCACCAGGTGCCCACGTAATAGCCCGACAGACCACCCAGCGCCGCATAGGCCAGCGTGCGACGCGGCGCGGAGAACACCCGGTGCAGTTCACCGCGTAGTGCCGCCCAGCCCCAGATGAGCGGCAGCGACATCAGGGCGCGCAGCACCAGCAAGGCTTCCAGCGTGATGCCGGCCTTGTAGAGCAGCTTGGCGATAATCCCTTTGGCGGCCATCAACAGCGCGCCGGCGATCACCAGCGCCACGTAGAGCGGCGCGGCGTGGTCCTGTCGCAACGCGGATCAGGCGCTGGCTGCGAGCGGCGGAAACGGCGAGGCGCGGCTGACCATGGCCGGCATCCGCGACCCCAAGGGGCCTTCCAGCCAGCGCGCGGTTTCGATGATGGCAGGCAAGGACACCGTGCCGTGCAGCCCCATGCCCTGCAGCAGGTAAAGCACGTCCTCCGTGCCGACATTGCCGGTCGCGCCCGGCGCAAAAGGACAGCCGCCGACGCCGCCACAGCTCGCATCAAACACCCGCACCCCGGCCAGCGCTGCCGCGTAGACGTTGGCAATGCCGGTATTGCGCGTGTTGTGAAAGTGGAGCCGCAGCGGAATGCCGTTCAGGCGCGGCATCACTCGCGCGAGCAGCGCGCTGACCTGCGAGGGCACCGCAACGCCGATGGTGTCGGCCAGCGCAATTTCGCTCACGCCCAGATCGACATAGCGCTGCACCATCTCCACCACCCGGTCGGGATTGACCACGCCCTCGAAGGGACAGCCAAAGCTCGCCGCGATGGTCACGCCAAAGAAGCGCTTGGCGGCTTGCGCCTCGCGCGCCATCAGGCTGATCGACTCAAACATCGCCGCCGAGGTCGTGCCCTGATTGCGCTGACAGAAAGTGTCGCTGGCAACGTCGACGGAATTGATCTGCTGCAAGGGACTGGCCATCGCCCGCTCGAAGCCTTTTTGGTTCAGCACCAGCCCGATGTAATTCACCCCGGGCCGCTGCGGCAGGCCGGCCATCACCTCGTCGGCATCGGCCATCTGCGGCACACGCTTGGGATTGACGAAGCTCACCACCTCGAGGCGGGTGTGGCCGGCATCGACCAGCCGTTCGATGAAGGCCAACTTGGTCGCAGTATCCACCAGCGTCGGCTGGCTTTGCAGGCCGTCGCGCGGTCCGACTTCGACAAGTTCAAAGGTGTCCTGCATGGCCATGGCCTCACTCCGCTGCGCGCTGAATCGGGTCGCCATCTTAACCCGACAGCCGTTCATCAGCCTGTCACGCAGGCCGTTCAGAATCTGCCGCGTTCACCTGCTTTCCTCGCCCTGCCCGCCTCCCCCAAATATAGGCGGCAGGGCGACGTCTTTTAAGCCCAGTCGAAGCCGTCGTGGTCATGCCGGCCTGTCCGCCAAGCATGGCCGACCACTCCCTTGCCGGTAGACGCAGCGCGCACCGCGATGGACATCATCGCTGTCGCCTGCGCAATCGCAGCGTACACGCCGCCCCGACAGGCCTTGCCGTCGCTTTTCCTGCAGGAGCGGCGCGCACGCCGCGATAGCCGCGGGGGGCCACACCTCGCCCTGCCGTCGCCGGCCGCCTTCCAGTATGCTCGGCGTCGGTTCCGCGAGCGGTTGAATGTTTATGTCCTCACACGATTTTGATTTCTTCGTCATCGGCGGCGGCTCCGGCGGCGTACGCGCGGCGCGCATGGCGGCGGGCTTTGGCGCTCGCGTGGCGGTGGCCGAAGAACGCTATTTCGGCGGCACCTGCGTGAACGTCGGCTGCATTCCCAAAAAACTCTTCGTCTACGCCTCGCGCTTCAGCGAAGACCGCGAAGTTGCCGCCGGCTACGGCTGGACCAGCGGCGAGGCGAGCTTCGACTGGCCAACCCTGGTCCGGAACAAGGACACCGAAATCCAGCGCCTGAACGGCATTTACGAGCGGCTGCTGAAAAACGCCGGCTGCGAAGTCTTCGCCGCCCGCGCGACGCTGATCGACCCGCACACCGTGGAAGTCGCGGGCCGACGCATTACCGCCACGCACATTCTGGTCGCGACCGGCGGCTGGCCGCTGGTGCCGCAGATTCCCGGCCACGAGCACATCCTCACCTCCAACGAAATGTTCCACCTCGAGCAGCTGCCGCACCGCATGGTGGTGGTGGGTGGTGGTTACATCGCGGTCGAGTTCGCCGGCATCCTGCAGGGCCTTGGTTGCGCGGTAACGCAGCTGTACCGGGGCGATCTTTTCCTGCGCGGCTTCGATACCGAAACCCGCAGCTTTCTGGCCGATCAGATGCGCCACAAGGGCATCGATCTGCGCTTTAACACCGACGTCACGCGCATTGACCGGACCGCCAGCGGGCTCAGCCTGCAGCTGAAGGACGGCAGCACGCTGGAAGCCGACGGTGTGCTCTACGCCACCGGCCGCACGCCGATGACGGCGAACCTGGGTCTTGAAGCCTGCGGCGTGGCGCTGGACGCCGCCGGGGCGATCAAGGTCGATGCGCACTACCGCACCAACGTGCCGTCGATTTACGCGGTGGGCGATGTGACCAACCGGGTCAATCTCACGCCGGTAGCGCTGGCCGAAGGCATGGCGCTGGCGCGGCGGCTGTTTGCCGCGCGCGACACCCAGGTCGACTACGACTACATCCCCACCGCCATTTTCAGCCAGCCGCCGATCGGCACCGTGGGCTACAGCGAGGAAGACGCCCGCGCGCGCTTTGGTGACATCGAGGTCTACACCTCAAGCTTCACGCCGCTGCGCTACACCATTTCGCCGGTGAAGGAAAAAGCCTTCATGAAGCTCATCGTCGAGCAGGCTACGCGCCGGGTAGTCGGCCTGCACATGTGCGGGGAAGATGCGGGAGAAATCGCCCAGGGCTTCGCGGTTGCCATGCGCGCCGGCGCCACCAAGGAGATTTTCGACACCACCATCGGTATTCATCCGTCGGCGGCCGAAGAGTTCGTGACCATGCGCGAACCGACGCGTCGCTAAGGCTTAACCACAATAAAACAGGCGCCCGCAGCGCCACGCAGCAAGGGGAGATTTATGGACTGGTACCGCAAACGCACGTTGGGCGGCATTCTCGCAGAAGCCGCCGCGCGCTGGGGCGCCCGTGAAGCGTTTTCTTTCAACGGCCAGCGCTGGACCTATGCGCAGCTGAATCATGAAACCAACCGCGTGGCGAAAGGCCTCATCGCACTCGGCGTTCAGCCGCGCGAGCACGTGGCGCTGTGGATGACTAACCGCCCCGAGTGGCTGTTTCTGATGTTCGCCATTGCGCGGGTCGGCGGCTGCATCGTGCCGCTGAACACCCGCTATCGCACCGACGATGTCGCCTACACCGTGACCCAGTCGAAAAGCGGGACGCTGATCAGCCTCGACCGCTCCGGCCCGGTGGACTATCAGGGCATGCTGATGGAGTCGATGCCCGGCATCGAGCGCACCGCCGACGGCCTCAAGGTCGCCAACTATCCCGATCTGAAGCGCCTCGTGGTGCTCGGCGAACTGCGGCTGCCCAACGCCACCGGCTGGGACGCGCTGCTCGCGGCGGGTGAAGCCGTCAGCGACGAGACGCTCGCCGCCCGCGCGGCAGCGGTCGATCCCGACAGCCTCATGATGCTCGCCTACACCTCGGGCACCACCGGCAATCCCAAAGGCGTGATGCACAGCCACGTGCCCATTCGCTGCACCCACGAGCGCGCGCAGGTCATGGGCTACACCAGTCAGGAAGTTCACATGAACTACCTGCCACTGTTTCACATCTACGCCTTCAGCGAAATCGTGATGATGAGCGTGCTGTGCGGCTCGCGGCACGTGATGATGGACGTCTTCGACGCCGAGAAAGCGCTGGATCTGGCGGAAGCAGAAGGCGCCACCGTGCTGCACGGCTTTGAAGCGCACTGGCTGGATTTATTGACCGCGCAGGAACGCAAGCCGCGAACGCTCAAGGTGCGCATCGGCACCCTGCCCTCCGGCGTGGAAAGCACCATCCCCATCGCCGAGCGCGTGCAGGACACCTTCTGCCCCACCATCTCCGGCTTCGGCATGAGCGAGACCTGGGCCTATGTGTCGGTCAATAACCCGCTGCACACCCGCGAACAGCGCGTGCACGGTTCGGGCTATCCGATGAACGACTACGAGTTCCGCGTGGTCAACGTGGAGACCGGCGAGGAGCAGCCGGTGGACGAGCCCGGCGAACTGTGGGCGCGCGGGTACGCGGTGATGAAAGGCTACTGGGATAAACCCGAGGCCACCCGCGAGACCATCGACGCCGACGGCTGGCTGCACACCGGCGACATGGCCAAGCTGCGTGCGGACGGCCATCTGGTGTTCCTGGGCCGCTACAAGGACATGCTGAAAGTGGGCGGCGAAAACGTCTCGCCGGCAGAAGTCGAAGCCTACCTGCGCAAGATGCCGGAAGTGATGGACGCCGCAGTCGTCGCCTACCCCGACCCGCGCCTGGCCGACGTAGTCGTAGTAGCGCAGCATCCGCGCCATGCGGCCCGGGTCATCCTGATTCAGCAGCAACTTCAAATAGCTCTGCTGACCGGCCATATAGGCGGCGCGCACCTGACGG
>JAURHQ010000080.1 GCA_030833185.1 Gammaproteobacteria bacterium | reverse complement strand
CCGGGGTGGAGAACACGGGCGAACTGCTGGCGGACGGTGGCCGCGTGTTGATGACGGCCAAGGTGGCTTCTGATTTGGTTGCGACCGCGGTGAACAACGCAGGCGTGGTGCGGGCGACGGGCATCGAGGAAGGCGACGGCGGCGCGATTGTGCTGCGGGGTAGCGGCGGCGATGTGGTCAATACCGGCATCGTAGATGCGAGCGGCGTGAACGGCAGGCGGGTGGCGCTGGTGTCGGATAAGGACGTCATCGTCACCGACGGGGCCAAGGTGCTGGCGACGGGCAGCGGCGCGGGCAAGGGCGGCGTGGTGCGGCTGATAGGCGAGCAGAATCTGGTGGTGGAAGAAGGCGCGCAGGTGAGCACTGCCGGCGGCGCCGGCGGCGAGCGGGGCGGCTTTATTGAGATCAGCGCGCATCAGGGCGGCATGGCGGTGGGTGAGACAGCGGTCGACCCCGGACGCGGCGGCGCGCTGTTGATCGACCCGGCCTTCCTCTCGCTGCAGAACAATGCGAATGCCCCCGGTGGAACCACCAGTGTGACGGTCGGCAAAGGCTTTGTGGAAGGCCAATTGAACGCCGGCGTCGACGTGTTGCTGATTGCCACCGACGAAATCAACGCATCAGGCGTGAGCTCGGTTGCAGGTACCGATGCGGATGCTGACCTCACGATTGCGATTGGCACGGTCACCGGCGCGCCTTCCTCGGCCGGCGTATTCAGCCTCAATGGCACCGGGCTGCCTACCGTCACCACCAACAACCATGGCGACATCAATCTTGCCGGCGTGGGCTTTGATCTCGCCGGAAAGTTCCGGGCGATCGCGGGCGTTGGCACCAGCGGATCGGGGGGCGGGAAAATCCAGCTGGGTGACGTGCGTGCAGCAAAAATTGAACTCGCTGCCGGTTTAGGCCCGAGCGGCAGGGTCAGTGCGGGCAAGCTTGAGGCAACCGACGTCACGGTTTCGGTCACGACGCCGAACATTGTCGTGCAAGGCGCGTCGGTCAACCTGGGCGGCGAACTCAAGGCCGCCAACCAGATCCAGGTGCTGGCCGAGGACGACGCCACGATTGTTGGCGATGTCATTATCGACGGGCTTAGCAACGGCCTCTTCAATGTGTCGCGCAGCGATGGCACCAAGCTGGGCGGGCAGGTGACCATCACGGGCGATGTGCAGGTCACGGCAAGTCAGGACGCCTTCATCACGGTCAAGGGCAATCGCGCGAGCCTGCAGGGCCTCCTGGCCAGCGGCAATCACGCCGAGGTCAAGGTGTTTGCCGAGAGCGACATCAGCATCAGCGGCGCGGTAGCGGCGGAAGGGGTGACGGCAGGTGCGCTGGTCAACCTCTCGCAGACCAGCACGGGCACCGGGGCGCTCAGCGTGCTGGGGAACATTGAGGCGCGCGCCGATGCCGGCCTTGCCAGCATCCTGCTGACCGGCGCGACCGGTATCACCCTGAGCGGTGATTTGCTCGCGGGCAACGCCGTGGGCGATGCGTCGATCAATGTGAGCAACCGGGTGGGGACCGTAGGTGTGGCTGGCACGGTCTCGCTGTCTGCCTTGCGTGATGACGGCAAGGCGCAACTTCAGATCAATAACCCGGCCGGGCTGGTCATGCTCGGCGAGGATCTCCGAGTGCGCGCGGGGCTGGTGCACGGCGCTGGCAGCGGCGTCGGGTCCTTCGCTAATGCGCTGATCGAGGCCAATCAAATCCACGTTGGCGGCGACGTGCTGGCGGAGGTGCTGTCGACCGAGCATGGCGGGCAAACCCTGATTAGCTTCCTGGCCCATGGCCAGCAGCTGTCCCCCGGCACGCAGGCCATCGAGGTGCTTGGCAGCGGCGGGGTGTCGGCGCTGAACGGCTTGCTTGCGGGCATTTTGCTCGACACCGACGGCACCTCGCCTGTTGGTACCGGGATCCGCGTTAGCGGCGATGTCACGGCCATCGGGCGTGACATCGCCGACCTTGGTATTCGGACGCAGCGTGGAGGTATTGCCGTCGACGGCCGGCTCAGCTCGACCGGCGGGAACCTTGCACTGCTGGAAATTACCGCGGCTAACGCGGGTGATATTGCGGTCGCGGATGGCCTTGGCGTTGTCGCGAGTCACGGGAACGCCAGCGCCACCGTCGCCAGCGGGCCTACCGCCATTGCCGCCCGCGGTGCGGTGCAGATCGGCGGCCCGGTGTCGGTGCTTGGCGAGACTGCGGGTGCCAGCCTGTCGATCATCGGAAGAACGCTTGCGCTCAACGGCGACATCAGCGTGACCGGTCGAGGCAATCAGGACACCAGCCTCTTGCTCTCGGGCGAGGAGGGCGTGGCGGTGAACGGCGACATCAGCGCGCGGCAACTCGGTGCCTTCGATGCGTCGATCAATATCCAGAACATGACCGGCGGCACGATCAACGTGGCCGGCAAGCTCGAGGCCCTCGGGGGCAGCGATGCGCAGGTCAACGTGGCGGGGCAAGGCGGCACGATCGCGGGTGGTCTGGTGGCTGTCGCCGGTGGTCGGGGCGTGGTAAGCCCATCAACGGCTACCGATTCCGCCGACCAGTTTGCCGGCGTCCACGTGCTGGGGGCGAACGGCTGGCAGTTGGGCGCGGTGCGCGCGGTGGCCCCGCGTGGTGCGGCGACCGTTGATATTGCGGGCGGCACTGGCGCTGGCAATGCGCCAGCTACGCTGAGCCTGACCGACGGCATCTCGGTTTATTCCAACGTGTTCAGCACGGTGCAGGTGGTCAATAGCCGGGGGCGACTCGAGGTCTCGGGCCCGGTCGTCGCGAAAGTAGATGTGCCGGCCGGCATGAACCCGCAGGCCGCGAAAGCGACCGTGGCGTTGCAGGGGCGCGCCGTCAACGTGGCCGACGCCGTCTCGGCCATCACCGACTACGGCCCGGCCATGGTCTCGATTCTGGCGGGTCAGGGCCAGCTGGGGAGTGTCTCGCAGGGGGGAGCCTTGAACATCGAGGCCAAGCTGCGGGCCTACGCCGAGCGGGGTGAGGCAACGGTGCAGCTCTTTGGCGGCGGGATAGATATTGCGGCCTCAGTGATAGCCGACAGCAAGCTTCGCGACAGCAGCCTGTTTGTCAGCTTTGACAGTGGCGTGCTCAATACCCGCGAAGCTGGCTTGCTGAGTGCCGACCGGCTGCTCATCGCGCCGCTTGGCACCAGTTCCGGGCTGGCAGCCCACACGGCCGCGCGGGAGATTTTTCTCGCAAATACCGATTTTTCCAGCTTCGCGCAGCTGCCCTCTACCAGTTTGCAAAGCGCGCTCAGCATGCTGCCGGCGCCGTCGACACGCAAAACCCTCAGCGGTCGCGTCGAACTCGACAACAGCGCCTATCGCGGCGACGCCACGGTTTACACCTACGCGAAGCTCAGCGCAGACGGTGCAGGAAATCCGGTCGTTGATGGGCTGGTGTTCAACCACGCCAGCTTTTTGGCGAATGGCGATCTGCGGTTCCGGAGTCTCACGGTAAACGGCGAACTGGTCGCGCGGCGTCTGGCGGTCACGGTGGCCAACGGTGCGGCGCGCTTCGAAACGCCGGTGTTCGTGGGCAACGGGACCTTGCCCGGGAGTTTGGGCGACAAGCTGTCGCTGCTCCGTTTGGCTGAAGCCGCCGCCACCGCGGGCATCACGCTGCCCTTGCCGGCCTTCAACGGCTCACCGACCGCAAGCCCTAACGCCTTCTTCGCCGCACGCCTGGGCCTCGAGTTTGCGGGCGGTCTGACGTTCAAGGATCCGGATGTGCCGTATGTGGTTTTTCTGACCGACACGCAGGTGGATCTGGGCCCCGGCGTCGCGAGCATCGATCCGAACCGGCAGGATTTTCTCGCCCAATTCGCAGCCTATTCGCCGGGCCAGACCGTACACATCGAAAACACCATGCCCGACGCGCCTGACGGCAACGGGCCGTATTTCGTGAACGATCTCAATTTCAGCAAGCTCCCCGGTACGACGTTGCTCTTCGGCGGGGCGCTGGGGCCGCAGGGTAATCACCCGACGGCCGGCGACGCCAGTCTTGTCGTTGGCGCAAACGGGGTGCTCGAGCTCGGGCATCAAAACGCGTTTTTCCTGTCGGAGGGACCGATCACCGGGCTGGGAAATGTGGTCTCGACCGGTCTGGTCGCGGCGGCGAGCCCCTTGCTTGATGCGAGCGCGCTGGCATCTGCCAGCATCGAGACGGTGGTCGGGAGCGTGCAGGCGATGGCCGAGACGATGACCGTAGACCAGTTGGCGGAGCCCGTGGTCGGCGACAGCGCGGCGGCTGGCGACGAGCAGGAAGACGACAAGTCAGACGGCGAAAGCGTCGAAATAGTCGACGCCGGCGGCGGCCAGCGCGGCGGCGTGGTGGCCCACAAATCCAACACCGGCCAGATGTGCCAATAAGCTAGCGGCTAGGTCGCGGACAGGATCTCCCGTGCCGCTGCGAACACCGTCGACCACTCGCCGGGCTGTTGCTGGCGGACGGCGCGCATGGCGGGATACCACGCGTTCATCCGCGCGTCGGTGCCGTAGAGCCAGTAGGGCTTGTACTGCAGCAGATTGAGCACCGGCTTGCCGAGGCTGCTCGCCAGATGCGCCAGCGAGCTGTCGGTCATCACGATCAAATCCATGTGCATCACAGCCGCCGCGGTGTCGGCAAAGTCAGCAAGCTGCGGGGCCAGATCGCAGATGAGCGGCGTGGCAGCGTGCGTTTTCAAGTCTTCCTCGCGCGGTCCTTTCTGGAAGCTGTAACACTGCAGATGCGGCAATTCGGCCAGCGCCAGAAACTGCTCAAGCCCGGCCGCGCGCTTCGCGTTGTCCTTGAAGGTCAGGCTGCCGCTCCACACGATGCCGACCTTGCGCCGACCCGGCGCGTGCGCGGCCAGCCAGGCAAATTTTTCGCGCGCCGCGGCGGGGATACTTAGCGGCGTGGGTGGCGGCACGTTGTGATCGTCGATGCCCAGCACGCCCATCAGCGACATCAGCGGACAGTAGTAGTCGGCGCTGCCGGCGCCGGGCATGGCATCAAGCAGCTGCGCCGGCAGGCCGGCGAGTACCCGCTGGAGTTCGGGTTTGCACACCAGCTGCAGCGCCCCGGTTGGATAGCGCGCGGCGAGCAGCGGGATAAAGCGCGCGGCGAGAATCGTGTCGCCAAAGCCTTGCTCGGTCGTTAGCAACAGGCGTTTGCCGGACAGGTCTTCGCCCTGCCAGCGCGGGCAGCCCCAGTCTAGCCGCGGCAATTCGCCGGTGCGCCAACGCGCTTCATAATCGATCCAGCCCTGGGTGAAATGTCCCGCCTGCAGGTTGACCAGCGCGCGTTCCCATTGCCAGACGGCACGCGTGGGGTCTTCCTTCAGCAAGTCATCCAGCACGATGCGCGCAGCGTCAAAATCGCAGGCCTCGCGGAGCGCAATGGCATAGTTGAAGCGCACGGTGGTGCTGGTCGGCTCCAGCGCAAGGGCGCGCCGGTGGCAGTCCACGGCCTCATCCAAGCGGTCGCAGTCTTTCAGCGCGTTGCCCAGATTGCTGAGGATGCCGGCATCCGGCGAGCGCAAGGCCAGCGCGCGCTGATAGCAGGCTATCGCCATCGGGTAGTGGCGCAGCGTTCTTAACAGCACGCCCAGATTGGTCCACATGCCGGCATCATCAGGATGCGCTGCCAGGAAGGCCTGGTAGGCGGGCAAGGCCTCGCTGAGCTTCTGCTGCTGGTGCAGCTGGATGATCCGATCGCGCTGCATGTTTACGCCTGGCGCAGTCGAAATACCGGCAGCAGTTGGCCGTTGGGATGCGGGCTGAAGTCAACTTCAACCGCCGCGCCGATCTGCAACTGTGCCGCCGGCGTGCCGAGGAGATTGCTCAGCATGCGCAGATTGGGCTGCTCGGCGAGTTCCACCTCCACCACGATGTACGGCACTTTGGCGAAGGCCGCCGGATGCACCGGGTGCGTGATCTCGGTGAACGAATACACCGTGCCACGACCGGACAACAGCGCCCATTCGTGCTTTTGCGACTGGCAGTCAAGACACAGCGGGGCCGGCTCCCAGCGCAACCGACCGCAGTCCAGACAGCGCTGCACACGCAGTTCGCGGCGATTGGCGGCTTCCCAGTAGGGCTCGGTGCCAAACTCGGGGATGGGGTAGGGGAAAGCCTCGGTGGTGCTCATAGCGAACCTCGCAAAATCATGGCCGATGTGGGCACGGCGTTACCCGCCGAGACAAACGCATGGCGGGCGTTCTTGACCTGGCAGCGCGCCACGCCGCGTAACTGCCGAACGGCCTCAATGGTGTTCTGCATGCCGTGCATATAGCCCTCGGAAAGATTGCCGCCGCTGGTGTTCATGGGCAGTTCGCCATCCGGCCAGCGCAGGCGGCCGTTCATCACAAAGTCCTTGCCTTCGCCGCGCTTGCAGAAGCCGTAGTCCTCGATCGCCATCAGCACCAGCGGGGTGAAGTGGTCGTAGATGAAGAGCACGTCGATGTCTTTGTGCGTAATGCCGGCGTCGCGGAAGACGTGCTTGGCGATGACGGTGGATTCACTGTGGACCGAGTCCATGTCTTTCACGATCGAACGGTGATTCCAGTGCCCGGCACCAAAGCCGATGCCTGAGATGTAAACCGGCGGCTTGGCCATATCGCGCGCGGTCAGCCGCACCAGTTCAAACTGCGAGTAGTCGGGATGCTCGCGATATAACTCCATGTAGTGAACGATCAAATGGATGTTGATGGAGATGGTGAGGATCAGGGTCAGCGCAATGAAGTTCGACGAGATGACCGTCAGCTCCCAGCCGACCAGCCCCAGCGTGCCCAGAATCACCACCGTGCAGTACACGCAGGTGGCGAGCGGAATCATCACCCAGCGCACTTCGCGGAACAGATAGCCCAGCATCGTGATCGCCAGCACCAGCGCGCCCAGGCCAAAAACCATGATGTCGCTGCGCACGAAGCTGATGAGATCGTTGGTGATCATCGGCAGGCCACCGAGGTTGATCTGCGCCTGGTCCCGGTGCTTGTCGAGCACGCTGCGCACCTGCTCAATGGCCGCGCGGTTGGTCTCTTCCAGTTGTCGCTTGCCCAGCTGGTAGGCGGGCTCTACCAACGCCAGACGATCGGCCTCTTCCTTGCTGAGGGTACCGGTGGCGCGCTTGTAGACCAGATCGCCGCGGTCAACGCGGATTTTTGCGAAGTCGGGATGATCCTTGAACATCACCCGGATGGCGGTCGTCCGGCCGTCTTCGCTGATCGCCACCTTGCGATACAGCGGGCTTGAAAGCAGTTCTTCGCGCGCTTTCGCCAGATCCACTTCGGGAGATTCCAGCGTGCGGTATTTGGTTGCGACTTCGGAGAGGCTGGCCTCGACGTTTTTCACCAGCGGCACGTCGAGAATGGTCAGCACCGACTCCACTTCCGGCAGGGCTTTCAAGTCGGCACGCAGGCTCGCAATGATGGCGCGCGAGGCGGGCTCGAAGAGGTCGGCTTTGGGGGTCACGGTGACAAACAGGAAGTCGCGCGTCGGGTAGCGCTTGGTCATGTCGCGCCAAGCCTGATAGTCGGCGTCGTTGTCCAGCAGCAGCGAGTCGGCCGAGGCATCGATGCGGAACTGGCTGATGCCGGCGCCAAACACCACCAGCAGAACGGCCAGCGTCAGCAGGACGAGGCGGGGGTAGGCAAGGATGGTACGGTCGTAAAGGTCAGACAGGGCTCGCAGCATGGCACTCGGAAACGTGTTGGGGTTGAGGGGCTAGGCGGGCGCATTGTACGGCCGCCGGCGCCCCGCGCCGAGTGATTCCTGAGCCGCCAGTGGGCGCGCTCCTTAACGCGCCTGCTGCAGGGCCTCGATCCGCTCGCTCAAGGGCGGATGGGTGGCAAACAGGTGGGCCAGACCGCCCAGCATGTTGCCGCTGATGCCAAAGGCGGCCATTTCGGCCGGCAGCGGCGCGGTCTGCCCCCGACGCAGGCGCTCGAGGGCGGCAATCATCTTCATGCGGCCGGCGAGGCTGGCGCCACCGGCATCCGCCCGGAACTCGCGCTGCCGCGAAAACCAGCACACCACGATCGAGGCCAGCACGCCCAGCACCGACTGCGCCAGCATGTAGCCGATGAAATAGCCCATGCCGCGCTGGCCGTCGCGATTGTCGCGGTCGAGCGTGCTGGCAATCAGGTTGGCAAAGACCATCACGAAGGTGTTCACCACGCCCTGAATCAGCGTCAGCGTCACCATGTCGCCGTTAGCGACGTGGGCCACTTCATGGCCCAGCACGGCTTCGGCCTCGTCCTGCGTCATCTGCTGGAGCAAGCCGGTGCTGACCGCGACCAGCGCGTGATTGCGGTCGGAGCCGGTGGCAAAGGCATTGGGCGTCGGGGAATCAAAAATGGCGACGTCCGGCATGCCGATACCGGCCTGTTTGGCCTGACGGGTGACGGTGTCCACCAGCCAGCGTTCGGTCGGTGAGGCGGGGTTGGCGATCAACTGCGCACCGGTAGAGCGCAGCGCCATCGACTTTGACAGCAGCAAGGAAATGAACGAGCCGCCCATGCCGATGAGCGCGGTCATGAAGAGCCAGGGCAGGGTGTTCGTGCCGGTCCGATTGAGGCCCAGCAGTTGGAGAACCACCGAAAGCACCAGCACCACCGCGAGGTTGGTGCCTAGGAAGAGGAATAAACGATTCATCAGGGTTACCTCCGGGCTATGCGCAGGGCGGGGCCGCATTGTACTCAGCGCAAACCGGGTGTCATGATGCAGCGCCTCATTTACTCCGTCGACAGCCTGCATGGATCAGCGACGCGCCGCCGAATTTCTCGCTTTTTTGCCCGAACTGGCCGCGCTTGCGGCGGCCGTGGTGCTGCCGCGCTTCCGCGCGCCGCTGCCCGTGACCGACAAGGGCGGGCTGCGCTTTGACCCGGTGACCGAAGCCGACCGCGAAGCCGAGCGGGTCATCCGCGAGGCCATCCTGGCCCGCTATCCGGATCACGGCGTGCTGGGCGAGGAGTTTGGCAATCAGGCCGGCACCAGCGCCTGCTGCTGGGTCATTGATCCGATCGACGGCACGCGCGCGTTCATCAGCGGCGTCCCGACCTGGGGCACGCTGGTGGCGCTGTGCGAAGACGACCGTCCGGTGCTGGGCATGATGAGCCAGCCCTTCGTGCAGGAGATTTTTCTGGGCGGTCCGGCCGGTGCCTGGCTGCTGCGTGGCGGCGAGCAACAGCCCTTGCGCGTGCGTCAGGGCGTGGCGCTGGCGCAGGCCTCGGTGTTTGCCACCACGCCAGACATGTTTAGCCCGGAGGAACTCGCCGCCTTCAACCAGGTGTCGGCCGCCGCGCGCCTGACGCGCTTTGGCATCGACTGCTACGCCTACTGCCTGCTGGCGGCGGGGCATATCGATCTGGTGGTCGAGGCCGGGCTGGGCTATTACGACATCGCGCCGCTCATTCCCATCATCGAAGGCGCCGGCGGTATCGTCAGCGACTGGCAGGGCGCGCCGGTCCGCAGCGGCGGGCGGGTCATTGCCGCCGCCAGCGCGAGCCTGCACGCCGAGGCGCTGGCCCTGCTGGCCAATGGCGACTGAAGTCGCTGCCACCGCGCCGCGCATCGCGGTGTGCATCGGGCGTTTCCAGCCTGTCACCCGTCGGCATCTGTTTCTGATCGAGGCGGCCTTGGCCGCCTACGACCGGGTCGCGGTGGTGTGTACCGGGGCGGCGCAGCCCTGCGATCCGCCCAACGCGTGGTCGCTGCCGCAGCGTCTGGCGATGCTGGCGGCCTGTCTGCCCGACCCGCGCTGCCGGGTGCTGGCGCTTGCAGATTGCTGGTATGAGGACAGCCGCTGGGCCGCGCGCGTCGAGGCGCTGGTCGCAGACGCCTGTGCGGTATCCGGCCTACCCGCCGCACCAAGCCAGATCGCCTGCCTTGGGCTCGAACGCGCGACGCCTGACTACTACGCCACGCTGTTCCCTCACTGGCAGGCGCTTGCGCCGGATCCCGCCGCGCCGCCCCATGCCGATGACCTCGGCCCGCGCCTGCTGGCGGCCGCGCCGGCCGCCCGCGCGGCGCTGCTGGCGAGCGAGATCCCGGCGGCCGCGCAGGCGCTGGTCGCCGCGCTCTGGGATTCGCCGGCGGCCGAGGCACTGGCTGTCGAACAGGCGTTCATTGAGGAGTACCGCCAGCGCTGGGCGGCGGCGCCGTTTCCGCCGGTGTTTGTCACCGTGGACACGCTGGTGGTCTGGCGGGACCAGATTCTGCTGGTGCGGCGGGGACGACTGCCGGGCCTTGGCCTGCTGGCCTTGCCCGGTGGCTTTCTCGATCCCGGCGAGTCGCTGGCCGAGGCCGCACGTCGCGAACTCGCCGAAGAGACCGGCCTGACGCTGCGCGACCCGCCGCTGGCGCAGGCGGTGCGGGTGTTTGACCACCCCTTGCGCTCGCGGCGCGGCAGAACCATCACCCATGTCTGGCATTTCGACCTGTCGGCACTGCCCGCGCCGCCGCAGGTGGCCGGTGGCGACGATGCCGCCGAGGCCCGCTGGGTCCCCTTGGCCGAACTCACGGCGAGTGCGTTTTTTGAAGACCACTACGCCATTCTGCAAACCATGCTGGGGCTGGACTAAGTCGATGCGACGGCGAGCGAATGCCGCGCGCGCCATGCTGCTGATGCTGCTGGTGCTGCTAGGCACTGGCCCGGCCAATGCGGCCGTATCCAACTGGCGCGAGCTCGTGCGCGAGATGGGTCGTCGCCCGCCGGAGGAGCAAAAAATGTTCGCGGCGCTGGCGCTGAATCAGCTTATTGCGCGTCACGAGCACGAAATCGGGCGCGCCGCGCGCGGTAAAGCGCAGGGCTGGCAGCGCGGCATGCGCAGCTACATCGCCCGCCTCGAGGAGATGGCCAGAGGGGTCGACGCCGGCGAACCGGTCCGGATGGTGCGCGAGGCGGGCGGTGAGGTGCGGATGATCGTGGGCCATCGTCAGGCGATGCTGGCCACCGCCAACCCGGGCGGGCAGGGCGCTTACGAGCGCGCGGTGCTGGAGGCCTGGTGTGCCAGCACGGATTGCACCGGCGGTGGCGCGGTCGCCGCCGCGGTGCCGGTCGCCCCGGCTGCCGGGGTGCCGCCAGCGCCGTCGGGGCCCGCGATCGACGCAACCCAGTTGCAGGCGGCACCGGCGGGGTCGGCGCCGGTGGTCGTTCTGGACGCCCCCGCCCCGGTCCAGAATCCCGTCGAGGCCGCCGCGCCAACGGCGGCGGTCAAGAGTTTTGCGGCCGGCGAACGCCCCGCTGTCGCGCCCGCCAACCCCCTGCCTGCGGTGCAGCCGCCACCGCCTGCGCCGCCCGCCGGCGTCGCGGTGGCCGAAACCTCGGCCGTCCCCGTGCATCCGCTGGCGACGCCCGCGCCCGCCGTCCGCCCCACCGTCAGGCTGTCGCCGACCGTTGAGGCACCGGCCGCGGAGAACGTGCGCGGCAACTGGTCTTTCGGCGATCGCGCGCCACCGCTGTATGCCGCCGAAGACGGCCTGCAGTGCGCGTTTGCCGACCTGCGGCATCTGAAACTGAAACAGGCGGCCTGCGCGGCGGTGATGACCGAGTTGCGCGAACTGCTGGCGCTGCTCCGCCGGGAAATCCGCGACGGCAGCCGGGTGGCGTGGGCACAACTCAGTCTGCGCCCGGCGGGCGCCGAGGCGCCGGCCTTGCTGCAACTCGCGCCGGGACAACGGCCGATTCCGTTCACGGCGCCCTATCTGACCGCCGCGCCGGAAGTGCTGGCCAGCGCCCGCGACTGGCTGCAGGCACGCCTTGCCGGGCAGCCGGCGGTGTGTCGCATCAACGCCCCGGAAGCCCTCGGCTACCTGACACCGCCGACGCTGGTCAGTGCGCCCTGATGGCGCCTCCGTTGGCCCAATTTCCTGCCTTATGCCTCAGGAGGCCCCATGCGACTCGCGGGTAAAAAAATAGTCATCACCGGCGCCAGCAGCGGCATCGGTCGCGCGGTTGCCGAGGCCTGCGCCCGCGAAGGCGCGGCGGTGGTGCTGAACTATCGCCGCTCAGCGGAGGCGGCCGAGGCTAGCGCGGCCCGTCTGCGTGCGGCCGGCGCGCAGGCCCACGCCCTCGGCGGTGATGTGGGCGATCCGACAGCGGTCGATGCACTGGTGCGTGAGTCGCACCGGGTGCTGGGCGGGATCGACGGCTGGTGCAATA
Source organism: Gammaproteobacteria bacterium (assembly GCA_030833185.1). Classification (GTDB taxonomy): domain Bacteria; phylum Pseudomonadota; class Gammaproteobacteria. Next base: position 3,197 of record JAURHQ010000080.1, on the reverse strand, counting down.
TCGCCGGCGCCGACATCCTGACCGGCGAGGGCGCCCGTCTGAGCGATCTGGAAAAACTGGCGCGGCTGATCGACACCGATCTGCGCGGCACCATGCTGTGCGGTTGGGCGGTGGCGCCGCTGCTGCGGGAGCGCGGCGGTTGTCTGCTGAATACCTCGTGGGATCTTGCGCTCCACGGCATGGGCGGACGCAATCCCGAGATGTTCGCGGCGGTAAAAGCCGGGATCACCGGCTTTACGCGCGCGCTGGCCCGCTCGCTCGCACCGGCCGTGCGGGTGAACGAGATTGCGCCGGGCTGGATCGCGACCGCCTTTGCCGAACAGGACATGGACCCGGCCTACCGCGCGGGCGTGGAGGCGGCGACGCCGCTGGCGCGCTTTGGCCGGGTCGAAGACGTGGCGGCGGCGGCGGTATTCCTGCTTTCCGACGAGGCCGCGTTCATCACCGGCCAGACGCTGAAAGTGAACGGCGGCCTGTCGAGCTGAGGCGCTCTACAGGTCGCGTGCGAGGCGCAGGCCGGCGAAGGCCCAGCGCTGATGCGGGTAGAAAAAATTGCGATAGGTCGCACGCACGTGGCCGGGCGGCGTCGCGCAGCAGCCGCCGCGCAGCACGAACTGGCTGGCCATGAATTTACCGTTGTACTCCGCCACCACGCCGGCCAGCGGGCGAAAACCCGGATAGGGCGAGTAGGCGCTGCTGGTCCATTCCCAGACGTCGCCGAACATCTGCTGCAGGCCGCTGGCCTGCGCCGCCGCCGGGCGGGGTTGCAGGCCATCCAGCTGGAGCAGATTGCCTTCGACCGGCAGCGCGCGCGCCGCATGTTCCCATTCAAACTCGGTCGGCAGGCGGGCGCCGGCCCAGCGGGCGTAGGCGTCGGCCTCGTAGAGACTGAGGTGGCAGACCGGCGCGGCGGGGGCGAGCGGCGCGTTGCCGCCGAGGGTGAACTCGCGTTCGCCTGCGTCGTCCAGCCAGTAGGCGGGACGCGTCCACTGTTCGCGCTGCACGGTGCTCCAGCCGTCCGCCAGCCACAGGCCAGGTTGGCGATAGCCGCCGTCGAGGATGAACGCCAGAAACTCGCCGTTGGTCACCGCGCGGCTGGCCAGCGCGTAGGGCGCCAGATAGTGCCGGTGCTGCGGGCGCTCGTTGTCGAAGGCGAAGCCGTCCGAGGCACTGCCGATGTCCACCACGCCACCGGACTGCGCTTCCCAGCGCAGCGGCGCGACGGCCACGGGCGGCGGGGCTGACAACGGGAGATACGCCGGCGCCAGCGGATTGCAGGCGAAGAGATGTTTCAAATCCATCAACAGCAGCTCCTGATGCTGCTGCTCGTGGTGCAGACCGAGTTCGACCAGGCGCGCGAGCGGCTCGGGCAAGCCTTGCGTGAGTAGCGCCAGCAGTTGCTGGTCGATGTGCTGGCGGTAGTCGAGAACCTCGGCCAGACCGGGACGGGTAATCAGGCCGCGCTGGGGGCGTGCGAACTGCGGCCCCACCGCCTGATAGTAGGAGTTGAACAGCTCGCGATAGCCGGGGAACGGCGAGCGATAGCCGGGGATTGCCGCTTCCAGCACTACCGTCTCGAAAAACCAGGTGGTGTGCGCCAGATGCCATTTGGCCGGACTGGCGTCGGGCATGGACTGCGCGGCGGCATCTTCGGGCGAGAGCGGCGCGATCAGTTGTGTGCTGAGGTCGCGGACGGCGCGGAAGGCGGCTGCGAGCCGGTCGGGGGCGAGCGCGGGCGCGCTCATGTCATGCGCTCGGTGCGGCCGGGGCGCAACTGAAACCGGTCTTCGCCGCTGGTGCGGCCGTGCGCGTCGTAGCGTCGTTCGACGAACAGGAGTTCGCCGCCGGGCTTGCGCAGGACCACGCTGGAACAGCGCGTGCCGTAGCCGGCGCCGCGAATAAAAATGGGGGCGAGCAGCCGTTCGCGCTCCAGCCCAACGCCGGTGTCGGGCAGCGCCGCATCTGGCGGCAGCGCGGCATCGGCGAGCAGCGTCAGCAGGGCCTCCACCAGCGCATTCCCGCTTGCGCTGGCGGCGTGGCGAAAGCCCGCCTTCAAGCGCGTGAGCTTGGGCCAGTCTTCATCAATCGCGCCGTTGGAGAGCCCGAACAGCCCTTGCGTCAGCGGCCGCGCGGCGCTGTCGCGGTTGCTCCAGGCGACCGCTTCGGTGTGATCCACGGCGACAAAATTGACGCCGGCATAGGCGCGGGCAGCGCCCTGTAGAGACGCCACGTAGTCGGCCGCGCCTTGTGCCGGTTGGGCCAGGTAGTCCTTGACCAGCAGGCCGCGCGAGCGCGGACCGCTGGTGGGGGCGGCGCTGCGCACATTGGTCACCGCGGCGAAGCGCCCGTGCTGGTCAACGCCCAGCCAGGTGCCGCCGGCTTCCAGATCCCGTCCGGCGAGCAACGTCGGCTGGTCGGCCCAGGGCGCCGCGTGCGCGGTGGGGCGGTCGTGGAATTCGTCGCGGTTTGCCGCGACCACGAGGTCATAGTCCGTATGTTCGCGCAGCGCGACAACCAGCACGCACATCGGGAGTAGCCGCGACGCGCCTAGTAATGCAGCAGCGCGTGGACCGGGCAATCGCCCAGCGCGGCGCGGCCCTGCAGGAAGTCGAGTTCGATCACAAAGGCGCAGCCGACCACCGTGGCGCCGGTCTGTCGGACCAGCGCGAGGCTGGCCGCGGCGGTGCCGCCGGTAGCCATCAGGTCGTCGACCAGCAGCACGCGATCACCGGCGTCCAGCGCGTCCTGATGCATTTCCAGCGTGGCAGAGCCGTATTCCAGATCGTAGGCCACCGCGTGGGTCGCGGCCGGTAGCTTGCCGGGCTTGCGCAAGGGCACGAAGCCCGCGTTCAGCGCCGCGGCGACCAGCGTGCCGAAAATGAAGCCGCGCGCCTCCATGCCCACGACCGCCGTCACCCCCGCCTCACGGAACGGTGCGGCCAGGGCCTCGGTGGTCATGCGCAGCGCGACCGGGTCGCGCATCAGCGGCGTGAGGTCCTTGAACAGGATGCCGGGCTTGGGAAAATCAGCGATATCGCGGATGCGGGCTTTGATCAGATCCATGGGCTTGGTCTCGTGTGATTCAGGAGCTTGGTCGACGTTCGGCCGTCGTTCAGCAACAACCGCCGCCGCTGGCGACGCTGCCGACTGTGCCGGTGGTAAACGGCATGAGCGTGCCACAGCCTTCGAAGATTCCG
>JAURHQ010000007.1 GCA_030833185.1 Gammaproteobacteria bacterium | reverse complement strand
CGACGGGCATTGCAGAGGTCTCGCGATTCTCGTGGGAGGGCTGGATGACTTGCCGCCGGCGTCGTGGGAGGAGCTTTGCCCCGACTGATGTTGGCGTGAAGTTGCTGATGGCGTCGCGGCGTTGCCGCTCCCACGGGGCTGGTGGGCGGGGGCTTTTGCGCCGACTGAGGTTTTTGTGGGCTTGCTGCTGGCGCTGCCGTTCCCATGGGCCTCGTGGGAGGGGCTTTGCCCCGACTCAGGCGGTCGCCGCCTCTGTCTGGAGCGCGCGCTTGCGTTTCAGGCGCACCGGTAGATGTTTCAGGCCACCGACGAACGTCGACTGTACCCATTCCACCGGGCCGGTGATCTCTATGCCGTCGTAGCGCGCGATGAGCGCTTCCATCGCGAGCCTGATTTCAAGCTTCGCCAGCGGCCCGCCGAGGCAGAAATGCGGGCCGGCGCCGAAGCCGAGGTGCAGGTTGGGATGGCGGCTAACGTCGAACTCGTAAGGTCGATCGAACACCGTCTCGTCGCGGTTGGCCGAGGGAAACCACAGCACCAGCCGGTCGTTTTCGCGAATGGTCTTCTCGCGCAGCGTGGTGGTGGCGGTCGCGACCCGCATCAGCGAGATCACGGGATTGGACCAGCGGACAAATTCTTCCGCCGCCAGCCGCAGCAGCTTTGGGTCCTCGCGCAGCAGCGCCATCTGCGCCGGATTTTGCAGCAGCGCGAGCACCCCGCCGGAGAAGGCATTCCGCGTGGTTTCGAAGCCGGCGAGGATGACCTGCACCGCGTTGTAGGTCGCCTCGCTCTGGCGCATCGGTCGACCCTGGACCTGCGCGTTGGCGAGCTGGCTAAGCGGGTCGGCGTGCGGGCAGCCGCGCCGCGTGGCGGTAATGGCTGCGCTGTAGTCCTTCAGGCACTGATAGCCAAAATCCATCGTCGCCGCCGCGCTGCCCAGACTGTACTCGGCGTCTGAGCCGCCGATGGCGAGCTTGCCCCAGTGCAGCAGCCGGTCCCAGTCGGATGCCGGCAGGTCCAGCACATCGCAAATCACCGCCATGGGGATGCGCACCGCGAGGTCGGTGACCAGATCGATTTCGCCGTTGGCCGGCAGGGCATCGAAGATGCCGTCGATCAGCGCCCGGGTGCGCGCCTCGTTGTCGGCCAGCGGCTTCGGCATGAAGGGCTGGGCGATGACCTTGCGGAATTCGGTATGCCGCGGCGGATCGATCATCGCCACGTTCTGCCCGACGCCCCAGGCGTCGCGGGCAATTTTCGCCATTTCTGCGTCCAGCACCGGGAACACGCCCTCGCGCTCGGAGCTGAACAGCAGAGGTTCGTTCAGCACGTGCTTGAGGTCGGCATGGGCGAACAGGGACCAGTAGCCGCGCCCGTCCGGGCTCGCGGTCCAGTGCACGGGGTCTTCCCGGCGCATCCGGTCGAAGAGCTGATAGTAGCGGTCGTTGGCGAAGAAGGTCGGGTCGTTCAGCAGCGCGTCGACATCCATGGCAGTCCTCCGTCGGGGCATGGTGACAAGCCAGGCGCCGCGGGTCGGCGCCTCCTCGTGCGGTGGAGGCTGCCGGTGAACGCGGCGCAACAGCAAGCGCCGGCGCCGTGATGCTATTGCACCCCCAAAAGACCGCATGCGATCTTCTGTTCACTCCGCCATGTGTTTCCCGATACCGCGATGCCCGCGCCTGTAGCCCCCGCCGCCGTCCTGTTTCTCGACATCGCGGAGTCGTCCGCGCTGACCAGCCGGCTGGGCGATGTGGCGGCGGGTCGGCTGCTGCGGGACTTGCTCGAGCGCCTGCAGGCGATAGTCGAGCGCCACGGCGGGCGGGCGGTGAAATCAGACGGGGATGACCTCATCGTCTACTTCGCGCCGGGCGAGAACCTCGCGGCGCGGGCGCTGGAAGCCAGCATTGCCTGTATGCAGGCGGCGCAGGAACCCGGTCTGGGACTGTATGCCGGGCTGGCCCGCGGGCCTGTACAGGTGGCCGATGTGCTGGGGCGTTTTGATATCAGCGGCCACACGGTGATCACCGCGGCCCGGCTGCACAAGCTGATTGAAGGCCTGTCCGGCCGCATCTTTTTGAGTGAGGCGGTCGTTATCGACCTGCCCGCGCCGCTCAGCGCGGGCTGCAAGGCCTTCGGCAGCCGGGTGCTGAAAGGGGTCGGCGAAATCGAGGTCTTCACCTACGAGTGGCAGGGTGGTAACAGCACCGAATTCGTCAATCTCTCGCTGCAAGATTTGCCGCTGCCCGAACTCTGGATCAGCGTCGGTGGCCGCGAGCGGCGCTTCTCCGCCCAGCAGTCCCCGGTGCAGGTGGGGCGCCAGCCGGCAGGCGGGGGCAGCGTGGTGGTGGAGGGGACCAATGTCTCGGGGCGGCATCTGGACTTCATTGTTGACGGTCAGGTCTGGCGGGTGCGCGACCGCAGCCGTTGCGGCACCTGGCTGCGGGTCGAGAACGGCAGCGTGGACGTGCCGCTCGCGGGCAAGTCTGCGGTGCTGCTGGGCGCGGGCGCGCTCTGCCTCGGCCGACACTTTGCCGACGACCCGAGCGGCGAATTCACCCTGAGTTTTCGCGTCGAGGTCCCCGGCTGAGGCCCTTGCCTGCGGTGGCTGTGGCGGCTGCGTTGCCTCCCCTCTCCGACCTCTGGCACCCTAGCCACATGATCAATCGTCTCGACAATTGTCATGGCGGATGACCAGCCGCTGGCCCTGCCCGGGCACACGGTGCTTTCCCGACTCGGGCGCGGCGGCATGGCCACCGTGTGGCTGGCCCGCGAAGACGCCTTGAGCCGTCTGGTGGCGGTGAAAGTGATCGACCAGCGGCTGGATGACGACCGCCAGCTGCGGGTGCGCTTTGAGCGCGAGGCGCGGACCGCCGCCAGCCTTTCACATCCCAGCATCGTGCCGGTCTACCAGTACGGCCTGCTGGACGACGGGCGCCCTTACATGACCATGGCCTTTCTGGAAGGCGGTAGTTTGCGCGACCGCCTGCAGCGTCACGGACCGTGTTCCATCGAAGAAGCGCTGGCCATCACCCGCCGCGTCGCCGGGGCCTTGCAGGCGGCGCATGCGCGCAACGTTATTCATCGGGATCTCAAACCGGATAACGTCATGTTTCAGGGCGAGAACGCCCTCCTGATGGACTTTGGCATCGCCAAGGTGATGGACGCCTCCACCAACCTCACGGGCGCGGGCGTCAATCCGGGCACGGTGCGGTATTTCAGCCCGGAACAGGCGCTGGGCCGGCCGCTCGATCAGCGGTCCGACCTGTATGCGCTCGGCGTCATGCTGTTCGAGATGCTGACCGGATTGAGCCCGCTGGAGGCAGAGTCCTCGGCTTCCTATCTCTACAGCATTGCCTTTCAGCCGCCGGCCCCGCTGCCGCCCCCGCTTCGCGGGCTGCAGCCCTTGCTGGATCTGTTGCTGGCCAAGGACCCGGTAGACCGCCTGGGTTCGGCCGGCGAGGTGCTGGCAGCCGTCGCGGCGATGGAGCGGAACTGGCATCGCTTCGAGTCGGCCGACCAGATCATGGAAGGCGTGGCGCTGACGCCCTCCGGGCAGCGTGCGCCGCTGGTCAATCTGGATGAGCTGCCGCCCTCGGGATCCGTCACAGAAATGGATGTCGGGCTGTTGTTGCAGTCCCTGCAACGCACGCAAACCGTGCCGCCTTCGGGCAGCAGCGCGCAGCACCCGCGCGTGGCTGCGTCGTCGGCGACGGGCGAATCCCGCGTGGGCCTGCTGACGCTGCACCTCAACCCGTCCGATGCGCGGGTGGTGCTGGAGTTAACCGACCCGCAAGGCGCCGTCCGCCGCGAAGTCTGGGCGGGGCAGCCGCTGCCGCTGCCGATCGGCGCGGTGCGCCTGTTGGCGGTCGCCGACGGCTATCAGGATCTTCAGCGCACGGTGGTGGTCAGTCCGGGCCACCACGCGGAGACGCTGACCCTCGCGCCAGCCACCTCGGTGGGGCATCCCGCGGCGGCCGAGCCCGCCCAGCCCGCGTCTTTCGGGCGTGAGCGTCGGCCGTCCTGGCCGCTCGCCCTGCTGGCGCTGGTCGCCGCCGCGGTGCTCTATTTGGCCCTTGGCGGCACCCGCTCGCTGGGACCGGGCCAGACGCCGGGCGCGCAGCAGGCCGACCAGACACGCATCGATCCGGCCTTGAAAAAAGCGCTGGCCGTGCAGTTTGCGAGCCTGCAGTCAGCCCGTACCGGTTACGAAGAATCGCGGCAGGCGCTGGCCCAGCTCGCGAAGGCGGAGCGGGTCGGCGAGCCGCCCGAGCGGGCGCAGCTCGACGCACTCAGCGCCGAGGCGGTGCAACTGGCGGAGGCGGGCGAGTTCGAGTCGGCGATTGCACGCTTCACGCAAGCGCGCGCGGCCGCACAGGCGGCGCAAGTGGCGGTGCTGGACCGGGCCTTTGCGGCGGCGACCACCGCCACCCAGACCGCACTGTCGGCGAAAAACGCCGCCGCCGCGCGCAAGGCCCTGAATGAGGCCGAGCGCCTCGCCGGGCGGCGCGCCGAACTGCTCGCCGCCCAAGGGAGCGTCGCGCCATGAGGACGGTCGACGCCATCCGCTGGTGCCGTAACAGCCTGCGGGCCTGCGCGCCCTGCTTGCTTGCGCTGCTGCTCTGCCCGGTTCCCGTCCGCGCCGAAGATCAGACGCTGATCCTGCAGCGCCTGCGCCAGCAGCTGCAGGCGCTGGAAGCGGCGGAGGCCGGCTACAAGGCGCTGGCCGAGGCCATGGCGCGCGATTTCATCCCTATCCCCGGACGCGCCTACTGGATGAGCAAATACGCGGTCACGTTCGCGCAGTGGGATGCCTGTGTGGCGGCCGGCGGCTGTAACGGCTTCCGCCCGGACGACGCCGGATGGGGTCGCGAGCAGCGCCCGGTGATCAACGTGAGCTGGGACGATACGCAGGCATTCATCGCCTGGCTGAACGCTCAAACGGGTAAGCGCTATCGCCTGCCGACCGAAGACGAGTGGGAGCACGCCGCCCGTGCGGGGACCACGACCGCCTACTACTGGGGCGATGAAATCGGCGTCAACCACGCCAACTGCGACGGTTGCGCCACCCAGTGGCGTAATCCGCAGACCGCACCGGTCGGTAGTTTCCCGGCCAATCCGTTCGGGCTTTTCGACATGCTGGGTAACGTCTGGCAGTGGACCAGCGACTGCTGGGAAGGCGACTGCGGCCGGCGCGTGCTGCGCGGCGGGGCGTGGTTCGAGGACCCGGAACATCTGCGGGTGACGACCCGCGACTGGACGGCAGCGTCCGGGCGCGGGCGGATCATCGGCTTCCGGCTGGTGGAGGAGCGCTAGCGCGCCCGGGCGGCGCTAGCGCAGACCCGGTGCGCCGCCTCGGCTCAGCTCAGGCGAAACCCTGAATAGCCCTTGTCCTTGCAGGCCTTGAACTCTTCCAGATAGCGCGGCAGCCCGCCGGGATACATCAGCATTTCGCGCTGCTTGCCCGGGATGTTCGCGCCCATGTACCAGGAATCGGCCTTGGGGAAGAGCGTGTGCTGGGCGAGTTCCATGATGTGGTCGCGCCAGTGTTCCTCGGCCGCCGGCTCGGCTTCGATCCGGCGGTGGCCCTGCGCGCGCAGGTGCGCCAGCAGTTCCACGATGCACTCGCCCTGATATTCCGCGCTGGACGGGCCGTTGCAGAAACCGGTCGGCGCCTGCGGGCCGTAGCTGAAGAGCAGATTGGGGAAGCCCGAGGTCGCCACGCCCAGCTGGGTGCGCACGCCCTTGCGCCATTTGTCCTTGATGGTGGTGCTGCGGTCGGCGCTCAGGATATTCATGCTGGTCAGACCGCCGGTCACGGCGTCGAAGCCGGTGGCGAACACCAAGAGGTCAAATTCATGCACGCCCGCACTGGTGCGCACACCGGTCGGGATGACTTCCTCGATCGGCGTTTCCTTGAGGGAGACGAGCGTGGTGTTGTCGCGGTTGAACAGATCGAAATACCACTGCTCCAGCGACGGCCGTTTCACCGCATAGGGATGCGGCGGCTCCATCGGCGCCAGCATGTCGGCGAGCTTGGGATCCTTGATGCGTGCGCGCACCTTGTTGCGCCAGAACTCATAGGCCGTGCGGTTGGCTTCTTCGTTGGTGAAGATGTCGAAGAAGGTGCCGAGCCAGAAGTTGAAGCCGCCGGCGGCCCACAGCTGTTCGTAAATGGCGTCGCGCTCCTCCTTCGAGTATTCGAGCGCGGATTTCATGATGAAATCGAAATCAAAGCCGCCAAAGCATTCGCCGCGACGCTGGAAGCTGGTCGGCCAGTTGGCCTTCATGCGGGCGTTGTCTTCGGCCGAGAGCTGCTGCTGGCCCATCGGCAGGAACATGTTCGGCGTGCGCTGGAAGACCGTCACGTGCGTGGAGACCTTCGATGCTTCCTGCGCGACCTGAATGCCGCTGGCCCCGGTGCCGATGATGCCGACGCGCCGGCCGGCAAGATTGACCCCGGTTTGCGGCCATAGCGCCGTGTGGTGCGCTTCACCTGCGAAGTTTTCCATGCCTTTCAGCTCGGGGATGTAGGGCTTGGAGCCGAAGCCGGTACACACCACTACGAAGTTCGCGCTGAGCGTCGTGCCCTGATTGGTTGACAGCAGCCAGCGCTGGTTCGTGTCATCAAACTCCGCGTGCTCGACGCGGGTGTTGAAGCTCACATCGCGCGAGAGGCCCAGTTTCTCGTCTACATAGTCGAAGTAGCGGCGCATTTCGGCCCAGCCGGGGAAGCGTTCGCTCCAGGTCCAGTCGCGCCAGAGGTCTTCGCGGGAGAACTGATAGATGTCGCAGTGGGTGTCTACCCGGGCGCCGGGGTAACAGTTCCAGTGCCAGATGCCGCCGAGGCCGGCGCCGGCTTCCACCAGATGCACGCGGAAGCCGAGATCGCGCAGGCGATACAGCTGATAAACGCCGGAGAAGCCGGCGCCAATGATGATGATTTCGTGGTGGTTAGGGGAGTCGCTGCTGCTCATACGGGCGGTCCTGGGTTCGGTGAAAGGTCATGCACTCGACGGCCGTGCCGCCACCCGTCGACAGGCAGGCGCGCGCTTGCCGTCTAGGCGCGTGGTGTGGTGCAAAGAGTCTAAGCTTAACGCGCTACGCTGCGGGACGGTCGAAAGGATCATCCTGGCGTTCTGGGTCAGCGTAAAAATTCTGGGAAAAAACCCGGGACCGCCGGGAGTCCGCATAATTTTTACTCTGACCCCACATGTAAATCCTGCCTGTTTTAATGCCGCTACCGACGTAATATGCCGCCACAGCCTGCCGCATCCTGCGGCCTGACCGCATTCAGGAGGACAACCATGAACGAAAGCACCACTTTTCCCGCCACCGCGCCCGAGTTTGACGCCATCGTCATCGGAGCCGGCTTTGGTGGCATCTACGCCCTGCACAAGTTGCGCAACGAGCAGGGGCTCAACGTGCGGCTGTTCGACAAGGCCAGCGATGTGGGTGGCACCTGGTACTGGAACCGCTATCCGGGCGCGCTTTCCGACTCCGAAACCGAGGTCTACTGCTACTCCTTCGACAAGGAACTGCTGCAGGAGCGGGACTTCGACTCCAGCTACGTGAACCAACCGAAGATTCTGGGCTACCTGAACCACGTCACCGACCGCTACGATCTTCGGCGCAGCATGCAGTTCAACACCGGCATCTCGGCCTCGCACTTCGACGAGGCCCGCAAGCTGTGGGTGGTGAAGACCGAACAGGGCGCGACGCATACCGCGCGCTTCCTCATCACGGCGCTGGGCCTGCTGTCGGTCATCAACTACCCCAACATCCCCGGCCGCGATACGTTCGCGGGCGAGATGTTCCACACCGGCAAGTTCCCGCAGGACGTCTCCTTTACCGGCAAGCGGGTGGGCGTGATCGGCACGGGCTCCACCGGTTTGCAGGTGAACACGGCGATTGCGCCGCTGGTCGGGCACCTGACCGTCTTCCAGCGCTCGCCGCAGTACAGCGTGCCGGTCGGCAACCGTCCGATCTCCAAAGAACGTCTCACCGAAATCAAGCAGAACTACGACCAGATCTGGGAACACGTTTTCAGCTCGATGACGGGCTTCGCGTTTCCCGAGAGCAATATCCCGACCTTCAGCGTCTCGCCCGAAGAGCGCGAAGCCATCTACGAGAAGGCTTGGCAGAAGGGCGGTGGTTTCAACTACATGTTCGGCACCTTCAATGACATCGCGGTGGACGCGGCAGCCAACGAGGAAGCCTCCAGCTTCATCCGCCGCAAGATTGCGCAAATCGTGAAAGACCCGGAGACCGCCCGCAAACTGACGCCGACCGACCTCTACGCCCGTCGCCCGCTCTGCGACAGCGGGTACTACGAGATCTTCAACCGCAGCAATGTGGCGCTGGTGGACTGCAAGGCCACCCCGATTACCGAGATTCGCCCCAACGGCATCGTCACCGCCGACGGCACGCTGCATGAACTCGACATGATCATTTTCGCCACCGGCTTCGACGCCGTGGACGGCAACTACAAGGTCATGGATCTGCGCGGCCGCAACGGCGTGAGCATGAAAGAACACTGGCAGGACGGTGCGACCGGCTTCATGGGCACCATGACCGCCGGCTTCCCTAATATGTTTATGGTGCTGGGCCCGCACGGCCCGTTCAGCAACCTGCCGCCGGCGATTGAGATGCAGGTCAACCAGATCGCCGACCTTGTTGCCAAGGCGACGCGCGATGGCCTGGCGTCGGTCGAAGTCTCGGCGGCCAAAGAGGCCGAGTGGGTCGCGCACTGCGACCAGCTTGCCGCCGGTTCGCTGTTCTCGAAAGTGGACTCGTGGATTTTCGGCGCCAACATTGCGGGCAAGAAGCAGACGCTGGTGTTCTACTTCGGCGGTGTGGGCGGCTACGGCAAGGAAGCGGCTGCTCTGATCAGTAACGGCTATCCGGGACTCATCATGGAACCGGCTGCCGCCACCGCCTAGTCCTCAGGCCGGCGGGCGCCTCATCCCCACCCGGGGCTGGCGCCCGCCGAGTTCAGGGTCAGCGTAAAAACGCGAAGCATCGGCGGGGTTCGGCATTGCTTCGAATAGTTTTTACTCTGACCCCAAACTTTCAGGCCGTCGCGGCCGGCTCCATCACAAAGCCCGTGTAGCCCTGCGCGGCGACCTCGCGAATTTTCTGGAAATACAGCGGACCCGCCACGTGCACGGCGAACTGTCGGTGTTTGCCCGGAATGTTGGCGCCCGTGTACCAGGACTCGGTCTGCTCGAAGAGCGTCATGCGGGCGAACTCGGCCACTTCAGCGCCGTAGGCCGCATCCACCCCCGGCGCGGGCTCGATGGCGCCCTTGCCCTGCGCCCGGAGGTGCAGGATGCAGTCTCGAATCCAGTCAGACTCCATTTCAGCCCCCAGCGGCATGTTGAACAGCACGCCCGGCGACTCCGGCCCGTGAATCATGAAGAGATTGGGGAAGCGCGGGATGCTGATCCCGAGGTAGGAGTTGAACCTGTCCTTCCAGCACTCGTTAAGCGTGACCCCGCCGCGGCCGCGCGGGTTTAGCCGCTGCAGCGTGCCGGTGATGGCGTCAAAGCCCGTCGCCAGCACCAGCATGTCGATTGGGTGGTCGCCGGATTTGGTACGCACCCCGCCGGGATAGAACTCGAGGATCGGATCTTCCCGCAGGTCCACCAGCGTCACGTTGTCGCGGTTGTAGGTGTCGTAGTAGCCCTCGTCCAGAATCTGCCGCTTGGTGCCAATGAGGTAGTTGGGCAGCAGCTTGCGCGCGGTATCCGGGTTCTTGACCGTGCTCCGAATCTTGTCGCGCACGAACTCCGCAAGCGTCTCGTTGGCGAACTGGTCGGTGAACAGATCGCAGTAGGTGTCGATCACGATGTTGAAGCCGCCGACCTGCCAGAACTTCTCGTAGACCTCCCGGCGCTGCTCCGGCGTGTGTTCGCTGGCCTTGACGGTCGAGGCCAGGAACGGCGAGCCGAAGGGTGTGACGCGCATGCGCTGCTTGATTTCCGGCCAGGTGGCGCGGGCGTTCGCGACAAAGTCCGGGTCGACCGGCTTGTTGCCCGCCGGGACGGTGTACTGCGGCGTTCGCTGCAGCACCGTCAGGTGCTGGCACTGGCGGGCGATGTGGGGAATCGACTGCACGCCGGACGACCCGGTGCCCAGTACCGCAACCCGTTTACCGGTGAAGTCCACGCTGTCGTCCTGCGGCCAGCGGCCGGTGTGATAACACTCGCCCGCGAAGGTCTCGATGCCGGGGATCTTCGGCATATTGGCGGTCGACAGCGCGCCACTCGCGCAAACCACGAACTGCGCGTCGAGCCTCGTGCCCCGGCTGGTGCCCACCCGCCAGCGCTGGGTGGCCTCATCGTAGGTGGCGCCGGTAATGCGCGTGCCGAGTTCAATATCGCGCCGCAGATCCATGCGGTCGGCGACAAAGTTCAGGTACTTCAGCACCGTGGCCTGATCCGGCTGGCGCTCCGGCCAGTCGAACTCGTTCATCAGTTCGTCGCTGAAGGTGTAGCAGTAATAGGGCGCGACCGGAAAGTCGACGCGGGCGCCGGGATAGCGGTTCCAGTTCCAGGTGCCGCCCACGTTGTGCGCTTCGTCATAGACCCGCGCCTTAAGACCCGCCTCGCGCAGGGTGTGCAGCGCGTACATCCCGCTGAACCCGGCGCCAATGACGACGACGTCCAGAACGATGGCCGCCTGTGCGGCGGTGCTTGGTGATGCGGTGCTCGACATAACGGTGTGCTCCCCGAAAATATGTTTAAGGTGAGTGCTGCGCGGGCGTGTTCCCGTGCGGCCTGCCGCCCGATGCGGCAACTCGACGTTCGGCAAAAAATTAACACAGGGATCGGCCCGGCTTGAATCCCCCCCACGCTGGAACGCGTCTGCGCATCGCCGATAGCAGGCGTTAGCCGCCCGCAACCTTGCCCGCCGCACGCAGCGCCGCCAGTTTGGGGTCCTGCACGATCGCGCCGCGGCCGTAGAGCTCGTCAATCTGCGCCGCGCTGTAGCCCAGTCGCTCGCGCAGGACCTCCTCGTTGTGCTCGCCTAAATACGGCGCGCGAAACGGAATGCTGTTGCCTGCCGTCGACAGCCGGAACGGCGAGCGGGCCACCGGGGTGGTCCCCAGTTCCGGGTGCGGCAGGGTCTGAAAGACTTCCCGCGCGGCGTGCTGCGGATGGCCGGGCACCTGCTCGATTTCCAGAATCGGCGCGGCCGGCACCCGGGCCTCGCCCAGAATGGCAAGCGCCGCGTCGTCGCTGGCGAGACTTTGCAGCCAGGCCTCGACCAGCGCGCGCACCTCCGGTCGCCGCGCGCAGCGAGCGGCCTGCGTGGCGTAGCGCTCATCGGTTTCAAGATCCGGTCGCCCCATCGCTCGGACCAGCGGCCCCCACTGATGTTCCATCACCGCCAGCACCAGATAGCCGTTACGGGCGCGATAGGTGCCGTAGGGGCAGATGTTGAAAAAGTCGCCGCCGAAGCGGGTGGGCTTGAGGCGGCCCTCGCTCATCATATTGAGCGGCAGGTTGATGTAGTCCAGATAGACCAGCGCTTCGAGCTGCGAGAGATCGATGTACTGGCCTTCGCCGTGCAGCGCGCGGTGATACAGCGCCGCCGCCACCGCGAAGGCCGCGTGCACGCCGGCGTTGGGGTCGCCAAAGTAGTTGCCGACATACTGCGGCGGGCCGTCCGGATCGCCGGTCATCGCCATCACGCCGCTTTGGGCCTGCGCGATGATGTCGAAGCTGGTGAAGTTGGCGTAGGGCCCCTGCTGCCCGAAGCCCGAAATCGAACACATGATGAGCCGCGGGTTGATGGCCTTCAGCGACTCATAGTCGAAGCCGTATTTCGCCATCACGCCGGGGCTGAAGTTTTCAATCACGACGTCCGAGTCGCCCACCAGCTGCTCGACCAGCGCGCGCCCGGCGGGGTCGCGAAACTCAACCGCCACGCTTTTCTTGCCCGCGCACGCGGCGAGAAAGAAGGCGCTGATGCCGGGCGCGACAAAGTGAATCTTGCGGCCCAGATCCCCATCCGGCGTGCGTTCGATCTTGACCACGTCGGCGCCAAATTCGGTCAGCAGCCGGGTGGCCGCGGGGCCGGCCAGATACTGGGTGAAGTCCAGCACCTTCACGCCGTCGAGCAGTTTGCGGGGCGGATTGGGCGTGCTCATGGACGACTCTCCGGTCTGGGCGGTAGCCGGATTATGGGCGGCTCGCAGCGCGACAAGTCAAACGGCTTGGGCGACACAGTCCAGAGGCGAGCCGGACGGGCGATGCCGCCCGAACACCGGGTCGATCAGGGCCGCATGAAGGCGTACTCCGCGTCCGGGTCCAGGTTGTCGATGGCGTAGCGGAGTTCGGCGGCAATGTCTTCCAGGCTGCGCTCTGCGCGCCACAGCGTGACGACTTCGTCGAGCAGGATGCGGCCGACCACGTCGCGCGGGATCCGCGCCGCCGCAGCGATGGCCAGCAGGGCTTCGACGTGGGGCATCAGGGTATCGCGGTCGCTCATGGGCTGTTTCTCCAGAATGAAAATCCTTGCGTACCGCCGTCTGGGCGACGCGCCGAAGCGCCCTATACTGCAAGCTCTACAGCATGAGGTCACCCGGTATGGAATCGCCCTGGAGTCATCATCAGGCCACGGTCAATGGTTTTCGCATGCACTACGTCACCGCCGGCACCGGCTATCCGCTGGTGTTGCTGCACGGCTGGCCGCAGAGCTGGTACGAGTGGCGGAAGATTATCCCCGCACTCGCGAGCCAGTACCGTGTCATCGTGCCCGACCTGCGCGGCCTTGGAGATTCCGAAAAGCCGATGACCGGCTACGACAAGCGCACCATGGCGTCCGACGTGCGTGAACTGCTGCGCCAACTCGGTATTCACAAGACCGGCGTAATTGCCCACGACTGGGGCGGGGCGGTGGCGTTCTATCTGGCCTACGACAACCGTGCGCTGGTGGAGCGGCTGTTCATTCTGGACATGGTGCCCGGCTTGATTAAGGCCGGGGAGGCGTTTCCGCTCGAGTTCGCGCTCAAGGTCAACCACGTGTTTTTCCACGGCGGCAATCCGGACTGGGCGGCGATGCTGGTGGGACAGAACGTGGACGCTTACCTCCGGCGCTTCTTGACCACGCTCGACTTCAACTACAGCCCGGCGGTATTCAGCGAGGAAGACATCGCCGAGTACGTGCGGGTCAACTCCCTGCCTGGCTCGCTGCGCGCCGGGTTTCAGTGGTACGCGGCGGGTTTGCGCGAAGACAGCGTGAATCTGGCCAACGCGACCGAAAAACTAACGATTCCCGTGCTGGCCTATGGCGGCGAAAGCTTCCTCGGCGACATCCGACCCTACTGGACGCCGGTGGCCGAGCAGGTCGAAGGCGGCGTGGTGCCTCACTGCGGACACTTCGTGCCCGAGGAGCAGCCGGAGTTTGTGCTCGACCAGGCCTTGCGATTTTTTGCGCCGCTGAAAATCTGATCCTCGGGGCAGTGATCCAGCCGCGCGCGGTGTCCGTAAAATCCGCAACTGGCGATTCTCTCCCCTCCCTGCTCCTATTTTTTTATCGCCAGCCGGCGGACGCTTTCAGCGGGCCGCCTTTTTTTTGTCCAATCGCGGCGCGGAAGGCTTGCCATCGCGCCTGCAGGAGGCGCGTGCGCCGCGATAGTCCCGGGTGTTGACGCCAGCTCAATCGCGGCGTGCACGCCGCGCCGACAGGGATCAGGCGAAAGACGGCGCGATGTCCAGCGTTGTCACCCGCCGCAGTTCGCGGCGGTACTGTTTGTCGTTGAACGGACGCGCGCGGTGCATGGTGCTGCGATTGTCCCAAATCACCAGATCCTCGTTGTCCCAGGTGTGGGCATAACAAAACTGCGGCGCGGTGGCGTAGGTCATGAGGTCCCGCAGCAGCAGCCGACCTTCCGCCACCGGCATGTCCACGATGTGCGATGCGTGCGAGGCCAGATACAGCGCGCGCCGCCCGGTCTTCTCGCAATGGCGGACCAGCGGCTGCGGGTTACCGTGCAGGCGTTCGCGCTCCGCAGCTGAAAAGCTGAAGCCCAGCACCTCGCGGGAATAGGCAATCGAATGATGCGCAGTGAGCGGCAGAAGCCGCGCCTGCTCGTCGGCGGGCAGGGCTTCCCAGGCGGCGCGCATGTCGGCGAATTCGGTATCTGCCCGTACCGGCGGAATCACGCGGGCGGAGAGCAGCGAGTAGCGGCCGGGCGGATTCTCGAAACTCGCATCCGTATGCCACAGCTGGTTTGCCAGCCCGTAAATCCGCCGGCGGTCGGCGCTGTCCAGCGGGTCGCCGTTTTCGTCGACGTTGGAGATGTCGGTCAGTGCCTCGTTGCCCAGACGACTGGCGGTAAGCGCCGAGATGCCGGTCTTGGTGTGCAGCGTGCCGTCCCAGCGCCGGGCAAAGTCCAGCTGTTCGGCATCCGTCAGCGGCTGGCGCCGAAACACCAGCACGCCGTAGCGGTCCATCCCGTCGCGCAGCGCGGCGAGGGTGGGTTCGTCAAACACGCGGCGCAGATCAACGCCGCTGACTTCGGCGACAAAACTTTGGTGCAGGGGCGTGAAGCGAAGACTCATGGAGGTGCCTTACACGTGGGCCCGCATCAGGTCGCGGGCGATGACCAGACGTTGAATCTGCGACGTGCCTTCGTAAATCTGCAAGAGCTTGGCGTCGCGCATCAGCTTCTCGACGATGAAATCCTTGGTGTAGCCGTAGCCGCCGAGGATCTGGACGGCGTCGGTGGTGGCCCTGATCGCGGCGTCGCCGCCAAAGGCCTTGGCGCAGGCGCTGTGGCTGCCGCGCAGGTTGCCGGCATCAACTTCGCTGGCGGCGTTCAGCGTCAGCAGGCGGGTCGCCTGATAGGAAATTTCCATGTCCGCCAGCATGGCCGCCACCATCTGATGATTGATGATCGGCTCGCCGAAGGCCTTGCGCTGCATGGCATAGGCCAGGGCTTCGTCGCGGGCGCGGCGGATGACGCCCGCAGCGCCGGCCGCGATCCACGGCCGGGAACGATCGAAGGTCGCCATCGCGAGCCGAAAGCCGTGCTCGGGCCCGGCGATGAGGTGACTAACGGGGACTTCCACGTCTTCAAACACCACGTCGCCCGTATGCGAGCAGCGCTGGCCCAGTTTGTCGATCAGCGATTCCCAGCGCACGCCCGGCCAGTTGGCTTCCACCACCAGCGCGCTGATGCCTTTGTGCCCCTTGCTGCCCGCCTCGCGGGCGAACACCACGTAGAAGCTGGCCACATCGGTGTTGGTGATCCAGCGCTTGCGGCCGTTTAGCACCAGGGTGTCGCCGCGCCGCTCGTACCGGGTGCTCATATTGGCGACGTCGGAGCCGGCGTCGGGCTCGGAGCAGGCGAAGGCGGCGTAGTCGTGCGCGCTGGTCAGCCGCCCGAGATAGGCCTTTTGCATCGCCGCGTTGTCGCACATTTGCAGCGGCAGCGCAGCGAGGCTGTTGGCCACCGCCGAGGTGCCGATGCCGAGACAGCCGTAGTTCAGTTCTTCCAGCACCAGCGTGTGGTCGTGGCAGGACAGCCCCGCGCCGCCCACCGCTTCCGCAAACTCAAGCTGGGTCAGCCCTTGCTCCCACAGTTCGCGCAGGATGGCGTGCGGAAACTCGCCGCTCTGGTCGAGCGCGCGGTCCAGCCGGGGTTCGATGATGCGTTCCCGCACGAAACGGCGCGCGGCCTCGGTGATGAGGGTTTGTTGCTCGTTCAGCATGGCGGCTCCGAAGGTGAAGGGAAGCGATGGTGGCATTGTGCCACCCGGGCGCAGCCCCCGGCACTCCCGCATCGCATTGCACGCGCGGGCAAAGTGTGGTCAGTTTCTCCCGGTCCAATTACATCAAGTCCGCAGAGGGGAGAGTTCCATGTATCCAACCAGATTCGGCGTGTTCCTGTTGCCCAACAACATGCAGGAAGCCATCGACGGCGCGAAGCGCGCAGAGGCCGACGGGTTTTATTCGGCATCGGTCAACGACCACTTCTACTCCCCGCTGGGTAACCCGCAGACCCCGCAGATGGAGTGCTTCACCACCCTGACCGCGATGGCCTGCCACACCAGCAAGATCAAGCTCGCGCCGGCCGTCGCCGCCGCCTCCTTCCGCACACCGCCGCTGCTCGCCAAGATCGCAACCTCGCTGGACCACGCCAGCAACGGCCGCCTCATTCTGGGCCTCGGCGCCGGCTGGCAGGACAAGGAGTACCACACCCACGGCTATCCTTTCCCGTCGACCTCGGTGCGCCTGGAGCAACTCGATGAGTGCATCCAGATCCTCAAAGCCATGTGGACGCAGGAGGTGCCGGGCTTCAAGGGCAAGCATTTTGAAGTGCGTGAGGCCTACAACAACCCGCGCTCCATCCAGAAGCCGTATCCGCCGATCATGCTGGGTGGTTCGGGCACCAAGCTGCTCAAGATCGCGGCGCGCGAAGCCACCGTGCTGAACATCATTCCGCCCACCGGCAACGGCAAGGACTTTGTGAACGACCCGGTGGCGACGGTGAAGTTTGATACGCCGACGCTGAAAAGCCGCATCGCACTGCTGCATCAGTTCATGCGCGAAGGCGGGCGCGATCCGAGCGAGATGGAACTGGGTGGGCTGCTACTGCTCGGCATGTCGCGCGACAAGAACGATCAGGGCTTGCGCGAGATGGCGAAAGGCCTTGGCTTTCCGGACTACGCGACCGCGCAGAGCGCGCCGGTCGCGCTGCTCGGTACACCGGATGAGGTGAAGCGCGAGATCGCCCATCGCATCAAGGACACCGGCGTGACCTATTTCATCATGGTGGTGGCGAACGAACTGACCAACGAATTGTTCGTGAAGGAAGTGATGCCGGCGTTTGCGTAAGGACCGGTAGACGACCGTCTCGCCCGCCGGGGGCGGTTATCCACGTTGGCGGATCAGGAGGGGATGATGGCGCTGCTCGTGCTTGGACTGGTGATATTTCTGGGGATTCACGCCATCAACCTGCTGGCACCCAGCGCCCGCGCGGCGGCGGTGGCGCGACTGGGCGAGGGCGGCTGGAAGGGCGCCTTCAGCCTAGTCTCGCTGGCGGGCTTCGCGCTCATCTGCGTGGGCTACGGGGAGGCGCGCGTCGCACCCGTCGTGCTGTGGACGGCGCCGGGGTGGCTCTACTGGGTGACCGCCGCGCTGATGCTGCCGGCGATGATCCTGCTCGTTGCGGGCAACCTGCCCGGCTCGCGGATCAAGCAGCGCGTGGGCCATCCTATGCTGCTGTCAGTCAAGGTGTGGGCGGCCGCGCATCTACTGGTGAACGGCGGACTGCACGAGCTGCTGCTGTTCGGCGGGTTCCTGATTTGGGCGGTGCCTGATTTCATCCGGCTACGGCGCCGTGATCGCGCCAACGGGACGGTCTATGCGACCCGCGGGTCGGCGCGCGACGCGCTGGTGCTTGGCCTTGGCGTGCTGGCCTACGCGCTGCTGGTCGGCGGGCTACACCTGTGGCTGCTCGGCGTGCGGCCGCTGCCCGGCTAGACGGCGTCGCTCGCGGCCAGTTCCTCGGCGCTGACCACCCGGTTCCGACCCTGGTCCTTGGCGAGATAAAGCGCCCGGTCGGCGGCCTTCAGCAATTCGTCCAGCCCGCCCCCGGTTCGCTTGACCCGGGTAAAGCCGATCGACACCGTCACTGCGGCCTGGCGCACCGCGCAGCGCCGCGCCACCTCTTCGCGAAAGGCATCCAGCCGGCGCCGCGCGAAATCTTCGGTGATGCCGCCGAGCACCACGCCAAATTCCTCACCGCCAAGCCGGCCCAGCAAATCGCCCTCCCGGAAGAAATCCAGCATCGTCCGCGCCAGTTCGCGCAGCACGCGGTCGCCTTCGTCGTGGCCGTGGCTGTCGTTGATCTTCTTGAAGTGGTCGACGTCGATCATCGCTACCGCCAGATCCTCGCCGGAGCGCCGGGCGGCCGCCAACGCGCGCTGCGCCGAATTGGTGAAGGCGCGGCGGTTGGGCAGGCCGGTGAGCTCGTCCATCAAGGCGAGTCGTTGCAGCGACTCGCGCAGCGCGATCGTCGACATGGCACCGCTGAGGCTTTGCAGCGTGGTCTGGAACTGGGCAGAAACCCGTTCGATTCGGCGGTCTTCATCCCGGCCCTGGGCCAACGATTCGGGGAGCGTGACGCTGACCAATGCGACCACCCGCTCCATGGAAATCAGCGGTGCACACAGCGTGACGTTGGGCGCATCCGCCACCACGTGCCGGCAGGGGATTCCGCTCCCGCCCCGCTGGGTGATATGGGCGCGGCGCATGCGCAGGCCCCAGCAGTCGTGCTCGTCCAGCGTCTTTGGCGGCGCGCGCTCGCCGAAGCGCTGCGCCGAGGCGTGCAAGCTGAGGCCTTCTTCGGGTGTCAGCGCGGCATAGATGCAAACGTTGGATCGCGGATACATCCGCTCCAGAAAGCGGCTGGAGACTTCCAGCGCTTCTTCATGCGAGACGCAACGCTGGAGGAGCTCCACGCATTCCGAGGTCAGCGCGCTGATCGTCTGGTTGCGGTCGAGTTCCTCGATCCGCTGCGCCAGCGCCTGATTCATGCGCTCCTGCTCGTCGAAACGCGCACGCGCCTGCTCCTGATGCAGCCGCTCGGAGATGTCCTGCGCCACGCCGAACAGCCGCACCGGATGGCCGGCCGCATTGCGCTCACCGAAGATTCTCACCAGCAAATGACCCGTGCGACCGTCGGCGTAGCGGATCCGGTGCTCGATTCTTCGCGTGAGATCGGGGTCGGTGCTGACGCAGATCTCGCCGAGTGCGTCGCGCATGAAAGCCACATCCTCGGGATAGACAAAGCGCTCGGCATAGTCGCTGGACGACATCACGTGTCCGCCGAGCGCGGCGGCGGAGGTGCCGAAGATTTTCAGGAAGGCATCGCTGAAGGTGAAGCGATCGGTGTCGACGGCATATTCCCAGTGGCCCGCGCGCGCCATTTCCAGCGCCAGCCCCAGCTGAGAGGCGGTGTTGCGCAGGCGCCGTTCGCTTTCCACCTGGCTCGTGATGTCGCGCAGGATGCCGGTGAAGCAGGGCTCGCCGTTGAGGCTGACGGGGGCGACGGTGAGTTCCACCCAAATCTGCTGTCCGTCCCGCCGCATGGCCCTCATCTGGCGGCTGGAGCCGATGATGTGGGTCTCGCCGGTCTCGCGGAAGCGCCGCAGGTAGCCGTCGTGCGCGTCGCGTTCCGCCGGTGCCATCAGCATCGCCACGTTGCGGCCCAGACAGTCTTTGGGCGCGTGGCCGAAGATCGGCAGCACGGCGGCGTTGGCGGCCAATATGATGCCTTCCGCGTTGATGGTGACGATGGCGTCGGGGGTGCTTTCCACCACGGCCTGCAGACGCTGCTCGGCAGCCCGGCGGCGCGCGGCGAGGCTGGTCTGGCGCACCGCCGATTCAATGAACACCGCCGCCGGTCGGAGGTCCTGCACCAGCGTTGCCGGGTAACCGCCCGGACGATTCGCCAGACCTACCATCGCCACCATGCCGGGCCCTTCGCTACAGGCCAGCCCCAGAAAAGTCCGCAGGGGCGGGTGACCTGACGGCCGTCCGCCGGCCCGCAGATCGCGCATCACATCGTTGGAGACCAAGGTCTCGCCTTTCATGATGACTTCACCGAACAGCGTATTGAGGTTGCGGAACACCACGCCCTTGGCCTCGTTCTCCTGATAAAGCCGGCGCGAGGCCTCGTCCCAGGAAATATCCGTGATGGCGTGGGTGCGCAGAAAGCGGCCCTGCTCGTCGTCCTCGATGGTGCCGATGAAGCCGTACTCGCTGCCGGTGTGGGTGATCAGCGCCTCCAGGGTAGAGCGCCACCAGCCGGCAGAGTCCCCGCCCTCGCCGATCAAACGCTGCTGCAAGCTGCTGATCAGGCTCTGCAGGGCGAGGCTGAAGCCGAGACGCGCGCGCGCTTCGGATTCTTCGGTGACATCGCGTGCGGTGCCGACGAAATAACCCTCAACCACCATCCCGCGCCACGACAGCAGACGGTACTGGCCGTCGCGCGCGCGGTAGCGATTCTCGAAGGTGGGCAGCATCGTCTGGGTTTCCACCAGGTGCTGCAGCCCTGTCATCGTCTTCGCGACGTCGTCCGGATGAATGAAGGCGCTGATGGGCTCTGCGCGCAAATCGTCAAGGCTCCACCCCAGCACGCGCTCCCAGGCGGGGTTCATGATGTCGAAGTAACCGCGGCCATCGAGGGTGGCGAACAGGTCCTGCGAGAAGCGGAACAACTGCTCATAGCGACGCAGACGGTCGTGCACATTGGCGAGGTCGGCGATCCGGATCAGGCGGCAACGCGCGAGCGGCTGACGCGGATGGCCCTCGGCAGGGCCCAGATCGAGCCGCAAAGGCGTCTGCTCGCCGTCCGCGCCCGCTACCGACGCCTTTAAGCCGAGCACCGACTGGCCAGCCGCAAGCGCCGGCATCAAGGCCGCACTGACCGCCTCGGGCTGTTCGAAACAGCGCGCAAACAGCGGTCCGGGCGCCGCATCGGCGTCTGAGGCCAGCCGCAACAGTGCCCGCGCCTCGCGACTGGTCCAGACAATCCGGCCGGCGGTATCGAGGTGCACCACCGCGTCACCGAGTTCTTCGGCGAACTTGCGCAGCGCCTGCTCCTGCTGCTGGGCCTGCGCCCGCAGCTCGAAGTTTTCCGTCACCAGGCGGGCCACGGCGGACAGGAAGTCCAGTTCTTCAGCGGAGAACTCGCGCGGCGTCTGGTCGATTACGCACAGCGTGCCCAGCGTGTGGCCCTTGGAGGTGGTCAGCGGAATGCCTGCATAGGCCCGGATGTACGGGGCGCCGGCGACGAGCGGGTTATCCGCGAAGCGCGGATCGGCAAGCGTGTTGGCGACGACCAGCGTTTGCGCGTCGGCTACCACATGTCCGCAGAACGACACCGCGCGCGGGGTTTCGCTGGCGCCCAGTCCGTGGCGCGACTTAAACCACTGTCGGTCGCGATCGACAAGTGAGACCAGCGCGGTCGGCACGCCAAGCTGGGTTGCCACGGCCTTGATCAGCGCATCGAGTTCGGGCTCGGGCGGGCTGTCCAGCAGGCCGGCGGCCTCCAGTTCAGCCTGCCGCGCTGCCTCGTTGGCCGGAAATGCCGGAGCCTGCATGCCCATACCTCCCTGGACGATGGATTGCCTGCCGTCAGCGGCGAGCCGTAAGTCCGCTGCGGGAGAGTGCTCAGCGTGCCGCTTTGCCGCGCGGGCATCCATCGGCAGGTTTTTTACAAAAAGCGACGCATTTTCCAAGCCAGCGAGGCCGCGCGCGCGCGAGGCTTCTCTACACAAGCAGGCGCTGACGCCGCCGACACCACAGGAAAAAGAAAGCGATGTCCAAAGCCACCCCCGGGGCCGCGCTGGCCGCCCACTGCACCAGCCTGCACAAACACTGGGACCGATCGGTCGCCCCGGCACATGTCATCAGCAGCGGCGCGACGATTGCGATGACCTGCCCGGACGCGTCCAACGGGCTGCTCAGCGCGTCCTCTACGGCAGCCGACATCGCGACCATCGACTTCTCCCACCTCGATCCGCTCTGCGGGCCGATCTACGTCGAGGGCGCAGCCCCCGGCGACACCCTGGCCGTCGAGGTGCTGGACTTGACCATGGCGAACTGGGGCTGGACCGGGCTGCTGAACGGTTTTGGCCTGTTGGCGGACGAGTTTACGCAGCCCTACTTTCGCAGCTTTGATCTGACCGGGACCGACATCGATCTTTACGGCGTCAAGTTTCCGCTGCAGCCCATGATGGGCGTGCTGGGTGTGGCGCCCGGCATGCCCGGCGAGTTTCCCTCCATCACGCCGACCTGTGCGGGCGGCAATATCGATGTGCGCTACCTCAGCGCCGGCGCGACGATTTACCTGCCGGTATTCAACGACGGCGCGCTGCTTTCCGGCGGCGACGGCCACGGCCTGCAGGGCGAGGGCGAGATCTCCGGCACCGCCATCGAAGCGCCCATGACCGCGACGCTCAAAGTCAGCCTGCTGAAAGGCCAGGCGCTGCGCGCGCCGGTGCTCGATATTTCCACCCGACGCTATACCGAAACCGAATACCGCGATTTTCTGGGCATCGGCCCGGATCTCTTTCAGGCCGCTCGCGACGCCACGCGTTTTGCAGTGGACGCGCTTGCCCGCCATCTGCAAATCGAGCCCTTCGAGGCCTACGCCATGCTCGGCATGGTGGGCGAATTGCGGGTGCACGAGATCGTCGACCAGCCCAATTGGATTGTGGGCTGCATGATTCCGCGCCGCCTGTTTCAGCGCCGCCTGTTTCCCGCTTCGCCCTGACCATCCGCGTCCCCCTGCCAAGGAGAATCCCATGAAAAAAAGCCCTCTGCGTCGTGTTCTCTCCGCGCTCGCCCTGACCGGCGCGCTCGCCTTGAACGCCGCCCCGCCCGCCGTGTTGGCCGCCGAGCCCGCGCTGAAAGTGGGGGTGCCGGTATGGGTCGGCTGGATGCCCTGGTGGGTGGCCCAGGAGAAAGGCCTGTTCAAGGCCAATGGACTGGACGTTGAACTGCGGAACTTCGCGGTGCAGGGCGATGCCGTGCTGGCGCTGGCCAGCGGCAAGCTCGACGCCGCCAGCGTCGCCACCAACGATGTGCTGACCGTGAACGCCGACGGACCCAAAGCCAGCGTGGTGCTGCTGCACGATGAATCGGCCGGCGCCGACATGATGATTTCGCGCGGTATCGACACGCCCGCCGGCCTCAAGGGTCAGCAGATCGCGGTGGAAGTGGGCGGCGTCAGTCACTTTTTTCTCTCCAAGCTGCTGAGTCAGAACGGGCTCAGCGAGTCGGACGTCACCATCGTCAACATGACCGCCGCCGACGCCGGCGCCGCCTTCGTCGCTCAGGCGATTCCGGTAGTGGTGACCTGGGAGCCTTACGGCACGCAGGGCATCAAGTCGGGCGGCAAGCTGCTGTTATCCAGCAAGGACACCCCGGGCGCGATTGTCGACGTGCTGGGCGTGAGCAACGAGGTGCTGAAGGCGCGGCCGGATGACGTGCGCAAGCTGATCAAGAGCTGGTTTGACGCGCTCGCCTATGTCGGCGCCCATCAGGACGAAGCGTTCGCCATCATGGCCAAGGCCTCCGGGGTATCGACCGCCGAATTTGCCGACATGTGGAAAGGCGTGCGGATTTTTTCTGCCGCCGACAACGCCGCCGCGCTGGGCGCGGGCGGGGCGTTTCACGGCACGGTCGATGCGATGGCGGCCTTTATGGTCAAGCAGAAGCTGCTGGCGGCGCCGGTGGCGGCCGGCAGCATGGTCAGCGACCAGTTCCTGCCCGGCGCGGCTAAGTGAGGGCTGCCGCATGCCCCAGACGCTCGCGCCGGTAGCGCGCGGGTGAGGTGCCATAGCGGCGACTGAAGGCCTGGGTGAGATGGGCCTGATCGAAAAACCCGCAGCGGCTGGCCACGTCTGCGATCGGCGGCGCGACGTGGCCCAGCAGCTCTGCCGCCCGCGCAAGCCGTAAATCCAGCACAAAGCGGTGCGGGGTGGTGCCGGTACGCTGCCGCAACTGGCGGCAGAACTCGCCCACCGGCAGCCCGCTCCAGTCGGCCAGCCGGGCGACCGTGATGGGCGTGTCGAGCTGCGCGAGACAGGACTCGCGCAGCCGTGCCAGCGTGGCAGTGGCCAGCGCGCGACCACCTGCCGTGTCCCGCTTCGGCGCAGATCCTGAACTGCGCAGCAGGCTGCCGATCAAAATTGGCGCGACCGTGGTTTGAAAGTGCCGACCCAGCGCGTCCTCGCGTTGGGCTTCGGCGTAGGCCTCGGCGCACAGTCGAGCCAGAAACGGATTGCGGAAAGGGCGCTCGCTCAGCGCATCCAGCGCCACCGCCGTCTGCCCACATCCGTTCGCCACGCTGCGGACCATGGCGTCATCAAGCGTCACCATGAGGTGGCGCTGATGCGCCGACAGGCGGAGCTGCGCGGTGGTCTGCGGCCGGGTGATGGGGGCAAACATGCCGGGGCGCAAACGCGCCGAGCGCCAGCGGTCGTCCTGCTGCCAGGACAGCTCGGCCTCGCCCTGCAGGACCAGACAGAGCCGGTACGCCGGGGCCGCCGGATCGCTGAACTCGGCGGGCGGCAGGAGCAGATTTTCGAAGGTAACGGCCGCGTTGCGTGGCATGGGGCATCCTCGGGTTGTGACGGCTGGCGGCGCGCCGACCGGCCGCGATGGCGCTGGAAGGCGAGCAAGCTTTGTGCCGGGACTCGCTGCGCTGGGCCCGTCGCTCGGCGTAATCCGCCCCCTTGGCCGGCTCTCGGGGCCGCCGCTATGCTCGACCCAACGCGCAAACAGGAGTCCTGCGATGAGCCGCAATACCGAAGTGCCCGCCCTGATGGCGGCCCGTTCTGGCCAGCTTTTTCTCGATGGCCAGTGGGTGCCCTCGCAGGGCGAGACGGTCCCCGTCATCGACCCGGCGACCGGCCAGATCACCGGCCACTTTGCCAAGGCCACCGGCGAGGAAATCGACCGTGCGGTCGCGGCGGCGACCCGGGCGCAGCGCGCCTGGTGGGCCTTGAGTGCCCTCGATCGGGCCGCGGCGCTCCACGAAGTGGCGGCGCAGATGGCGGCCATCAGCGCGCGGGTGGGTGAATGTCTCACCCGCGAAATGGGTAAACCGTTCCGGGAATCGAACTGGGAAGGCGGCGCCTCGGCCGGCGCGTTTCGCTACTACGCCGAGCTTGCCCGGCACGAGCAGGGCCGAATCGCCGGGCCGGCCATCGCCGGTCAGCTGCACATGACCCTGCACGAACCCCTGGGCACGGTGGTGTCGATCGTGCCCTTCAATTTTCCGGTACTGCTCTTTGGCTGGCAGGCGGCCGCGGCGCTCGCCGCCGGCAATGCGGTGATTGTGAAACCGTCCGAACTGACGCCGCTGACCCTGCTGGTGCTGATGGAAGCCTTTACCCATCTGCCGCCCGGGCTGGTGCAGGTCGTGACCGGCGGCGCCGAGGTCGGGCAGGCGCTGGTGGCTCATCCTCAAACGCACGGGGTGGCCTTTACCGGCAGCGTGCCGGCCGCGCAGGCGGTGGCAAGGACGGCGGCCGAGCGCTTCAAGCCGACCTTGATTGAAGCCTCCGGCAACGACGCCTTTATCGTCATGCCCTCGGCGCCGATCGAGACCGTGGCGCGCGGCGCGGCCTTCGCCGCTTTCCTCAACTGCGGGCAGGTTTGCACCTCGGCCGAGCGCTTTTACGTGCACGCCGAGGTCTACGACGCCTTCGTCGCGGCGCTGGCGCGGGAAGCGCGCGCCTTACGGGTGGGCAGCGGCCTTGGCGAAGTCGACATCGGCCCGATGGCCTCAGCCCGCGAGCGGGCGCGGGTCGAGCGGATAGTGGCCGACGCGGTCGCCGACGGCGCGCGGGTGGTGTGCGGCGGACGTCGGCCGCCCGGGCTCGAGGACGGCTGCTTCTACGAACCGACCGTGCTCGAAGTCACCCACCAGCACCGCATCATGCACGGCGAGTGTTTTGGTCCGCTCGCGCCGGTCGCCAAGGTGCATAGCCTGGATGAGGCGATTGCCTGCGCGAATGACTCCGAGCTTGGCCTCGGTGCCAACATCTACACCAACGACCTCGCGGAGGCCTTCCGCGCCGTGCATGAAATTGAAACCGGCATCGTGTGGGTCAACACGCCGCTCAACGACAACGACGCCGTGCCCTTCGGCGGCCGCAAGCTGACCGGCAGCGGGCGAGAGTTAGGCGCGGAAGGCCTTGCCCAGTTTCGCCGCTCAAAGATGGCGATGATCGCGCCCGTCGCGCTGCCGGATCCGGAGTGGTTTCCGTATCCGGATGCGGATGCGTTTGGGAAGCAGGGGTAGAGGTGAGGGGCCGGCGCGGCGCATGCGTCAACCCCGTTCGCGGCCGACCGGCCGCGCCTGCACGGGTTCCCGGCCAAGCCCCCCCTGCAGGAGCGGCGTGTACGCCGCGAAAAAGGCGGGCGTGACCGCCCAAATCCAACCGCGGTCAGGCCTGCAAACAAACCGGGCACTCTACGTCCTGATCGGCCCCGCCTCCTGCCGCCAGCGATTCATGCTACGCAGCCAGCGGTCGACGTCGGTGGTCTTGCGCTGCAGGTAATCGCGCACGCCGGGATGCGGCAGGATGAGGAACTCCTCTTTGGCCATGGTCGCGACCACGCAGTCGGCGAGTTCCGCCGGCTCGATCATGCCGTCGACCGCCGCGACGGCGGCTTCGTCCGGCCGGTCGGTCATGGGCGTGCGGACGGCTTGCGGCGCCAGCACCGAGACCCGAATGCCCTGATGCTTGTACTTGATCGCCACCCACTCGGCGAAGGCAACGCAGGCGTGCTTGGTCACCGAATAAGTCGCCGACTGGATGTGGCTCAACAGACCCGCCGCCGAGGCCGTGTGCACCAGATAGCCGCTGCCCCGCGCGACCATGCCGGGGGCGACGGCGCGCACGGCGTAAACGTGCGCCATCACGTGAATGTCCCAGTTGAGCTGCCACTCCTCGTTCGGCACGTCTTCATCGCCCAGCCGGGCAATGCCGGCGTTGGAGCAGAAAATATCGATGGGGCCGAGTTCGGCTTCGACCCGTGCGACCAGCGCCTGAATTTCCGCCTCCACCGCCACATTGCAGCGGACGGCCAGTGCGCCGGTCTCGGCCGCCACCGCGGCCAGCCCGGCTTCGTTCAGATCCGCAATCGCAATCCCGCGCGCGCCTTCCGCCTTGAAACGGCGCGCCAGCGCAGCGCCGATGCCGCTGCCGCCGCCGGTGATGACGATGATCTTGTCTTTGATGTCCATGCGGTTCCTCAGCGACGCGCTTCGCGCCGGATGTAGTGTTGCAGGGCTTTCAGATCGCCCTCGCTTAAATCGTGGAAGCGCGGCATGCCGGCCATCTGGCGCGAGCCTTTGATCACCACGTCCTGCAGCGCATCCTCGTACACCGGGATGGTGGACGCGCGCAGGTCCGGCGCGTAGCCACCGGACACCGCCCCCGCGCCGTGACACAGCACGCAATGTTTGGCGTAGAGCACGTTGCCCTGTTGCGCCAGCATGTCGTCGACCTTGAAGTCTTCCTGCTTCAGCGGTTTGGCAAAGCTCGGCGGCGGCAGCTTGGGCAGTTCAGCCTTGCCCTCCAGACTAAAGCTGATGAGCCGCCGCGGCTGCGCGCGATAGGCCCAGCCGTGCTGGGCCTGCAGCGAACCCCCCACCGCCGGACCCGCGCCGCCCCAGCCCACCAGCAGCGCGATGTGCTGCTTGCCATTGACGGTGTAGGTGACGGGTGGTGCGGAGATGCCAAGGCCGGCATCGAACTGCCACAGGGACTCGCCGTCGGTCGCGCGATAGGCGACCAGCTTGCCGTCGGTGCGGCCCTGAATGACGAGGTTACCGGCGGTGGTCAGCGTGCCGGGATTCCACACGCCGGGCAGCGTCACTTCCCAGCGCAGTTTTTGCGCCACCGGATCCCAGGCCCGCAACGCGCCGGTGCCGGCGTTCACCGGAATATCGTCACGGGCAAATTCAACGCCCGGGTCGATGGAAAAGTTTGGCGACTGCCAGATGGATTTATCGATGCCCTTGTCGGTAAACAGCCCGGGCAATTCCATCACCGGGATGTAGGCCAGACCCGTATTGGGGTTGAACGACATGGCGTGCCAGTTGTGGATGCCAAAAGGGCTGGGCCACACCAGCTCCTGCCCGTCTTCGTAGCGCGCGCCCTTGCGTTCGATCGGGCGGCCGGTCTTCAGGTCGATCGACTCCGCCCAGTCCACCTTGCCGATTTTTTCCGCCGAAAGCAGTTTGCCGTTCGCGCGATCGATGACGTAGAAAAAGCCGTTCTTGGGCGCGTGCATCAAAGCTTTTACCGGCTTGCCGTCGATCTTCAAATCGGCCAGCACGATGTCCATGTTCGAGTTGTAGTCCCAGGTCTCGCCGGGCGTGGTCTGGTAGTGCCAGGCGTATTTGCCGGTGTCGGCGTCCAGCGCCACGATCGAACACAGGAAGAGATTGTCGCCGCCGCCGGGGCTGCGGATGTTGCGGTTCCAGGGCGAGCCGTTGCCGGTGCCGATGTAGATGCGGTTGAACTCGGGGTCGTAGGTGAAGCCGTTCCAGGCGTTGCCGCCGCCGCCGTGCTTCCACCATTCGCCGGTCCAGGTCTTGGCGGCCATGGCCTGGGTCTCGTCCTCGAAGCCGTCGGCCGGGTTGCCGGGGACGATGTAAAAGCGCCAGGCCTGCTTGCCGGTCTCGGTGTCGTAGGCGGTGACGTAGCCCCGGTTGGCGCCGACTTCGGTGCCGCCGTTACCGATGATCACCTTGTCGCGAAACACCCGCGGCGCGCCGTTGATGTACATCGGCAGCTTGGGATCGATGGTGACCGCACTCCAGACTTCCTTGCCGGTCTTGGCGTCGATGGCGTTCAGGCGGCCGTCGCCGGTGGCGACAAACACCTTGCCCTTCCAGAACGCGACGCCGCGGTTCGAGTCCCAGAAAATCCGCTGGCGGTCGCCGGCGACTTCCAGCGTCTTGGGGTCGTAGGTCCACAGCACCTTGCCGGATGCCGCGTCGACCGCGCGTACCACGCTGTAGCTGCCGCTGATGTACATCACGCCGTCGACCACGATGGGGGTGGCGAGCAGGGTGCGGTCGGGGAGTTCGAGTCCCCAGTCGGGTTTCAGGCCGGCAACGGTTTTTTCGTTGATCTGGTCCAGCGGACTGTAGCGCTGCTCGCTGTAGGTACGGCCGTAGGACAGCCAGTTGGCGCTGTCCTGTTCGTTGGCGATGGCCGCGCCATCGACCGTGGTCGCCGCGCCGGCGGCCTGCCCGACGCCTAGCAATGCCGCCAGCCCAAGGGCCAGCGAAAGACCTCGCTGTCTGCTCATGTCCGTACTCCCCATGCCTGTTGTTGTCGTTCGTGCCGCTGGCTGCGGCGGCGGCGCCCCGGTTTTATGCCGTGAGTCGCCCGGTGCGGTAGTCGTTGACCGCCTGTTCCAGTTCATCGCGGGTATTCATCACGAACGGTCCGTATTGCGCGACCGGCTCGCCGATGGCGCGCCCGGCGACCAGCAGCACGCGGCCGCCCCGCGGGCCGGCGCTTAAGGTGAGTTCGTCGCCGTCGTTCAGAATCGCCGCGCTGCCCATCGGCACCTCGGTGCCGGCCGCCTGCACGCTGCCTTCAAAGGCGTAGAGGAAGGCGTTAAGGCCCGCCTTGACCGGCAGGGTGACGCTGGCGCCGGCGTCGAGCATCACATCCGCGTAGAGCGGTTCGGTGCTTAACCCATTGATGGGGCCGGTGGCGCTGCTGCCGTCGAGGCTGAGGCTGCCGGCGACCAGTTTCACCCGCGCGCCGGGGGCGCTTAGTACCGGCATTTCCTCGGCGGGAATATCGCGGTAGCCCGCCGGTTTCATTTTTTCTTTCGCCGGCAGGTTGATCCACAGCTGGAAGCCGCGCAGCAGGCCGGCCGTTTGCTGGGGCATTTCGGAATGGATGATGCCGCGGCCGGCGGTCATCCACTGCACGCCGCCCGCTTTCAGGTCGCCGCGATTGCCGAGATGGTCCTCATGCAGCATGTGCCCGTCGACGATGTAGGTGACGGTCTCGAAGCCGCGGTGCGGGTGGGCCGGGAAGCCTTCGATGTAATCGTCCGGGTCGTCGGACGAGAAAAAATCGAGCATCAGGAAAGGGTCGAGCCGCGCCCCCGGATGCTGGCCAAGCGCGCGTTTCAGTTTGACCCCGGCGCCATCGCTGGTGTCGACCGCGCGGTAGCTGGTAAGGACGGTTCGGGCGGTCATGGGCGGGCTCCGGCTGGTGGCTGGCGGCTACAGTACGAGGGTGTTCCGCGCCTTGCCAAGCGCGACGAGCGAGCAATGGCCGCCGTCGAGCAGCAATTCGGTGACCGAGCAGTAGTCGGGCTCAAACACGACCAGCCGCTCGTCGCCCATTGCGCGGCCCACCAGCGCGTTGATGACCATGAAGTGGGTGAAGAAAACCGTCTCTGTCTGACAGGCCAGCAGCGCCTGCCAGGCCCGCTCGCGCCAGGCGTGGAGCGGGGCGTCGACCGCCGGCCAGCGGGCGGCCATGATTGCCGTCAGCCAGGCCCGCCGCGCGTCCAGCGGCACGCCGGCCGAGGGCAATTCCCGAACCCCGTCTTCGATGCTGACCGGCCGGCCCCAGTGGGCGGCCAGCGGTGCCGCCGTTTGCTGGGCCCGCTGCAGCGGACTGCTGACGAGGCGGGCGGTGGCCTGATGGGGCACCGGGCCCGAAAACTGTGGCAGCAGCGCCCGCGCCTGCGCATGGCCGGCTTCGGACAGGCCGGGGTCAACGGCGGTGTCCCAGCTGGCGGCGGCCTCGCCGTGGCGGATGAGGTAAATGCGGACGGGTTGGGACATGCGACGCGCTCGTGAATAGGACCGGGCCGCATTCTGGCTTGTCGCGCAAGGTAGACCAAGCCAAACCCGTCGCGGTCGACCCGCCATCTGCAGGCGCGGCGTGTACGCCGCGATGGAAGTAACGACAGCGCCCCGAAGAATCGCGGCGCACGCGCCGCTCCTACAGAAGAAGGTGGGCCCGTGGGGCAGCGCGGCGTGCAATCGCGGGGGCGCTCCGGCATATTCGCCCGCCACAGCCATTCCCCGAAAGAAAGCCCGCTACGCATGAGCGACGAACTGCTGGAACGACACGCCCACCGCCGGATCCCGTTCGAAGGCGCCTGTAACTGCCGCGATCTGGGCGGCTTGAGGACTACCGACGGTCGTCGGACCCGCCCGGGCGTGGTTTATCGTTCGGACGCGCTGGCGACGCTGACGGTAGGCGACCAGGCGGCGCTGGCCGAACTGGGCGTGCGGGCGATCTACGACCTGCGAACCGAGGACGAACGCACCCGCCACCCCAACCGTCTGCCGGTCCCGCCGCCGGTGCAGCACGCCTTCGGCTTCATTCCGCAGGGCAATCTGAACATGTTCGAGGCGGTGAACAGCGGCGCCTGGTCGGCCGAGGACACCCGCCGGGCAATGCAGAGCCAGTACGAGCGGCTGATCCTCGACCACACCGACTGCCTCGCCGGGGTTTACCGCGGCCTGCTGCGCGAGGAGGGCCGACCGGCGGTGCTTCACTGCGCGAGCGGCAAGGATCGCACGGGCATCGCCAGTGCCGTGCTGCTGCTGGCCATCGGGGTGGGGCGGCAGGACGTGATTGAGGACTATGTGATCTCCAACTTTCAGCGCCGGCCGGTGGCCTTGTTCACCGACGGCGCGCCGGCCGCCGCGGTCGAGCAAATCATGTGCGCCAGCGCGGACTATCTCGACACCGCGCTGCAAGCTGCCGAGCGGGTCTTTGGCTCCTTCGACGATTTTCTGGCCCGCGGCGTGGGGCTAAACGATCTGGAGCGGATCGCACTCGCCGAATTGCTGGTCGGATGATCGAAGTTCAGCCGCCATTCAAGTTCACGCCTGCACAGTGCGCCTCACCAGTCGGCGCTCGGCGGACGCGGCGCTAAGCGGAACAGGCGACAACAGGCGAAGCTTCTCACGATGTTGTGGCTTACCGACCGTCGATTGGCCAAACTCCCCCTCCTCTCGCGACCCCTGCTGGGGGTCGCGGGAGTCTTCCTTCTCCTGCTCAAGGCCTCGGCCGGCGACTCCGCCGCCGAGGCTTTTTTGCGTGGCAAGGCCGACTTCGAGCGTCGCGCTTTCGCCCCCGCGCTGGTGGCCTTCGAGCAGGCCCTGCAAGACGAGCCCAAGCAGCCCGTCTACCTGCTGTGGGCGGGCCGGGCTGCCGGCCGGCTGGCCGAGGAGGCCGGTCCGTTCAAGGCCTTTAGCCTGGCGCGCAAGACCCGCGAGTGCTTCGAGCGCGCCTATGCGCTGGCCCCGCGCGACCCCGAGGTCGTGGCCGATTTAGCCGAGTTCTACGAAAAAGCGCCGGGCTTCATGGGCGGCAACGCCGAGGCGGCCCGCCGCCTGCGCGCCGAGCTGAAAGCGCTGCGCGCTGCGCCCTGATCTGCCGGTAGCACGCGACCAGCGGCTCTGTCAGGATCGCCCCCTCTCCAGCTGTCGGAACACCCTGTGAACGAGCACGTGATTGCCCCGCCCGCCCTCCGCGCCGACCGCGTTCGCCACGAGCAGGGCAAGGTGCAGCAGCGCCTGCGCCGCGCGGTGGGCAAGGCGATTGCCGACTTCAACATGATTGAAGCCGGCGACCGGGTGATGGTCTGTCTGTCGGGGGGCAAAGACTCCTACACCCTGCTCGACATCCTGCTCGCGCTGAAGAAGAAAGCCCCGATCGACTTCGACCTCATCGCGGTCAATCTTGACCAGAAGCAGCCGGATTTCCCCGAACACATCCTGCCCGAGTACCTCACCGCGCTCGGCGTGCCGTTCCATATCCTGGAGCAGGACACCTACAGCGTGGTCAAACGCGTGGTGCCGGAAGGCAAGACCATGTGCGGCCTGTGCTCACGCCTGAGGCGGGGCAGCCTCTACACCTGGGCGGCGGCCAATGGCATCACCAAGATCGCGCTGGGTCACCACCGCGATGACATCGTGGAAACGCTGTTCCTGAACATGTTCTTCGGCTCGAAGCTGAAGGCGATGCCGCCCAAGCTGCAGTCCGACGACGGTGCGCACATCGTCATTCGACCGCTGGCCTACTGCCGCGAGGAAGACATCACCCGCTACGCCGAGGCGCGGGCGTTCCCGATCATTCCCTGCAATTTGTGCGGCTCGCAGGATCATCTGCAGCGCCGCGCCATCAAGCAGATGCTGCACGACTGGGAGCGGGCCCACCCGGGGCGGGTTGAAAACGTGTTTCGCAGCCTGCAGAACGTCACGCTCTCTCACCTCGCCGACCCGGTGGCCTTCGATTTTGCCGGCCTGGGCAGCAAGCCCGACGCGCCGCGACTCTCCGCCGTCGAGTGGCTGATGGAGAACCCGGCGGGCTGAGGCTCCGGCGCCCTACGGGGGCGTTTGGCGGGTGTTGGCGTTGAGCCGCGCCAGCACCAGCGGATCAAACGGCAGACGACGACTCGACACCTGCACATCGGCAAACAGCACCGTGTGCGGGTAGGGCGCGACATAGCCGGTGCCACCTACGTAGACGTCCAGCCAGAAGCTTTCCGGCAGGCTGCCGGTGCTGGTCTGGTTGCGGAAAATGATGCCTGTGAAGCGGTTTACCAGCTCGCCGTTCAGCCAGTAGGCGACTTCGCCATCCGCGCGCGGCGTGCCGTCGGCATTCACCCCGTTCAGCTTCACCATCTGGTCGATGACCACAAACTCGCCCTTCGGCAGCGGCCGTGTGCTCCAGCGCACGTCGCCGTTCAGGCTTTCGTGGTTCAGGCGGTAGACGTAAGTGCCCCAGCCCTGATGGCTCGCCGTCCAGGCACCCGCTACCGGGTTGGCCCGGTTGGTGCGCGCCGACCAGTGCAGGCCGTCGGCCTTGCGGCCGCCCCAGCCCGCGATGCCGCCAGAGCGCACCGTGGCGCCCGTATTGGCGAGCCCCGGATATTTGCCGCCGGTGGTGGCCGGCCAGTCGTAGGCAATCCGCATCACCATGCGAGAGAACATCAACTCGCTGCGGCGTGCGGCGGGGATCGGATACTGAATGGAGGCACCGGTGGCGCCGCCCGTCGGCACCGTCACCAGCAGCATGCCGTTGCCCTGAATGCCGGTGACCGGCGTGCGCAACAGGCTGCTGCGCCAGCCGGTGGCGCGCAGGTCAAGCACCACATCGCTCGCGGTGCCGGTGGGGCCGGGCAGGCCGGTGCCGTCCAGCGGGCGCAGATGCGGGTCGTTGCGATAAATCTCGAAGCGCCCGCCCACGCTGCCGCTGAACATTTTGGCCACATCGATACGCAGCGGGCCGGGTCGGGCACAGCGCAACAGAATCACGCGGCGCGTAGAGGGCAGCACCCGGTCCCAACTGCGCAGCGTGGAGGAGTCGAGGCGGGCTTCCAGCAGGGGCAGCGCCTCACCGCAGCGCACCGCGCCTACCGCCGGCATCACCCCTTTGAACACCAGCCGCAGATCCGCGACCGGACTTTCCACCTGCATCGTGCCCACCGTGTTCAAGGCGCTGGAGACCGCCAGCGGCTGCGAGCCCCAGCGTTGGCCGCTCGCGTCCTGCCAGTCGCCCAGCGAGCGCTCCCACTGCAATTGCAGGGCGTCATTGGTATTCAAACGAGACGCGTCGGCCGCCCATTGGCTGGCCGGATCGCCGGGCGGCGGCAGGGCCTGCGGCGGCGGGCCCAGTTGCAGGCAGCCCGGCTGGAAAGCCTGCGCGTCGGACCAGTCGGCCTGATAGCTGCCGCAGGGGGGCGCGGTGTTTTGCGCGTGCGTGCTGCCCAACCACCAGAGCGGCAACACCAGTATCGCCAACGTCAGCAGGCCGCCCAGCGCAATGTCCTTGCCTCGCATCAGCACAATCTCCCGGAGGGCGCAGGAACCAGAGCGAAATGCCTTAAGGTGTGTCCTGGCCCTCGGCCATCCTAGGGCCTTGGGCCGAGGCCCGACCCGCCTGCGATCAAGTCATGGCCCATTTGCGTCCGCAGGACGTAGGGCCTCTGCAGTCCCCGTGCGAAGGAACCCCGTCCATGCGTGCCAGCTCCGATTTCTCCCGCGATTCCGCGCACGCCGACGATGAGTCCCGGCAATACCGCTGGCCCGATATTTTTCGCCTCGCGCTGCCCCATCGCCGGCGCCTGACGATCGCGCACCTGGTGGCGCTGGCCGCCGCCCTCTGCGCGGTGCCGGTGCCGCTCCTGATGCCCCTGCTGGTCGACGAAGTCCTGTTGCACAAGCCGGGCACCTTGCTCGCGCACCTCAACCCGATCTTGCCGGCGCACTGGCAGACGCCGCTCGGCTATGTGCTGGCGATACTTGCGGTGACGGTGCTGCTGCGGCTCGCCACGCTGGTGCTGCAGGTGTGGCAGCAGCGCGAGTTTTCGCAGGTCGCCAAATCGCTCATCTTCACCCTGCGCGAACGGCTGCTGCGACGGCTGGAACGCGTGTCGATGGCGGAATACGAAGGGCTGGGCGGCGGCACGGTGGCCTCGCATCTAACAATCGATCTGGCGACCATCGACAGCTTCACGGGCGAGACCATCAGCCGGCTCCTGATTGCGATTCTTACGCTGACCGGGGCGGCCGGCGTGCTGCTGTGGATGCACTGGCAGCTGGCGCTTTTCATCCTGCTGATGAATCCCGTCACGGTCTACGCCACGGTGCTGATCACCCGCCGCACCAAGGAACTGAAGAAGCGCGAGAACGCCGCGCTGCAGGCGTTTCAGGAAGCGCTGACCGAAACGCTGGAAGCCATTCATCAGCTGCGCGCGGCGAATCGCGAGCGGCATTACTTGAACCACGTGATCGATCTGGCGCGCGAGATTCGCGTGCATGCGGCGGCCTTCTCCTGGCGCAGCGACGCGGCGAGCCGGCTGTCGTTTGCGGTGTTTCTGATCGGGATCGACGGCTTTCGCGCGGTGGCGATGCTGATGGTGGTGTTCTCGTCGCTGACGCTGGGGCAGATGATCGCGGTGTTCGGCTATCTGTGGTTCATGCTGACGCCGGTCGACACGCTGTTTTCGCTGCGCGTGTCCTGGCAGGCGGCGCGCGCCGCGCTGGAGCGCGTCAATCGCCTGCTCGCACTGGCCCAGGAGCCGCAATACCCGGCGCTGCATAATCCCTTCGCGGGACAACGCACCAACGCACTCACCCTGCGCGAGATCCGCTTTCGCTATGGCGACGGCCCGCTGGTGCTGGACGGCATTAACCTGCATATCGCGCCCGGCGAGCGCGTGGCGCTGGTTGGTGCCAGCGGCGGCGGCAAATCTACGCTGGTGCAGGTCATTCTGGGGCTGTATCCGCCGGCCTCGGGCGACCTGCTGATCGACGGCGTGCCGGTGCAGGAGATCGGCTTTCAACGCATACGCGGTCACGTCGGCACGGTGTTGCAACACCCGGCGCTGTTCAACGATACGGTTGCCAACAACCTGACCTTGGGCGCGGCGTTCAGCGAGGAAGCGCTATGGTCGGCGCTGCGCGATGCGGAGCTGGCCGACTTCGTGGCGGCGATGCCGCAGGGGCTGCAGAGCGTGATTGGGCGCGACGGCATTCGACTGTCGGGCGGCCAGCGTCAGCGTCTGGCGATCGCGCGCCTGCTGTTGAACGACCCCAACATCGTGATTCTGGATGAGGCCACCTCCGCGCTCGATCAGGAAACCGAAGCGAAGATCCACGCCGCGCTGCGCCGACGTTTGAGCGGCCGCACGATGCTGATCGTGGCGCATCGCCTGTCGGCCGTAAAAGAAGCCGACCGCGTGTGCGTGTTCGACGACGGGCGCATTGTGGAGCACGGCCGGCACGAAGAGTTGCTGACCCAGGGCGGGGTGTACGAGCGCCTTTACGGCGGGGCCGCTACTTCAGCAGCCCCCTGAGCTGCGCCAGCGTCGAGCGTCCCGTGACCCGCGCGGCGGCGGCGTCTTCGGGCGAATCGTCCATCCGCAGTTCTTCGCGCGGCAGTTCTTCCAGAAAACGGCTCGGCTGACAGGATTCCACCTTGCCGAAGCGCTTGCGCGCCTTCACCCAGGACAGCGCCAGCGTTTGCTCGGCGCGGGTGATGCCGACATACGCGAGCCGTCGCTCTTCTTCGATGGTGTCGGCTTCGATGCTGGAACGATGCGGCAGCAGGTTCTCCTCGAAGCCCACCAGATACACGTGCGGAAACTCGAGTCCCTTGGCCGCGTGCAGCGTCATCAGTGACACGGCGTCTTCCTCGTCTTCGCTGTCCTTGCGTTCGGCAATGTCGTAGAGCGTCAGCGCGGTGACGATGTCGGCCATGTTGCGGCCCTCGTCGCGGTCGGCGATGCGCCCCACCCAGTTCATCAGTTCACCCACGTTGTTCCAGCGACGGGTGGCGTCTTGCTCGGTGTCGCTGGTTTGCTTGATCCAGTCCTCGTAGCCAATATCCGCCAGCATCACCCGTAGCAATGCCAACGGCGGCTCATCTTCGGCGCGGCGATGCATGGCCTCTACCCACTGCACGAACTCCTGCGCGGGCTTGAGGCTGCGGGGCGCGATTTTGCTGAAGAAGCCGTGCTCGCCGACTGCGTCCTTCAGGCTGCACTGTGCGTCGGAGGCGGCCTTGACCAGCACTTCCAGCGTGGCCGTGCCGATGCCACGGCGCGGCGCGTTGATGACGCGCAAGAGCGCGTTGTCGTCGCCCGGATTGGTGACCAGCCGCATGTAGCACACCAGATCCTTGATCTCCGTGGCGTCGAAAAACGAACGCGCGCCGGAAATGACATACGGGATCTCGCGCTCGCGCAGCGCCTGCTCAAAGGGTCGTGCCTGATAGTTGCTACGAAACAGGATGGCGTAGTCGCTCCACTTTCGCGTGTGCATCATGCGGTGATGCCCGATGTCGTTGGCGACGGTGTCGGCCTCGCTGACTTCGTCGCTCGCGGCGCGCACGCGAATTTTGTCGCCGTGCCCGCGTTCGCTCCAGAGCTTTTTGTCGAACACGTGCGGATTGTGCGCAATGAGCTTGTTGGCGGCTTTCAGAATGACGCCCATCGAGCGGTAGTTCTGCTCCAGCTTGATGACTTTCAGCTGCGGAAAATCGCGCGCCAGCGTGGCGAGGTTTTCGGGACGCGCGCCGCGCCAGGCGTAAATGGACTGGTCGTCGTCGCCCACCGCGGTCAGCCGGCCTTCGGGCTGCGCGAGCAGCTTGATCAGTTCGTACTGCGCGCTGTTGGTGTCCTGATATTCGTCGACCAGCAGCCAGCGCAGTTTGACCTGCCAGCGGAAACGCAGATCCGAATCTGCCCGAAACAATTGCACCGGCAGCGTGATGAGATCGTCGAAGTCGACCGCGTTGTAGGCCTTCAGCGTTTTCGCGTATTCGCCAAAGCAGCGGGCAGCGGCTTTGTCCCGCGGGTCGCTGGCGGTAGACACCGCTTGCTCCGGGCTAATCAGTCCGCTTTTCCAGTTGGAAATGGCGCTGGCGAGCTGGCGGGCGTCGAAGTCGTTGGAGCCCAGCTGGCGGCGCGCAATATCGGCAATCACGCTTTCCACGTCGCGCATATCGAACAGCGTGAAGCGCTCGCGATAGCCTATGGCCGCGTATTCCTCGCGCAGGATCCGAAGCCCAAGCCGGTGAAACGTGGAGATCCAGGGTTTGGCGCGCCCGCTGCGCGGCAAGAGCGGCGCGACGCGCTCGCTCATTTCGTGCGCGGCCTTGTTGGTGAAGGTAATCGCCGCGATGTGATCGGGTGCGACCGCGCACTGCGTGACGAGGTAGGCAATTTTCTGGGCGATTACCCGCGTCTTGCCGCTGCCCGCGCCGGCCAGCACCAGCAGCGGGCCGTCGGTGTAGCGCACGGCCTCACGCTGCGGCGTATTCAGATCACTCATGACGGTGCGAGATCCGGCGCCTTAGAAGCGGTAGTTGATGCCAAACCGCAGCACGTCTTCGCTGTACGCCTGACGCTCGCGCGCGCCGGGATACATCGGGCTGGTGTCGACCAGTTCGGTGCCAAAGTCGGCGTGGTGAAAGTCAACGAGCAGGCTGGCGTGGGCGCCGATGCGGTGTTCGACGCCAAGCCCCAGCGCCCAGCCGGTTTGCCAGTCAGTCTGGGTAATCGACGTCACCTGATCGGGCGCAAAACTGCAGGCGCCGGTGCAGCCAAAGCTGCGCGAAACGCGCGCGATCGAAAGCCCGGTGCTGGTGTAGAACAAGGTGGCGCCATCGTTGAACAGATAACCGAGGCGCGGCCCCAGGGTGGTCGCAAAATTGGACGTGAACTTAATCGGGTCCTCATAGCTGCGGTCGCTGTCCACATTGCTGGGCACGCCGTTCAAACGCTGATAGGTGAAGGTGTTCAAGTCGCGGATCTGCGCCTCTGCGCCAAGTCCGAGCACCCAGCGCGCGGTGAGCAACAGGTCGTAGCCCGCGGCGACCGAGAAGAGGCCGCCGTCGCTGTCGGTCTTGGTCGAAAAGGCGTAGGTCGGATCGCTGGGGATTTCAAGGCCATCGTCGTGGCCCGCCGCGTAGCCAAGTCCGACGCCCACGTAGGCGCCGCTGTAAGGGGCGGCGTGGGCCGCGCTGACCGCGCCCAGACCGAGGGCGAGCACGGCGAGCGACCGGAATGCGTGTGTGGACATGAAACGGGACCTCATCATGTGGGGCGGAGCGCGCGCGTTGGCGTCGGGCCAGGGTGGGCCCGTGATCCGGGCAGGGCGCGGAGTGTAGCGAAATCCGGTGGCGTATTATCGCTTGCTGTGCGAACCCCGGGCGTGTCTACACTGTGCGCCATCGCCCATCGGAAGCATCGGTATGAGCAGCAGCCTCGCGCTCGACTCTGTTGGCCCCGTCCCACGCGCATCGGCGCTGGTCGCGCTGTTGTGGACCGGCTTCCTGCTGGTCTGCCTGTTCTATGCGGTGCTGGCCGCTGACTACTTCATCAGCTTTGCGGCCGGCCGCGAAGGCTGGTGGCTGCGCCTGCTGGCGTGGAGCGTGGGCGACGAGTACGCCCTGGGCGCGGGCTCGGTGCATCGCGCCCAGCACGCGGCCTACAGCGCCGGTCTGCCGTTCATGCTGATGCACACCACGCTGGCCGCGATTGCGATGGCGCTGGGGCCGTTCCAGTTCATGAACGGGCTGCGCCAGCGGCGCCCGGCCCTGCACCGCGCGATGGGCAAAATCTATCTGCTGGCGGAACTCGTCAGCATGAGCGGCGGGATGATGTATCTCGCCATCACCGGGCTCGACGGCGTGTACACCGGGGCGCCGTTTGCACTGGGGCTGTGGGGCCTGAACGCCATGGTGCTGGTCACCGGCTGGCTGGCCTATCGGGCGATCCGTCGCGGCGAGGTCGCGCAGCATCGGGCCTGGCTGGCCTACAACTTCGGGCTGCTGCTGACCGCGCCGGGCTTGCGCATCCTGTGGGCCCTGTATGGCCTTGCCCTGCCGGGCTGGACGCAGGCCGAGACCAACCTCGCGATTACCACCTTTCTGCTGCCGCTCTGCGCCATGGTCGGTCTCTGGTGCCTGAGCGTCGGGCGCTGGCCGGCGCCCACGGCCAGCGTGCCGGTGCTGCCGCGCTGGTTGCCCGGATTAGCCCTGGCCTTGGGCGGGGTCTGCCTGCTGCTGGTGGCGGACCAGTTTCTGCTGCGCTGGTCGAGCGCCACCGGTCTGCTGGGCAGTCATGCCAGCGCCGGGGCGATCGCCCATGAGGCGGCGGCGATCGCCAACTGGCGCGGG
This sequence comes from Gammaproteobacteria bacterium, assembly GCA_030833185.1. Classification (GTDB taxonomy): domain Bacteria; phylum Pseudomonadota; class Gammaproteobacteria. The sequence continues at coordinate 11,578 of JAURHQ010000007.1, read as the reverse complement.
CTGTTTGTGGTGTATGTCGCGGCGCTGGCGGCGGTGCTGTGGCTGGGGCCTTCGCTGTGGGAAAACCCGCAGCGGCTGCGGGATCGTCTAGGGGTTTACCTGGGCTGCAGCGCGCTCGCGGCGCTGTGCGGGATGGCCATCGGCACGGTGCTGGGCACCGGCGCCGCCGGCGGACTGTCGATGCCCAGCTACTGGTGGGGCTTGGGCCTGCTGTGGGGCGTTTGCCTGTTGCTGGCAGGGCTCGCCGCGCGGCGCGCGTGCTGGGCGCTGGTTCAACAATGGACCGTGCTTGGCCACGGCATCGCGCTGTCGCCGCTGGTCTGGCTGCTGAGCGCGCCCGCGCTACGCGCCACGCTGGATTTGAATCCACAGGATGCCTGGCTGACCGGGGCAATCGCCGGCTTTGCGCTGATGTTCATCCTGGCGCATGCGGTCAACGTGGCCGGCTTGGCGCGGGCCGCGCCCCGCGCGGTGCTGCGCTGAAGCTCGAGGGGAAACTGGGCATGTCGAACAGGCACCGCGGACACCGGCACGACTGGGAAATTCGCATCGGGCACCGGCAGGTGTTCGGGCGCGGCTTCCAGCGCCGCTTCTGGGGCGATCTTTTTCACCAGTGCATGGCGATGTCGTGGGGGCGGCTCGCGCTCTGGTACGCCGCCTACATGCTGACGGTAAATCTGCTGTTCGCCATCTTGTTCTGGCTGGTGCCCGGATCGGTCACCGGTCCGCGCAGCCCTAATTTTGGCGAGGTCTTTTTTTTCGCCTTCGAAGTGTTTGGCACTGTCAGCTTCGGCGGCTTCCTGCCGGGCAATTTGTACGGCCATGCGGTGGCGATGGCGGAAATCATTGTGGGCATTGCGAGCTTCGCGGTGATGACCGGCTTGAGCTTCGCCCGCTTCACGCGACCGCGGGCGCACGTGCTGTTTGCCCGCCATCCGCTGATGACCCAGCGCGAGGGCCAGTGGGTGTTCTGTCTGCGCGTCGCCAACAGCCGGCATAATTTTTTGTCGGATGCGCAAGCCAAGCTGTGGTACGTCGCCAACGTGGGCGAGGGCGCCGAGCGCACCCGCCGCTTCCAGCGCCTCAATCTGGAACGCGACGACAGTCCGCTGTTTGCGCTCAGCTGGACGCTGTTCCATCAGGTGGATGCGGACAGCCCGCTATTTGGTGAAACGCCGGAATCGCTGGCGGCGCGCCGCGCCGGCTTCGCCGTGGTGATCAGCGGCCACGATGAAACCTACGGACAGGAAGTGCGCGCCCGTCACTATTACGAGCACGACGACCTGCGCTGGCATCACCGCTACACCGACATTTTCAGCATCCACGACGACGGCGTGGAGCACGTGGACTTCGGCCGCTTCCACGAGGTTGAACCGCTGGCGCGGGAAGACTGAGCCGCTAGCTGTAGAGAATGAAGTCTGAGGCTGCCGGTGCGCTGCTGCCGCTGAGTGTGATCGTTGCGATCAGGACCGGCGCCCGCGGACCGCTGCCATCGCTGTCGTAGAGCAGGTGGTCCTTAGCCGGGTTGTAGATGAGGTAGTCGTTGCCGTCGCGGGCGGCGCTGCCCACGCGGTAGTTGGCGGCCGCCAGCAATTTGCCGTCGGTGGCGCCCGGCAGTTTGCGAAACACGTCATCGTCCAGCCCGATGTAATCATCTCGCTTGGAGAAGTCTTTGATCCGGTCCGCATTGCCGGCCACCAACGAGCTGTCAAACATGAACAGATCCGACCCGCTGCCGCCGGAGAGCGTGTCGGCGCCGGTGTTGCCGGCGATGAAGTCGTCACCTGCGCCCCCGCTAATCGTGTCGTTACCGCCGACTCCGCTGAGCAAATTGGCGCCGCTGTTGCCGGTAATGACGTTGCGCAGGCTATTCCCGAAGCCGACAAGGTCGCCCGACCCGGTAAGCGTGAGATTTTCCATGAAGCGGTCCAGCGTCCAGTCGATGCTGCTGTACACCCGGTCAACCCCGCCCGGATCCGCGTTGCCGCTCATGGGTTCGTCGGTGAAGTCGTAGGCATCGTCGACGTAGTAGGTATCGTTGCCGGCGCCGCCGCGCATGATGTCGGCCCCGGTTTCGCCGTTCAGGATGTCGTTACCGCCTTCGCCCCACAGGATGTCTTCGCCGGTGCCGCCGCGCAGGTGGTCTGCATAGTCGTTACCCCAGAGGAGATCGTCGCCGGTGTACATACTGGCAATGTTCACCGTGCCCAGCGTGTAGACGTTGGTGTAGAGGTTCATGTCCGACAGGCTGATCATTTCGGTCAGGCCGTCGGCGGCGTAGTAGCGGATGGCGGTGAGGTTGAGTTCGCCGGTGAACTGCTGCAGCACCGGGTCGATGCCGGCGGTGCCGGTGATTGTCATATAAGTCCACGGGGCGCCCGACACTTCATAAGCCAGCGTGTAGTCGTCAATCGCGCCAAGGAGAAAGGTTTGCACCGAGGGGTCGGCCACCACGACGCCCACGCCGTTCACATAGCCGCTCATGTCCAGCCCGCGACCGAGGCTGTTATAGGCAAGGAGATCCATCTGCATTGCTCCGCACAGGGGGCGCTTATTGAAACGCTATGGCCTGCAAACCGCCTAGCGGAGAAAACCTGACAAAAGGGCGGCGTTTTGCCGGGTGTTTTGAAACCTGCGCCGCTCAGTCGTCCTGCGCCTGCTCCCCCAGCCGTTGCCGCCACATCTGGCGCGCCCACCACAGCGCCAGCAGCGCGTGCGCGCAGAGTACCGCCACGGCACTTAAGGCCTGAGCGGGATCCGGGCGGAGCAGCAGGCTGAGCGTCTCGCCGCCGGCGAGGCTCGCGATCGACGGCAACAGCCAGTAGGCCAGTGCGAGGTAGATCAGCTGGGAAGTTTCCACGCCGCGCCGCGGGGCGCGACAGGCAATGCCGAAGAGGACGGCCAGATCGCGCGTGGCGTAGAGCAGTAGCGCCAGCGCGCCGCCGCCGGTGAGGTGCACGACCGTCTTCTCTATCGCCAGTTGACCACCGCCCAGCACGCCGGCCAGCACGGCCAGGGGCAGCGCGTAGGCCGCGGCGACGGTCCACAGGGGCGCTTCCTCCGCCACCCGCCGCCACAGTCCGCGCGCGGCGTAGCCAAGCAGTCGGCGCGGCATGAGCGGGTCGGTGGCGAAGGCCATGGCGCAGACGTAAGCCGCCAGCAGCGCGCCGCAAAGGCCCAGCGTGCAGATCTGCGTGACCCAGGCCAGCGGCGTGGTGTTGGGGCCGTACAGCCAGCCCGCATAGAACACAGCGACGAAGCCAATGAAGCCGCCCAGCGCCCACGGGCGGGTGCGGACTTTCAGCTCGTCGCACATCAGGCGATAGCTGCCAAACACCAGCCAGCCGGCGAGCGCCGCCAGCACGCAGGCACTGAAAGCCAGCGATGGAAAATCAAACCCATACCAGTGCTGCACGCCTTCAACGCTTTTGAACAGCGCACTGCCCACCGCATACAGCCCCAGCGTGGCCGCCAGTCGCAGACTGACCGACATGCCCGCGGGCTGGCCGCGCTGCGCCAGCATCAGGCCGCCGATCAGCGCGCCGGCATGACAAGCCACCGCGCCGGCGGTCAGCGCGAGCAGCATCCACAGCGCCTCGCTGCCCGGCGCCACGCTGAGCAGATAGACGCCGGCGGCAGCGCCGCCGCAGGCCCAGGCCACCGCCGGCGCGCCCAGCAGCTTGCCCCACAGCATGCGCCACGGCGACAGCGCAGACATGCGCTGCTGGTCCCAGGTGCGGCTGCGCAATTCGTCTATCAGCGAGCGGCCGCAGAGGTGCGCGCCCCACGCCACCGTAAAGATGGCGATACAGCCCAGCGCGGCGTTCGCGGTGATGGCGCCCGGCAGGCGACCGTTGGCGAGCCAGGCCAGGACCAGAATGGCGCCCAGCGCGGCGAAGGCGCTGGTCAGGCGCGGGCGGGTCCATTCCTGCCAGAGATTGCGTTGGAATTCAGGATTCATGGACGCCTCGGCGGTCGTTCAGGGTGTCGAGATAGCGCTGCTGCAGGTCCGTTGTCACCGTCTGCAGGGCCGCCACCGGCAACTGTTGGGCGAGGAGCGCCGCGAGCAGCGCGCTCTGGGCCGATAAATCCCCGTGAAACTCGAAGTGCAGCAGGCTACCGTCCTGGCGGACGGCCGCGACGCCCGGCTGTGCCGCCAGCACCAGCGGAGCGGTGGGCGCGGGCGCCGCCAGCGTCAGTAGCAGCTGGCGGGATGCCGCCACGGTGGGCGCTAGCGCCAGCGCCTGCAGCGGCAGCACGCGGCCGGCTTCGATAATCAGCATATGCGTGGCGTAGGCCTCGAGCTCGGCCAGAATGTGGGAAGACACCAGCAGCGTCATGCCTTGCGCCTGCAGGTCGCGCAGCAGCGCGGCCAGCGCGATGCGCGCTTCGGGGTCAAGCCCCGCGGCGGGTTCGTCCAGCACCAGCACGCACGGCCGGTGAATGATGGCCTGCGCGATGGCGAGTCGCTGGCGCAGCCCGCGCGAAAGCGTGCCGGCGGCCTGCGTCATGCGGTCTGCGAGGCCGAGCGCGGTGGCGGTCTCGGTGACGCGGGCGTCCAGCCCATGGTCGATGCCGTTGGCGGCTGCGGCATAGCGCAGACACTGGGCGACGCTGAGGGTGTCGTAGACGCCGAAGAAATCCGCCAGATAGCCAATGCGTTCGTGCGAGCGGCGGGGTTCTTCGATGACGTCGATGCCGTCAACTTCAATCGCACCGGACAGCGGGCGCTCCAGCCCGCACAGGCAGCGCATGAGGGTGGTTTTGCCGGCGCCGTTGGGGCCGACCAGTGCGGTGATGCTGCCGGCGTCGAGCTGTAAGGACACATCGCGTAACACGCGCACGCCGGGATAGTCGTGGCAGAGGTGCTGGATTCGAATCATCCAGCGATTCTGCGCTTCGTGAATGCCCTTCGTCAGCCAGTACACTGCCGGGCCATGCAAACCCCTTCATCGCCCCTTCCCCGCAGCGGGCTCGCGCGCGCGCTCAGCAAGCGGGGTTACTGCTCGCGCACTGCCGCCGTGGCGCTGATTAGCGCCGGGCGCGTGATGCTGGACGGGCGCGTGAATCGCAACCCGGAAGCGCCCACCACCGCCCGCAGCCACATTGCGGTGGACGGCGTGGCGGTCGCCAGCGGCGAGTTCGTCTATCTGATGCTGAACAAGCCGCGCGGACTGGTGACGACCGCCAGCGACGATCAGGGCCGCGACACCGTTTATACCTGTCTGCGCGCGGCCGGCCTGCCCTGGCTCGCGCCGGTGGGGCGGCTCGACAAGGCCAGCGAAGGCCTGCTGCTGTTTACCAACGACACGGCCTGGGCGGCGGGCATCACCGATCCGGCCCATGGGCTGACCAAGACCTATCACCTGCAGGTCTCGCCGCGGCCGACCGCCGCCACGCTGGCGGCGATGCAGACCGGGGTGGTGATGCCGGACGGCGAACATCTTGGCGCGCGACGGCTTGCGCTGTTACGCCACGGCGAACGTAACGCCTGGGTAGAAGCCACGCTGGACGAGGGCCGCAACCGGCATTTGCGCCGGTTGTGTGCAGCCTTTGAGCTAACGGTGCTGCGGTTGGTGCGGGTGGCCATCGGGCCGCTGATACTCGGGGATTTGGCAAAAGGCGCGTGGCGCCTGCTGGACCCTGACGAGGTCGCCGCCCTGCGAGCCGGCACGGGCATCTCGACACAGAACACGCAATGACGGGAGCGCGCGATGAGTCTTAAACGCTGTCTGGAACCTTCTACCCTGCAGTTCGGCGTGTGCGCGCTGGCGACCGATCGCTCGCTGTCCCCGGTGCAACTTGCGCGCGAGGTGGAAGCGCGCGGGCTAGAGATCCTGATGTTCCCCGAGAACAGCCACATGCCGCTCGACCGTCGCCAGGACTGGCCGCCGGTCGACGGACTGATGGATCCGCTGACCCGGCTTTACGACCCTTTTGTCGCGCTGGCCGGCGCCGCCGCGGTGACCGAGCGCCTGTTGCTGGGCTTTGCGGTGTGTCTGATGACGCATCGCGATCCCATCAACACCGCTAAAGCGGTGGCTTCGCTCGATTTGATGTCGAACGGGCGGGTGATTCTTGGCGTCGCCGGTGGCGCGCTGGAAACCGCCATGCGCAACCACGGCAGCGAGTTCAAACAGCGCTGGAAAATCACCCGCGAGCGGACGCTGGCCGTGCGCCAAATCTGGGCCGAGGAGCTGGCGGAGTTCGCCGGCGACTTCGTGAACTTCGGCCCGATGGCCTCGTACCCCAAGCCCCTGCAGGCGGGTGGGCCGCCGGTGTGGATCGGCTCGAACTCCAAGTCTGTCCCCGGGCGGGTGGCGGACTATGCCGACGGCTGGATTGTCTATCGCGGCATCTACAAGGGCGATGCGCCGACCGATCTGCGCGCGGCCTGCGACAACGTCGGGCGCAATTTTGATGAACTCACCTTGACCCTGATGGACGCCCCGCGCGAGGAAGCCGACGCCCGCGCATGGATCGCGAGCGGCTTTCGCAAACTTGTTTACCTGCTGCCGCAGGCCGACGAGGGCGCGCTGGCGCGGCTGGACGAGATTGCCGCGCTGGCCGCGCGGCTGCGCGCGGGCTAGCCGCGAAACGTGTCTTTGCGCGCCCGCGTGGCGCCGAAGACTTCCGCCAGCGGCGCGCCGACGAGCCCTACGGTGTGCTGGATTTCCGCGCTGTCGGGTCGCAGGAACGGATTGGTCGCCAGTTCTTCGGCCAGTCGCGAGGGCACGGTGGGCTCATTTGCCGCGCGCCGGCGGTTAACCTCCTGCATGCGGGCTACCAGCGCGGCGTTGCCGGGCTCCACGCTGAGCGCAAAGCGGCCGTTCGACTGGGTGTATTCGTGCGCGCAAAAGACGCGGGTGTCGCCAGGCAGCGCGCGCAACTTCGACAGCGAGTCCCACATCTGCACCGGCGTGCCCTCAAACAGCCGCCCGCAGCCAAGCGCAAACAGGGTGTCGCCGCAGAAGAGCGCCGCGTCCTCGCCAAACCAGTAGGCAATATGACCGCGCGTGTGGCCGGGTACGTCGAAGACTTTCGCCGTGCGGGCGCCGAAGGCGTAGGTGTCGCCGTCGGCGACTTCCTCATCGATGCCGGGAATGCGCTCGCGGTCGGCGCGCGGGCCAACGATCTTGCAGCCGGTGGCGGCCTTCAGTTCCAGATTGCCGCCGACGTGGTCGTAGTGGTGATGCGTGTTGAGAATATGCGTCAGGCGCCAGCCGTGTGCGGCGAGCGCGGCCAGCACCGGGGCGGTTTCAGCCGGATCGACCACCGCCGTCAGTCCCTGCGCAGGCTCGTGGACCAGATAGACGTAGTTGTCGCTCAGGCAGGGAATTTGTTCGATTTGCAGCATGGGGCAGCTCCGGGACTCGCGTGCGCCGAGTATAGCCGTGGCCCTTGCGAATCGCCTCGCCGCTGGCCATCTTCTGTCACAGCGACGCGCGGAACACGGAAGCACATGCCGGTTTACATCTATCACTGCGAGGAAAACGGCCAGACCGTAGAGGTCCGGCACGGGATTGATCACGAACTCTCGACCTGGGGCGAGGTGTGCTACGCGGCGCAGGTCCCGCTCGGCGAGACCGACTTTCTGTCCCCCGTGCGCAAGGTGCTGACGCCGCCGGGCATCGCGGTGCCCAAGAGCAACGCCGAAATCCGCAACATGGGCTTCACCAAGCTCGTGAAACGCGACGACGGGGTGTATGAGAACGTCACCCGCAGCGGGGACGAGGCGCGCTACATGCGGCGCGGCGAGACCGACACGATGCCGCATCTGGACAAGAAAATCGGCGACTAAACTCGCCGCTCACCAAAAGAAAAGCCCCGCCGAGGCGGGGCTTCCCTTCAGGCCTTGAGGTAAGCGCGAGGCTTACATCATGCCCATGCCGGGCATCCCGCCCATGCCGCCCATGCCGCCCATGTCCGGGCCGCCGGCCGAGGCACCGCCGTCACGCTTCGGCGCTTCGGCAACCATGGCTTCGGTGGTCAGGATGAGGCTGGACACGGAGGCCGCGTTCTGCAGGGCAGAACGGGAGACCTTGGTCGGGTCCAGAATGCCCATGGCGATCATGTCGCCGTATTCGCCGGTCTGGGCGTTGTAACCGAAGTTACCGGTGCCTTCGTTGACCTTGTTCACGACCACGGACGGCTCGACGCCGGCGTTGGCCACGATCTGGCGAATCGGTTCTTCCAGCGCACGCACCAGGATGTTGATGCCGATCTGCTGGTCATGGTTGTCGCCGACGACAGCACGGGCCTTGGCCTGTGCACGCAGCAGCGCCACGCCGCCGCCCGGGACCACGCCTTCTTCAACCGCAGCGCGGGTGGAGTGCAGCGCGTCTTCGACGCGGGCCTTCTTTTCCTTCATTTCGACTTCGGTCGCCGCGCCAACCTTGATGACGGCCACGCCGCCGGCCAGCTTGGCCACGCGTTCCTGCAGCTTCTCACGGTCGTAATCGGAGGTGGTTTCCTCGATCTGGACGCGGATCTGCTGGACGCGGTTTTCGATCTGCTTCTGATCGCCAAAGCCGTCGATGATGGTGGTGTTCTCTTTGGAGATCTGCACCTTCTTCGCACGACCCAGATCGGTCATTTCGGTCTTCTCGAGCGACAGGCCGATTTCGTCAGCGATCACGCGACCGCCGGTTAGCACGGCGATGTCTTCCAGCATGGCCTTGCGGCGGTCGCCGAAGCCCGGGGCTTTGACGGCGGCCACTTTGACGATGCCGCGCATGTTGTTGACGACGAGGGTCGCCAGCGCTTCGCCTTCGACGTCTTCGCAGATGATCAGCAGCGAACGGCCGGACTTGGCCACGCCTTCCAGCACCGGGAGGAGGTCACGGATGTTGGAGATCTTCTTGTCGTGCAGGAGGATGAGCGGCTCTTCGAGTTCAACGCTCATGTTTTCCTGATTGTTGATGAAGTACGGGGAGAGGTAGCCGCGGTCAAACTGCATGCCTTCCACGATGTCCAGCTCGTTTTCGAGGCCGGAACCTTCCTCAACGGTGATCACGCCTTCCTTGCCGACCTTGTCCATCGCCTTGGCGATGATGTCGCCAATGTTGGTGTCGGAGTTGGCGGAAATCGTGCCGACCTGGGCAATCGCCTTGGTGTCGGTGCAGGGCTTGGAAATCGCGCCCAGCTCGGCCACGGCAGCGGCCACGGCCTTGTCGATACCGCGCTTGATGTCCATCGGGTTGGTGCCGGCGGTGACGGCCTTCATGCCTTCACGCACGATGGCCTGGGCCAGCACGGTGGCGGTGGTGGTGCCGTCGCCAGCGATGTCGGAAGTCTTGGAAGCGACTTCCTTCACCATCTGGGCGCCCATGTTCTCGAACTTGTCTTCCAGTTCGATTTCCTTCGCCACGGAGACGCCGTCCTTGGTGACGGTCGGGGCGCCAAAGCTCTTCTCGAGCACGACGTTACGGCCTTTCGGGCCCAGCGTCTGCTTTACAGCATTGGCGAGAATGTTGACGCCACGCACCATGCGCGCACGGGCGTCATCGGAAAAGCGGACTTCTTTTGCAGCCATTGTTCAGATTCCTCTAGTAATGGGGTTGCGGTGAGGCGCGGACGTTTAGCCCAGCACCGCGACGATGTCGTCTTCGCGCATCACGAGGTAGTCGACGCCGTCGACCTTGACCTCGTTGCCGGAGTACTTGCCAAACAGCACCTTGTCGCCGACTTTGACGTCGAGCGGACGGACGGTGCCGTTTTCCAGCAACTTGCCGTTGCCAGTGGCCATGACTTCACCGCGAACTGGCTTTTCGGCGGCGGAGTCAGGAATAAGGATGCCGCCCGGGGAGGTTTTTTCCTCTTCCAGACGTTTGATGATCACGCGGTCGTGTAAAGGACGGATCTTCATGGTCTCTCTTCTCCTTGAAGACTTGCGAACTAATTGGATTTTTTCAGGGTTACTCGGAACGCCGAACGGTGTTATTAGCACTCATCGGTGAGTAGTGCTAAAGGATAGGGGCTCGATGTGATCAATTCAAGGCAAAAAACCGCCGCGGTCCGGATCAATGCAGGGCTGCTTGCCCTGTTGCTGGGCGGAATGCTGCCTTTGCCGGCTCAGGCGGCGCCGGCTGAGACCTGCGCGGTGAGGCTCGGGACGGTGGCGGTGGCGGTAACGGTTGAGGCCGATCGGCTGGATATCACGGTCACCGACGGCAGCGACATCCTGACCCGCATGGATGTGGCCGGCGTCGGCGCGCTGCGCGGGTGCTGGGCGCTCGACCTGGACGCCGACGCGACGCCCGAACTGTTGATCAGCACCGCCGCCCTTGAACCAGACGTCGCGCCCGAGTTACGCGGCTGGAAATGGCTCGCGAATGCGTTTGAATCGCTGGACCTTGCGCCGCTAACGCCGGCACGTCCCTTGCCGGCCGCGACCCGTGAAGACCTGAAACTGGTGGCGGGCGAATTAGTGCGCAGCTTCCGGCAGGACGCGCAAGGGACGCCAATCGCACACTTCCGCTACGACCGGGCCGCGCGGCGCTGGGTGACGCTGCAGGCTTTGCGGCCAACGCCGTCCGGCGCCGCTGCCGACTCGGTGGACGCGCTGCTGCAAGCACCGGTAAGCCCGCCGTGAGCGCTGTGGCTTGATTTGTCTCAAGCCTCCGCTACTTTGCCGATAAAGGATTCGGCGACCCTCTCCAAGGACCGGTGATGCATGACTTCTCCAAGCCTGCTCGAGCCCCGTTTTCTGCAGCCCTTCCTGGCCGAGTGCCAGATTCAGCGTTTAGGCCCCGGCGTCGCCGTGGTAAGACAAGGCGAGGCCGCAACCGAACTGTTCTTTATCGTGCAGGGCTCGGTAGCCGTGGTGCTGGCCGATGATGAAGACCGCGAGTTTGTGCTGGCCTATCTCTACGAAGGCGAGTTTTTTGGCGAGATTGCCTACTTCTCGGCGGACAAAAGCCGGACCGCCATGGTGCGGACGCGCAGTTCCTGCGCCATTGCCCGTATCAGCTACAGCCGCCTGCCCAAACTGACCGAACTCTACCCCACGCTGCTGGTGGCGATGACCAGCCAACTGGCGCGACGGCTACGGGCGACCAACCAGAAATTGAGCGATCTGGCCTTTATTGATGTGTCCGGTCGGGTGGCGCGTGCGCTGCTCGCCCTCTCGGCGCAGCCCGAAACCCTGTCTCTGCCGGAAGGCAAGCAGGTGGTCGTGACTCGCAAGGAGCTGGCGCGGCTGGTGGGCTGCACCCGGGAAATGGTGACCAAGGTCCTGAAGCACATGGTCAGCAACAAGCAAATTGCGACGGCGGGTCGCAGCATTACCCTGTTCCCGCAAGGCGTGGAGACGGTCTAGCCGCGGCGTCGGCCGAAAAACCTGTCGCGCGGGGTGGTGCGTAAACCGCCCGCGCGGCAAATAGCGTGTGCCGAACGCAACATATTGGTGACGTTTCAGCGTCTGCCCCAATATACTGTGGCGCGATGGCCACTAATCCACCCGACAAGCCGCGTCCACGCAAGGCGCCTCACTGCCCGTTGGTCAGCACCGTGGGCTTTGCCTTATGGCTGGGTCTGCTTGGACCGGCGGGCGCTGCGCCGCCGTCCCAGCCGGCCG
>JAURHQ010000079.1 GCA_030833185.1 Gammaproteobacteria bacterium | reverse complement strand
GCGCGCGGTTGAAGCCACAGATGGCCGCGTGCTGCGTGCGCGCGACCACCGTGCAGAAAAACCGGGGACGTTCGGCATGCTCTGCGACCTCCTCGACCACCAGCTCCCAATGCGCCAGCGAATCCGCCAGACGGGGCACGGGACTCCGCTCAGCGGGCAACAGCGGCCACTGTCGGCGTCCCGTCAGGCAGCCCGCAAAGACCCGAACGTCGTCGGTGAAGTTGAGCACCGCGACGCCCGCGCGCCGCAGGTTCTCCAGCGTCACCGACGGCACGAACGGAGCGAGGACCACGCGCCCGGCCTCTTCGCGGAACCCCAGAGGCGTGATGTGCGTGCCGCCGTCTGCGGCCAGCGTGGTAACGATGGCTTCGCGGATCACGGGGCAGCGAGCGCGCTGACGGCGATGTGAAGTCGACACTGGTTCAAAACAACCACCCCCTGAATCAAAAAAACCAATTCGCCTGATGCGCCCGCGGCAAGACCACAGCCCGCGACGCCAACTGCCTGTTTTTGCGGGGGGCACGCCCGGTGCTTGGCTGGCACGCTTGCTGCTTCCACGCCTTGAACACTGTGTCCACATTTTCGCAGTGTGGGTAGAGCGCCTCAACCGGCGCGCAATCAAACTCGAATGAGGAGATATCACATGGCTTGGCAGACCCCGTCTTTCAGCGACGTGCGTTTCGGCTTCGAAGTCACGATGTACATCAACAACCGTTGATTTCGTGAAGCACGTGCCCGGAGGGTTGCTCGCAGCCCTCCGGGTCTTCCCGCGTTCCAGCAGTAGCGTCCCCACCGTGCCCGAATACTCAATCCGTCGCCGACCTACCGACCGTCCCGTATGGTCCCGTGCGGCGTTTGAACAGCAGCTCCGGGGCAAGGAGCGCTACTACCATATCCACCACCCTTTCCACATCCAGATGAACGAAGGCGGGCTCAGCCGCGAAGCCGTGCAAGGCTGGGTGGTGAACCGTTTCTACTATCAGCAGTGCATCCCGATCAAGGACGCTGCCATTCTCGCCAACTGCCCCGACCGCGACAGCCGTCGGCTGTGGATTCAACGCATCCTCGACCACGACGGGATGACCGGCGACGAAGGCGGCATCGAGGCCTGGCTGCAACTGGGCGAAGCCGTTGGCCTTGATCGGGCCTATCTGGAGAGCGGCGACGGCGTCCTGCCGGGCGTGCGCTTCGCGGTCGACGCCTACGTTAACTTCGCCCGCCGGGCAAGCTTCGAAGAAGCGGCCTGCTCCTCCCTGACCGAGTTATTCGCGCCCACCATTCACCAGCGCCGGCTCGACAACTGGCCGCAGATTTACCCGTGGATCGATGAGCGTGGCTATCGCTACTTCCGCAAGCGCCTGAGCGAAGCCCGGCGCGACGTTGAGCACGGACTGGCGATTTCGCTCGACTACTTCAAGACGCGGAGCGATCAGGAATACGCGCTCAGCATCCTGCAGTTCAAGCTCAACGTGCTGTGGACCATGCTCGACGCCATGTGGATGGCCTACATCGAACACAAACCCCCGTTCTTCTCTTGCCCCGATGTCTGAATCCGCCATCAGCCTCACGAATATCCCACGCATCTCGCCGATGTTCCGCTTTCAGTGGGAGGAGGCGCAGGCCTGCCATGTGTTGCTCTACCCCGAAGGCATGGTGAAGCTTTCGGGTAGTGCGGGAGAAATCCTGCAGCTCGTGAACGGCAAATCTACCGTGGGCGAGATCATCGCCGCGCTGAAGGAAAAATTTCCTGGCGCGCCCCTCGACAACGACGTGCTCAATTTTCTGGAGGCCGCCTATGGTCACGGTTGGCTCCGCAGCGTTGACGACTAGCAAGCCGCTCTGGCTGCTGGCTGAGCTGACCTATCGCTGCCCTTTGCAGTGCCCCTACTGCTCAAACCCGCTGGAAATCGCTAAATACAAAGACGAGCTCGACACCGAGCAGTGGATCAGCGTGCTGCGGCAGGCGCGCAAGATGGGCGCCGCGCAGCTGGGCTTCTCTGGCGGTGAGCCGCTGCTGCGGCAGGATCTGGAAGTCCTGATCGCCGAGGCCCGTCGCTTGGGCTACTACAGCAACCTGATCACCTCTGGCGTCGGCATGGACGAAGCCCGCGTGGCTGCGTTCAAGGAAGCGGGACTGGACCACATCCAAATCAGCTTTCAGGCCAGCGACGAAGAGCTGAACAACTATCTCGGCGGGACGGATTCTTTCCGGCACAAGTACGAGATGGCGCGGGTGGTCAAGAAACATGACTACCCGATGGTGCTCAATATCGTCATTCACCGGCAAAACATCGACCAGATCGAAGACATCATCAAGATGACCATCGACCTGAAGGCCGACTATGTGGAACTCGCCAGCACCCAGTACTACGGCTGGTCAAAACTGAACGAAGCCGGCCTGCTCCCCACGCGTGAGCAACTGGCGCGCGCCGAGCGTGTCGCGCACGACTATCAGGACCGCATGAAGGGCAAAATGAAAATTATCTACGTCGTGCCCGACTACTACGAAACCCGCCCCAAGGCCTGCATGAACGGTTGGGGCTCTATTTTTCTGACGATTGCGCCCGACGGCTCTGCCCTGCCCTGTCACGCCGCGCGGCAGCTGCCTGGCTTCACGTTCCCCAACGTGAAGCACATGAGTGTGGAAGACATCTGGCAGACATCGGATGCGTTCAACCGCTTTCGCGGCGACGACTGGATGAAGGAACCCTGTCGCAGTTGCGTCGACAAGGGCAAGGACTTTGGCGGCTGCCGCTGTCAGGCGTTCATGCTAACGGGGGACGCGACGAATGCCGATCCGGTGTGCGCCAAGTCGGCACACCATGCCGCACTGGTCGCCGAAGTGAACCGCATCACCGCGGTCTCGCTGGAGACGGTCAAGACCCAACCACTGGTGTTCCGCAACATGCGCAATTCACGCGAGTTGGCGCCCTGAGCTGAGCCACCGATTGGAGAGGCCGCCGCCCACATCCACAGCCGGGGCGTCGCGGCATTCCCGCCTGCTCGCGCTGTGACTTAAGCGCGCGCCGCGTGCCACGCCAGCAAGCTCGGCACCGGCATGGGTCGCGCAAAATAGTAACCCTGCGCAAACGCGCAGCGCATGTCGCTCAGTCGCTGCGCGGTCTGCTCGTCTTCTATGCCCTCCGCCACCGTGCTCATGCGCAGTCGGGCGGCGAGGTCCAGCGTCGACTGGATGATTTCCTTACTGCGTTCCGAGGTTTCCATTTTGTCGACAAAAGATTTATCTATTTTCAGGCAGGAAAATGGCAGCGCTTGCAGGTAATCAAGCCCGCCGTAGCCTTTGCCAAAATCGTCCAGCGCGATGCCGACGCCAATGCCGCGCAGGCGCTGGACTACTTCAGACACCAGTTGCACGTTGCTGATGATGACCGTTTCGGTCAGCTCGATCCGCAGCTCAGCCGGCGGAATCTGGCGGGTCTCCAGACTTTCCTGAATGCGTCCCAGAATCCCCGGTCGACAAAACTCGGGCGCCGACAGATTGATGCTCATGAACGGCGTTGCATTTCTCAAATCGCCGCACAACGAACGCAATTTTGGCCAGTCGTCCAGCGCCCGGTTCAGCACAAACTCGCCAATCCGGTGGATAAGGTCGGTCTTCTCGGCCAGAGGAATAAACTCATCCGGTCGCACCATGCCAAGGGTGGGGTGACGCCAGCGCACGAGGGCTTCGTAGCCAGCCAGACTGCGGTCGGCAAAGCGGATGATCGGCTGATAGTGCAACTCAAGCTGATTTCCATCGATGGCATTCGACAAGCTCTGCGCCAGCGACAGAATGCGGATGGCGTCCTGATGCAGTTTGGTCGCGGCTTCGGGGCCATCGCCGGACATCGCCGCCGGCGCCAGAAAGGAGCTGAGCGTGGTGGCTTCCAGCGGTGCGCCCTGCGCGGAGCGCCGTACATGTTCGAGCAGGATCCGGACGATGTATTTCACCACCGGGTCGGTCTTGCCCATCAGGTTTTCCAGATGCGAGCGGTTGATGCTGATGACTCGCGTCGGCGTTAGCGCCCGGACGGTGGCGCTGCGCGTGCCACCGTCCAGCAAGGCGATTTCGCCGAACAGCGCGCCTTCACTCAGCATGTTGATTCGTCGGTAGCCTTTCCCCGTGCTTTGCAGCACTTCGACCGCGCCGCTTTCAATGACGTAGGCGGCGGCGGCCTCGTCGCCAGCTTCGAAGATCACCTGATCGGATCTGAACTCGAGGACCTCAAGACCGGCGTACTCTGGAAGCATCATCAACTCCTGACCGGCGCATTGCGCTTAGGCATCAACGACCACGAGAGTCTGGCTCTCCCACACGGACACTCAGCCCCGCACTGCCCAGGCCACTTCCAGCGCCTGACGGTTAGGTTTGACGTCGTGAACCCTGAAAATCCGCACGCCAGCGCTGGTGCCCAGCGCCGTTGTCGCGCAGGTCGCGCCGACCAGTTCCGTGAAGCTGGTCTCCCGGCAAATCGCGCCCATGAACCTTTTTCGGCTGGTACCCAGCAAGACTGGATAGCCAGTTTGCACAAATCGCGGTAAGTCCCGCAGCAGGCTGAGATTGTGCTCGCGGGTTTTTCCAAACCCGATGCCGGGGTCGATGACGATACGCTCCCGAGCCAGCCCCGCGCGTTCAGCACGCGCGGCAGCGGCCAGCAGATAGGCCAGCACTTCGGACACGACGTCCGTGTATGCGGGCGCCGTCTGCATGGTGGTCGGTTCACCCTGCATGTGCATCAGGACCAGCGCCGCGCCGTATTCTGCCGCCAGATCCAGCATGGCCGGATCGCGGCCGCCGGACACATCGTTGATGATGCTGGCCCCGGCGCTGAGTGCGGCACGCGCGACGACCGGCGAGCGCGTATCAATCGACAGCGCGACGTCGGCGGGCAACTGCGCCCGGAGTGCGCCGAGCGTGGGCAGCACCCGCCGACATTGCTCATCGTCCGCCACCGGCAAGGCACCCGGCCGGGTGCTCTCCCCGCCCAAATCGATTATTTCCGCCCCCTCGGCGACCATCAACGCGGCCTGAGTCAGGGCCGCCTCCTGCTGCAAGTGCCGGCCACCGTCAGAGAAACTGTCCGGCGTGAGGTTCAGAATGCCCATCACCAGCGGCGGGGACGCGCCGTCGTGCAGGCGGGTCAGCCAGCGCTCAGCCATGAGGACGTAATCGGTCTGCCATCTCGTCAGCCGCCCGCAACAGGGCATCCGTCATCAACGGTTCGCCGGAAAGGTGTCCGGTGGTCCGCAGGATTTCCAGTCGCGCGCCCGGAATGGCCTGCTGCAGCAACCACGAGGCCTGCGGCGTGCAGGTCAGGTCGCGCTGTCCGTGGACGATGTGTACCGGCACCTGCGGCAACTTTCCAGCGTCTTCCAGCAATTGATTGTCGCGCAGAAAATAGCGGTTAACCGCGTAATGCAGTTCGATCCGCGCCTTTGCAAGCAACACGTCCAGCGGGCCCTCTGGCTCGATATCCGGCTGATTAAACGAGTACATCACCACCGCCGAGGACCATGCCATCCAGGCCCGTGCGGCATCGACCGCGCGGGCCTCATCCTCACCAAACAGGCAGTCGTGCACGTGGTGCGCAATAGAATCAGGATGGTCTAGCGCCGCCGTAAAGCGGGCCCAGGGCTCTGGCAACATGCGCGCGGCACCGGCATCAAGGAACCATTCCCAGTCGGTTTGCCGCGCCAGAAAACTGCCCCGGAAGACCATGCCCAGGACACGCTCGGGATGCGTCTCGGCGTAAGCCAAGCCCAAGGCCACGCCCCAGGACCCAGCGAACAACACCCACGCCTCGATGCCCAGATGCTGGCGGAGAAGTTCCAGATCTTCCACCAGATGCCAGGTCGTGTTCTGTCGGGTTTCACCAAACGGCTGCGACCGACCCGCACCGCGTTGGTCAAGAATCACGGCGCGGTAACGAGCGGGATCAAAAAACTGTCGATGAGAAGGTTTGCAGCCCCCGCCGGGACCGCCGTGCAGAAAAACGACCGGCAGCCCATTTTCCGCGCCTGATTCCTCGAAGTAGATTTCGTGGCCGTCACCGACCGCCAGCCAGCCCGCACGGCTCGGCGCGCTGGCGGGGTACAGGGTACGCGGGCTTGCTCCGGTCATGCCTTACAGATCGCCCAGAATCTGCGCCCTGCGCTTCTGGTATTCCTCGTCCGTGATCAGCTTCTTGCTTTTAAGGTCAAGCAGCGTTTTCAGCCTGTCTTCCACGGACGCCCCGGCGCCACCGCCATTGGCTTTCAGTGCCTTGAGTTCCTGCCGCATCCGGGCCATTTCCTCGCGCATTTCCCGGCGCTCTAACGTGAGTCGCGCCGCATCGCGCTGGGATTTCTGGTCGCGTGCTTTTTCCTCATCGGGTACCAACCCCTCCCGATAAGCTTTGGCGGCCTTGCTGATATCAATCAACAGCCAGTCAGGACGACTGGATTCCGCACCACCCGCCACGGCGACACCGGTCGTCGACACTACCCGGCCCGGCATTTTGGTACTCGCGCTGTCGCGGCTCCCCGTGTCGAATTTCAGATCCGAGTAATCATTCAGCACGCCCCACGCCGCCTCGGCATTGCGCTTGCCCCGGTCTTTGCGCAGCTGATAGGCGCCAATGATGATGTTTAGCTTGCCGTCGGCAAAAAATGCGCGACCGCTGGTCCATTCGCGTTCCTTGAGGGTATCGAAGGCAATTTCGGCATAGCCGCGAACGGCGAATACCGCGTCTTCTTGTGGCTTCGCGCGCGCGAGTGCCTCGGCCAAATAGCGCGCCAGCACCTCGGTTTGCGCTTTGGTCAGCAGGGGACTGGATTTCTCATCGCGTAGCAGACCACCGCCTTGCCAGAGTTGTACGGATTTAAGCGCATCGCGCACCTCTGACACATCCAGCGAAACCGGGTGTTTGTTGGGCGCCGCCGCCTCATCGCCCTGCGGCGCCAGCGCCACGTACTGTTCCTGTTCGCGCCAGACCTCGCTGTTGATGACCTCTTTTTTGAACAGATCAGGCACGAGGTCAATGGCGCGAGCGTCGGGCACGGCGGCGCCGAAGAGCGCCAGCGCAAGGGCGAGAACACATGAGGTTCGCAAGGGCTGACGAGTTGTGCTGGGCATTCAACCGGCCTCCTGTTGGGAGCGCGAAGTATAGCCATTTTCCCCGGATTTCCGGCGCGGGAGACTAATCTCGCCACCGCTAAAAATCGCAAGGGAGTCGAGATTCGAGGCAAAAAAAAGGCGCATCCGGGGATGCGCCTCTTTCCGCCGCTCAGGTGAGCGACCGTCTTACCACATGAAGAACGTGCCCAAGCTGACAGTCTGCGACTCGGTCTCACCGGTGAAGGTGGTCGCTTCCGCGGCGTTAGCCTTGAAGCTGTTCTTACCGTTGCTGTACTCGGCAATCAGTTTCAGCCAGGAGTTGACGTCGTGATAGACGCCGACGGTCCACATGCTGAGGCTGACGTCCTGATTCTTGAACACGGTGGTCAGACCCGCGCTGTCGAACTTGTCCTGATTGGACTCGCCGTAACTTGCACCCACCTTGGTCTTGCCGAAGAAGCTGTAGGTGCCCTGCACGTAGTAGCCGTCGTTGTCGGCGGCTTCGCAGGTCAGGGTACCGGCCAAACCAGCAGCCGGCGGCGCATCGCAGGCGGTGCCACCGGCGAACTGCAGCGAGCGACCGAGGCCAGCGCCTTCGTAGTAGTAACCGGTCACGTTGAAGCCCATGAAGCCAGCGGTGGCGCCGGAGCCCCAGCCGTGCACGTCGACCGCATTGCTGACGAAGGTGTTCTTGCCGGCGGTTTCGATGTTCTGCCACAGGCCGTCGAACCAGGCCTTCACCGTCGCGTCGCCCAGCGTTGCGGTGTAGGTCAGTTCACCTTCCACGCGCGGGGAGTCGGTCTGATTGAGGACCTTGTTGGCCTGATTGGCGACCGTTTCAATACTGGGGTCGTACAGACCCACTTCCGCCTGCAGGCCGGCAAACACCGGGGTCTTATAGGAGAAGCGAGCGTTGAAGTTGGGGTAGGTGTAACCGCGACCAATACGGCCAGCGGTCACGGCAGCGCCGTCGGCGTTAGCCATACCCACACCGAAGAGGGTCATGTCGTTCAGAATGGCCTGGCGCCCGAAAATGGACAGCGTGCGACCGAAGCTGACGGTACCCCACGCGGCGTCAACGTTCACGACCACTTCACGAGTGTCGATGGATGAACCCTGAATGCCGTTGTTGCCGTTGCCGCTGAGCGGGTCGCCCGCGTACAGCTGGTTCTTGGTGGTTGAGCTGTTGATGGTCGGCGCGAAGCTGATGCGACCGGTGGCGGTCAGGCCGTTCACCGTCGGGGCTTTCACATTGAAGCTGAAAAAGGCGGGCAGGAAGCCGGTCTGAACGCGTTGCACGTCTTCCTGCACGACGGTGCCGGCGAAGCTGCCGTTGCCGCTCGGGGCGGTGTAGCCCAGATTGTTCCAGCCTTCATCGTTGTCGCTGATGACGTAGAACGCGTTGATGTTGCCATCGAAGCTGACTTCCCAGCCGTTATCCCCGCCGACCACAACCACCGCGTTGGCGGCGGCGGACAAGCCCAGACCGAGCGCTGCAGCCACTGCAGCGGCGACTCTGGCGTTGGTGAATCGTTTAGCCATTACTCTCTCCTTAATAAGGGTCTTTCGACGCATCTTCCTTCCGGGTCCCTCCGCCGCCACTGGCAACTGCGATTGTCCTTGGCGCGTGGCGGCAACCCGCCCGAGAGCCCAAAAATTTTTCTTGCTTTTGCACCATAGAACAGCATCAAGCGCGAAGCAAGCTTTTTTGGGGCGCTGGCGCCACAATTTCTGCTCAACAAGATATTTTTGTGGCAACGACACCACAAATCGCTGCGCCGTCGCTTAGCCTCCGCCTTGCTGCAATGCGCGATCCAGATGGGTCATGAAAGAAGCCACCGTGGCGGGTGGCCATGCGGGAAACTCGAACTGCAAGGGCGTCGAGACAATTCGCAAAGATCCGAGGCGCCTCTCGGTCTCGGCCGCAAAAGCGATTTCCAGCGAACGCCCATCGTCAAACCGGACAGTACAGCCGTGCGGGGCCCATTCGATCTGCGTATTGACCAGCACGCGCGGGAGCAACCGACGGAAATCAGCATGGCTGAGGGACTGCACCCGCTCGACACGGATCGCCGGCAGTAACGCAGACACCCCGGAGAAATCAGCCACCAGCCACCGGCGGCCAGGCCGCCAGCACGTCGCCTTCTTGCAGGGAAGCGGCATCCCGCTCGGCGGGCGGCACGTAGTTACCGTTTACCAGCAAGAGATGCGCGCGGGCGTGGGGCACCTTGAACTGGTCAAGCACCGCGTGTGGACTAGGATTGCCGGGCAGTTCAAGCACGATCTGGTTGTCGCGAGCGCCCGCGGGGAGATACTCCGCGAGCGTCGCATAGAGCTTGAGAGTGAGGCGCATGCCCCCTATTTCAGCAAGGCTGCGTTGAAGCCGACGGCCTGTGTGCTACCTAGATAGGCTTCCATCAAGCGAGTCGGGTCTTCGAGCAGACGGTCTTTCCACTTCCCAAGGCGGGTTTTGGTCTGAATCAGCCCACGCAAGACCCCCACATGCTGGGTCATGCCCAGACTGGTGGCGCCGACCAGCACTTCACCGTCGAACTGCAGGTTCAGATAGCGGAAACGGTCGCGGTTCAGCAGCTCCGCGCTGTCACCACCCGGCTTGCCCATCCATAGGCCGAAGGAGCTGGAGATGAGGCCCAGCGTGTCCAGCACGTTCATGTTCACGCTGCCGCGATGGATTGCCCCCTGCTGACCCACCATGTTGCGGGCCGCAAGCTGGGCATGCTCGGTGGCGGTTGGCTGGATGGCCTGTACCGAGGATTCGCCGGTGGAGAAATCCCTGCCTTCAGCCACGTCGCCAGCGGCGAAAATATTCGGGTCGTTGGTCTGCATGTGCCGGTTGATCAGGATGCCCTGCCCCGTCTCCAGCCCGGTACCCTGCAAAAACCCGATATTGGGCCGCACACCGGTGGCGGAAACGATGAGGTCAACTTCCAGCTGTTGCCCGGTGCTCAGCGCAGCCGACAGCGGATGCGCGGTGCCCTTGGTGATGCCGGTGACTCTGGTTGAGGTATGAACCTTGACCCCGCGCGATTCGCACCAATCTTTAATCATGTTACCGGCGGTGTCGTTCATCATGCGCGGCACCATCCGGCCTTCCATTTCCACGACCGTCAGTTCGGCCCCGCTCTGCGCCAGCGCTTCCAGAATGATGCAGCCAATGAAGCCCGCACCCATCAGCAGGACTTTCGCACCGGGCTTGGCGCGGGCCGCGATATTGCGGGCATCGGCCAAGGTCCAGCAGGAAAAAATACCCGGCAAGTCCATGCCCGGGATCGGCGGTGCGACCGGGCGCGAACCCGTCGCCAACAGCAGTTTGTCATAGGCCAGCACTTCGCCACTCGCGAGCGAAACCTGCTTTTGCGCGCGATTAATTGCGCTGACGCGGTCCTGCTTCACCGTGATGCCATGCTTGGCGAAATGGTCTGCGCCCTTGCGCAGATGCGTGCCTTCTTCCGCAATTTGCTTGACCAGATAGTACGGCAGCGCCATGCGCGAATACGGGGCTTCCGGCTCGTCACCAATGAGCGTGACGTCGGCCGACGCTTGCAACTTGCGTAGGGTCTCGGCGGCTACCACACCGGCAGGGCCGGCTCCGACAACGATATGTTTCATCTGCGACTCTCCTGACCGGCTGCCTCCCGGCAGCCGGTAGTGGCTGATTGTTCCTGACTACCCGAGGGCCTGGGCCTAAAGGCGCAGACGCGAGACGGTTTCGGCGGTCGGAACCCCTTCCGGCGTCCAGCCCCTGATCTCGTAGTAGTGAGGCAGCATCTTGTGCAACTCGTTGACCTTGCCTTTTGCCGGCCCGGTTTTGGCAGCGTCTTTCAGCAAACGCTTGGGCAGGGTGTCATCGGCAGCGGTAAGCCCGGCATCCATGTTGAACTTACGTTCGAGATTCCAGATGCGCTCGCCCATCTCCAGCATTTTCTCGGGCGACCAGCCGCCTTCGCAGGCCGCATCAACCTGCGGCGCGATGTCTTCCAGCGTCCAGGCGAAGGTGGTGAAGACGCACAGCCCCGAGGAATCGACCGCCGCGGTGGCGTCCTGAAACGCCTTCACCAGTTCCGGCTTGCCGTCCGTGGTGAGCGGATCGGTCTTGACCGGCACCCCGAGAATCTCCGACGACACGGTGTAGCTGCGCAGGTGACAGGCGCCCCGATTGGAGGTGGCGTAGGTCAGGCCCATGCCCTGAATGCCACGCGGGTCGTAGGCCGGGAACTCCTGACCCTTGACCGTCATCGACAGGTCGGGGTGGCCGTATTTCTCGGTCAGTCGCTTGGAACCCAGCGCCAGTTCGCGCCCGAAGCCCTCACCCTTCGCAACCAGTTCGGCCGAGCGCGTCAAGGCTTCGGCGGAGCCGAACTTCATTTCGATGCCGCCGGTGGTTTCCTTGGTAATCGCGCCGATTTCGTAGAGTTCCATGGCCGCCGCTACCGTCGCGCCGAAGGAAATCGGATCGAAGCCGTCTTCGTTGCAGATGAAGTTGGCGTAGGTCAGCGCGTCCAGATCGTCAACGCCCGTATCCGAGCCCAGCGCCCAGGCCGCCTCATATTCCAGACCGCCGTTGGCGCCCATGTACTCGGGTTTGTTGGCGATGGTGTAGTGCTTGGGGTCGATGGTGGAGATACGGCCGCAGGCAATCGTGCAGCCGAAGCAGGCCGCGTTGGTCACCAGATTGGGTTTGCCGTCGCTCTCACGCGGCACCAGCATGGCCTCGGCCGAAATGCGGTTGGCGCCTTCAAATTGCACTTCCCGCATGTTGCGGGTAGGCATCGCGCCGACTTCGTTAATCACGTTCATCAGCACCTGGGTGCCGAGCTTGGGCAGGCCCTCGCCGGTCACCGGGTTACCGGCCAGCACCGCCTTCGCGGCCTGCGTGGCTTTGAAGAATGCTTTGAAATCCCGCACGTTACCCACGCCGCGGGTGCCGCGGATGGCCACGGCTTTCAGATTCTTCGACGCCATGACCGTGCCGACGCCCGAACGGCCAGCGGCGCGGTGAATGTCGTTGATTACGCCGGCGTACAGGCAGCCTTCCTCGGCCGAGCGCCCCACGCAGGCGATCCGCAGCTGCGGATCCTGATGCGCGTTGTGCAGCAGATGGTCCGTCTCCCACACCGATTTACCCCACAGGTGTTCGGCGGAGCAGAGTTCGGCGTGTTCGTTCTCGAGGTAGAGATAGACCGGCTTCGGGGACTTGCCCTCGAAGATGATCATGTCCCAGCCGGCCATTTTCATTTCATTACCGATGAAGCCGCCGGAATTGGAGCAGGCGATGGCGCCGGTCAGCGGGCTTTTCGTAATGACGGAGTAGCGTCCGCCGGTAGAGGCCATGGTGCCGGTCAGCGGGCCGGTCGCCATGATCAGTTTATTGCCGGGCGAGAGCGCATCGACCTTCGGGTCGATTTCTTCGGCCAGATATTTGGTGGCGAGTCCACGCTGGCCGAGATAGAGCGCTGCCCACTCCATGTTAAGCGGTTCAGGCGTGCAGGTGCCGGCGGTCAGATTGACGCGGAGAATTTTGCGGGTCCATGCCATGGTGACGCTCTCCCCTAGTTCTTCGGGATGGACTGACCGGCGTGCGCCTTCATGCGCGCAAGGCCGGTGTGGTCCGCATCAACATAGGTGATCGCGCCGGTCGGGCACGCCGTGGCGCAGGCCGGGTCGCCGCCACAGAGGTCGCACTTGATGACTTTGCCGGAATCGGAGTTGTAGTTCCCGGTGCCGAAGGGGCAGGCAATGGTGCAGACCTTGCAGCCCACGCACACATCTTCAATGACTTCCTTCGCGCCCGTTTGCTGGTTGATCACAATCGCTTCGACCGGGCAAGCATGCATACACCAGGCTTCGCTGCACTGGGAGCAGGTGTAGGGCGCAAAGCGTCCTTCATCGTGGAAGTTAAACACCTTGATGCGCGACTTGCTGGGATTGAAAACAGCCTCATTCTCGTAAGAACAGGCCATTTCGCACTGGAGGCAGCCGGTGCATTTTTCGGGTTCGAGCTGTAGCGCTTTGAGCATTGAATGAACTCCCGGGTCGTCGATGAAAAAGTCAGCCTCACGCATCGGTCGTGCAGATCCGGGTGACCGAGGTCCCCGGGTGCCGTCCGATGTCGCGGCGAGTGCTGAGCGAACGCGCGCCCTATGGCACGGTTGCCGCCGAACACTAGCGATAATCCCCACAAAAGGCCAGACTCGGCCCCGCCCTTCGGGGCGATTTTTGGAGGCCGACAGCCTGCCGAGTCGGCCCTGAGCCATTAGGGAACTCAAAGCGCGCACGCCGGTCTCGGGCTAAGCCGCCCCGCTCGGCCGCCCAGGAGATGCACCGCCATGACACCGACCCACTTCGTCTGCCGCTGGCTGAAACTGCTGGTCACCTTGGCGACTCTGGGCACCGCCACCGTTCAGGCCGAGCTGTTGGTGCCGATTGGCTATGCGGGAGACCCCGCGGCATCCGGCTGGCTCGGCGCCCAGCAAGGGCATCGCGAAGCGCAAATTCAGGGCGATTTCCTGGGGCAGCGCTACACCCTTACCCCACGCCTCAGCGAGGTCAGTGCAATCGTTGCGGCCGTCCCGCCTGCCGCCCTGCAAGCGCTGGCCCGCGCCCACCCCGGGGTGGCGGTGCTCAATATCACGGTGACCGACGACGCCATCCGCACGGCCTGCCAGCCCAACTTATTGCACGTCATCCCCAGCCAGAAGATGTTGGCCGATGCGCGAGCACAATGGCAGAAAGCCCACCCCGACAGCCCGGCCGAAGCGAAGGCCTGGCATCCCGCTTTTGAGAAATACGCCGCCTCCCAGTTGAACAAGCGCTACACGGAAGCAACTGGCAAGCCCATGGACGATGCCGCCTGGGCCGGCTGGGCCGCGGTCAAGATGGTGTCCGATTTGGTCGCCCGCGAGCAGACCGCCGACCCCGCCGCCCTGCTCGAGGCCTTGCGGCACAAGCTCGCCTTCGACGGCCAGAAAGGCAGCGATTTAAGCTTTCGCGACAACGGCCAACTGCGTCAGCCCCTGCTGCTCGTCGACAAGGGCAAGCTGCTGGGTGAGGCACCGGTCCGCGGCGTTGCTGCCGTCGAAGACCTTGATTCGCTCGGTCTTGTGCCCTGCGCCGGTCAGCCCTGAGCCTATTCCCAAGTTCCGGAGAACCCCGTCATGAAATCGATTTTTGCCCTGCTCCTGCTCGCCGCCAGCGAGGCCCACGCTGCGCCCCGGGTCTTCGTAACGAACGAGGAAGGCAATGACGTGTCGGTCATCGACACCGAACAAAACAAGGTCATTGCGACCATTCCCGTCGGCAAACGGCCGCGTGGCATCGGCGTTGCGCCAGATGGCAAGGAAATCTACGTGGCGATTAGCGGCGATAACGCCATCGCGGTGATCGATCCGGGCACGCTAAAGCTCGTGCGCACCTTCAACAGCGGCGAAGACCCCGAGACTTTCGCGGTTCATCCTAACGGCAATCTCTATATATCGAACGAGGAGAATGCCAAAGCGTCGGTCTTCAATCCGAAAACGGGCGAGCTGGTGGCCGAAATCAAGGTCGGGCTGGAGCCGGAAGGCGTCGCCATTTCGCCGGACGGTAGCCATGCCATCGTGACCAGTGAATCCACCAATATGCTGCACCTCATCGCCATCCCGGCACATAAGACGGTCGCCAATATCCTCGTCGGCGCCCGGCCGCGCGCCGCGTCTTTCAGCCGGGATGGCAAGACCGCTTATGCCACCTCCGAGATCAGCGGCGAGGTCAAAAAAGTCGACGTCGCGACGGGCAAGATTATCGGCCGGGTGCCGCTGGCCGATGACAAGGCAAAGCCCAAGGACATTCTTCCCAGTCGCGACGGCAAGCGCCTGTTCGTGGCCGGCGGACGCGCCAACCGGGTGTTCGTACTCGACGAGGCGAGCCTCGCCATCCAGCACGAAATCCCGGTGGGCAACCGGGTGTGGGGGCTTGCGCTCAATGCTGCCGGCACGCGGCTCTACACCACGGATGGCGCCAGCGCGCAGGTCTCGGTCATCGATACCGTCGCCAACAAGGTGGTGGCGACGGTGCCGGTCGGCAAAATGCCCTGGGGCATCGCGATCGTCGAATAGTCTCCTCAGGCCCGGACCACCCCGTGGCGAATCGCCATGCGGGTGAGTTCCGCCAGCGAGTTGACCTTCAGCCGAAGCTTGATCTGGGTGGTGTAGTTGGCGACCGTCTTGGGGCTGAGCGACAGCTGGCGCGCAATCGCGCTGACCGTTGCGCCGGTGGCAAGCAGGCTGAAAATTTCGAATTCCCGGGTCGACAGCTGCCCAAGCTCGGGCGTGCCGGTCTGGGTGCCGTAAGCCGTCAGCCGCTCGGCCATCCCCGGCTCCAGAAAAATCTCACCCTGCCCGACCAGGCGCACCGCCTCCAGCAAAGTGGACGGCGGGCTGGTCTTGGTGACGAAACCGCGCGCGCCGGCCTGCAGGGCCTGCGCCACATAAACCACTTCCTGATGCTGACTGAACGCCAGCACACGCGCGTCGGCCTGACGTTGCACCAGACGCCGGATAGCCTCGATCCCCCCAATATCAGGCAGGTTGAGGTCCATCACGACGGCATCCCCGCGCAGACGAGCCTGCTGAGCGCCAGCGACAAGGCCGCCGTGCGGAGCGTCGCGCTGCGCCACGGCGACGCGTGGGTCCAACCGTCGGCCGCGCCCGTCGGCCTCGTCTCCG
>JAURHQ010000078.1 GCA_030833185.1 Gammaproteobacteria bacterium | reverse complement strand
CCAGAGAATGATGTCGCTGGCTGCCATCTGTTCGCGCAAACGCTCGATCATGAAAGGAGCACTGGCATCGGGCACGTCCATCAACTGGCTGGCAGCATTGCGCGTCTTGCCCGAGAGGTCCTCGGCCAGCGTGTCCAGCACAAACACTTTCGCGCCACGCAGCGCGGCCTGCCGGATGCGGTGATGAATCAGCGGCTGGTCGTGACGCGGATAGCCGCCCACCACCAGCACGACATCTGCGGCGGCCAGTTCGGCCAGCGAGAACCCGAGGCCCGGCGCGGCCGGTTCGGCGGCGTCGCTGCTGAAGTCCTGCTGGCGCAGTCGATGGTCGATGTGCGCGCTGCCAAGGCCGCGCACCAGACGCTGCAGAAGGAAGAATTCTTCATTGGTGCTGGACGGGGACGCCAGCGCGCCCAGGCTTTCGCCGTGCAGCGCAAGGCCATCGCGGGCCGCTTTGAAAGCGGTGTCCCAGTCGCAGTCCTGCCACACGCCGTTCACTTTCACGCGCGGCGACAGCAGGCGTTGCTCGTGGCGCAGCGCCTGATAGCTGAAACGGTCGCGGTCGGCGATCCAGGTTTCGTTGACGTCTTCGTTTTCCGCCGGCACCACGCGCTTCACCACCTGACCCTTGAGGTGGGCGTTCAGGTTGGAGCCGAGGCAGTCGTGCGGGGCGATCACCGGCCGCGCCTGCAGTTCCCAGGCGCGGGCGGAATAGCGATACGGTTTGGAGGTCAGCGCGCCGACCGGGCACAGGTCGATGACGTTGCCGGACAGCTCGGAGCTCATGGCGTGCTCGACATAGGTGCCGATTTCCATGTGCTCGCCGCGGCCGGTGGCGCCCAGTTCGCGCAGGCCGGCCACTTCTTCACCGAAGCGCACGCAGCGCGTGCAGTGGATGCAGCGGGTCATGTCGGTCTGCACCAGCGGGCCGATGTTCTTGTCGCGCACCACGCGCTTGCGTTCCACGTACTGCGACACGTCGCTGCCGTAGCCGAGCGCCAGATCCTGCAGTTCGCATTCACCGCCCTGATCGCAGATCGGGCAGTCCAGCGGGTGGTTGATCAGCAGAAACTCCATCGTGGCCTTTTGGCCCGACACGGCTTTGTCTGACTTGGTAAACACTTTCATGCC
This sequence comes from Gammaproteobacteria bacterium, assembly GCA_030833185.1. GTDB lineage: Bacteria > Pseudomonadota > Gammaproteobacteria. Next base: position 14,697 of record JAURHQ010000078.1, on the reverse strand, counting down.
GTCCATCACCGGCGTGGCGCAGGCCGGCGCGGGTTTGGGCGCGCGTTCTACTTCCACCAGACACATGCGGCAGTTGGCTGCGACGCTGAGCTTCGGGTGGTAGCAGAAACGCGGGATGTAGATGCCGGCGGCGTCGGTCACCTCGATCAGCATCTGACCCTTGCGGGCAGTCAGCGGCCGGCCGTCGACTTCAATGTTTACCGTATCTTCACTCATGCCGGATGTGCTCTCAGGCGGCTGACGGGCGCTTGGCAAACATGCTGCACCCGTGCTCGATGTAGTGTTCGAATTCTTCGCGGAACTGCTTCACGAAGCTGCGCACCGGCATGGCCGCGGCGTCGCCCAGCGCGCAGATCGTGCGGCCTTCCATCTTGGAGGCGACGTTGTCGAGTCGCGCCAGATCTTCCATCTTGCCCTGCCCGTCGACGATGCGGGTCAGCATGCGATAGAGCCAGCCCGTGCCTTCGCGACAGGGCGTGCACTGACCGCAGGATTCGGAGTAGTAGAAGCGCGAGATGCGCTTCAAGGCCAGCACCATGTCGGCGGTGTCGTCCATCACGATGACCGCGCCCGAGCCCAGCATGGAGCCGGCCTTGCTGATGGAGTCGTAGTCCATGTCGAGCCCCATCATGACTTCGCCTTTCAGCACCGGCACCGAGGAGCCGCCGGGGATGACCGCCTTCAGCGGTCGGCCGTCGCGCATGCCGCCGGCGAGTTCCAGCAGCTTGCTGAACGGCGTGCCGAGCGGAACCTCGAAGTTGCCCGGCCGCGCCACGTGTCCGCTGACCGAAAAAATCTTGGTGCCAAAGTTGTTGGGCTTGCCGAGGCTGGTGAACCACTCTGCGCCGTTGCGCAGGATGGTCGGCACCGAAGCGAGGGACTCGGTGTTGTTGATGGTGGTCGGCTGGCCGTACAGGCCGAAGCTGGCCGGGAACGGCGGCTTGAAGCGCGGCTGGCCTTTTTTGCCTTCCAGCGATTCCAGCAGCGCGGTTTCTTCGCCGCAAATGTAGGCGCCGGCGCCGAGGTGGTCGTAGAGCTCGTAGTCCACACCCGAACCCAGAATGTCCTTGCCGAGATAGCCGGCGTCGTAGGCCGCCTTCAGCGCATCGACGAAGCGGGTGTAGGGCTCGTCCATGAACTCGCCGCGCATGTAGTTGTAGCCGGCGGTGGCGCCAATCGCGTAGCCGGCAATCGCCATGCCTTCAACCAGCGCGTGCGGGTTAAAGCGCAGGATGTCGCGGTCCTTGCAGGTGCCCGGCTCGGACTCGTCCGAGTTGCACACCACATATTTCTGCACGCCCGGCGTCTTCGGCATGAAGCTCCACTTCACACCGGTCGGGAAGCCCGCGCCGCCACGGCCGCGCAGGCCCGCCGCCTTGACCTGCTCGATGATGTCGGCCGGCGGGATTTTCTCGCGCAGGATGCGTTCCCACACGGTGTACCCGCCCAGGCTGCGGTAGGTTTCCATCGACCACGGCCGATCGTGGCCACGGGTCGCATAACAGGTGAGGTTCAGCGGGATGTCGCTCATTTCAGTGCATCCAGAATCTCGTCGATTTTGGCCGTCGTGAGATTCTCGTAGTAGACGTGGTCGACCATCATCATCGGCGCGCCACAGCAGGCGGCGAGGCATTCTTCTTCGGGCTTGAGATAGATGCGGCCGTCCGGCGTGGTTTCGCCGGTGCGGGTGCCGAGCTTGCGTTCGATATAGGACACCACCTCGTCGCTGCCGCGGAGCATGCAGGAGATGTTGGTGCAGACCGACACGCTGTGGCGGCCGACCGGCTTCGTCTCGTACATCGAGTAGAAGCTGGCCACTTCATAGACCGCGATTTTCGGCAGGCCGAGGTAGTCGGCCACGGCGTCCATCAGCGGCGTGGTGAGAAAGCCGTTGTTTTCGTGTTGCGCCTCGCGCAGTGCGGCCAGCAGGGCCGACTGCTTGCGCTCCGGCGGATATTTGGCCACCCACTCGTCGATGACGTGGCGTGCATGGTCTGACAGTAAGGAAGGCTGGTCGCTGTTCATCACGCTGCGTCTTGAAAATTAGCGGTCGATTTCGCCAAACACGATGTCCATCGTGCCGATAATGGCCACCACGTCGGCCAGCATGTGGCCGGTGGCCAGTTCGTTCATCGCGGCCAGATGGGCAAAGCCCGGCGCGCGTGCCTTCAGGCGATAGGGCTTGTTGGCACCGTCGGACACCAGGTAAACGCCAAACTCGCCCTTCGGATGCTCGACGGCGGCGTAAGCCTCGCCCGCCGGCACGCAATAGCCCTCGGTAAAGAGCTTGAAGTGGTGGATCAGCGACTCCATGTCGCCTTTCATCTCGCCCCGGCTGGGCGGCGTCAGTTTGTGGTCGTTGATGATCACCGGGCCGGGGTTGGCCTTCAGCCACTGCACGCACTGGCTGATGATGCGGGCCGACTGGCGCATTTCTTCCACCCGCACCAGATAGCGGTCGTAGCAGTCGCCGTTCACGCCTACGGGGATGTCGAAGTCGAGATCCGCATAGACCTCATAGGGCTGCTTCTTGCGCAAATCCCAGGCGATGCCCGAGCCGCGCAGCATGGGCCCGGTGAAGCCCAGCGCCTGCGCACGTTCCGGCGTCACGATGCCGATGTCGACCGTGCGCTGTTTCCAGATGCGGTTGTCGGTCAGCAGGGTTTCATATTCGTCGACGCAGGCCGGGAAGCGCTTGGCGAAGTCTTCAATGAAGTCGAGCATGCTGCCCTGACGGTTGGCGTTCAGCTCGCGGCATTCTTTTTCGCTGCGCCACTTCGAGGCTTCGTACTGCGGCATGCGATCCGGCAGGTCGCGATACACCCCGCCCGGGCGGTAATAGGTCGCGTGCATGCGCGTGCCGGAGACCGTCTCGTAGCAGTCCATCAGGTCTTCACGCTCGCGGAAGCAGTACAGGAAGATGGTCATCGCCCCGATGTCCAGACCGTGCGCGCCCAGCCACATGAGGTGGTTAAGGACGCGGGTGATCTCATCGAACATCACGCGGATGTACTGCGCGCGCACCGGCGGGGTTATGCCCAGCAGGCGCTCGATCGCCATCACATAGGCATGTTCGTTACACATCATGGACACGTAGTCCAGACGGTCCATGTAGCCAATGCTCTGGTTGAAGGGTTTGGATTCGGCGAGTTTTTCGGTGCCGCGATGGAGCAGCCCGATGTGCGGGTCGGCGCGTTCGATGACCTCGCCGTCCATTTCCAGCACCAGGCGGAGCACGCCGTGCGCGGCAGGATGCTGCGGGCCGAAGTTGAGCGTCATATTGCGAATTTCAGGCATACCGGCGCGCTCTTAGTGACCCTTGATGACGTCGTTGCGGATAACCCGCGGCACCAGCGTGCGGTTCTCGATCGAGACCGGCTGATAGACCACGCGCTGCTTCTCGGCGTCGTAGCGCACTTCCACATAGCCTTCCAGCGGGAAGTCCTTGCGGAACGGATGGCCGATGAAGCCGTAGTCGGTGAGCAGGCGGCGCAGATCCGGATGCCCTTCGAACAGAATGCCGAACAGGTCGAAGGCCTCGCGCTCGTACCAGTCAGCCGAGGGCCAGAGTTCGCTGACGGTGGGCAGGCGCGGCGGGTCGTTCGGGAGGAACACTTTCAGTCGCAGGCGCAGGTTGTTCTGCACCGACAGCAGGTGATAGACCACCGCAAAACGCGCGGGAAACGCGCCGTTTTCGGCGTCTTCCACGCCCTTGCTGACGCCGCGACTGAAGCCGCCGGCGGTGGCCTGGTGGGTGGTCCAGTCGGCCTTGCCGTAGGTCTGGTAGTCCACCCCGGAAACGTCCAGCAGCAGCTTGAAAGAAAAGGCGGGCTCGTCGCGCAGGGCGGCGGCCACGGCGAGCAGGTCGGCGGACGCCAGCACGGCGGTAACGTCGCCACGGTCGTAGATCAGATCCTGCAGGGTCTCGCCGAAGCGCTCACGGAGCAGGCCGCTCAAGGTCTCGGCTTTGGCTGGGGAAATCACGGTCGAACTATCCTGCCCGGCTGATGGTGTTGGTGCGCTTGATCTTGGCCTGTAGCTGCACGATGCCGTACAGCAGGGCCTCGGCGGTCGGCGGGCAACCCGGCACGTAGATGTCGACCGGCACGATGCGGTCGCAGCCGCGGGTGACCGCGTAGGAGTAGTGATAGTAGCCGCCGCCGTTGGCGCATGAGCCCATCGAAATGACCCATTTCGGCTCGGACATCTGGTCGTAGACCTTGCGCAGCGCCGGCGCCATCTTGTTGACCAGCGTGCCGGCCACAATCATCACGTCGGATTGGCGCGGGCTGGGCCGGAACACGATGCCGAAGCGGTCGAGGTCGTAGCGCGAAGCGCCGGCATGCATCATTTCGACCGCGCAACAGGCAAGCCCGAAGGTCATCGGCCACAGGGAGCCGGTGCGGGCCCAGTTGACGACGTTATCGACGGTCGTGGTAACGAAACCGCGATCGGGAGCTTCGTTTATTCCCATTCCAGCGCCCCTTTTTTCCACTCGTAAATGAAGCCCACCACGAGTACGCCGAGGAAGACCATCATGGCCCAATAGCCAAAGGCGCCGATTTCGTCCAGCACCACTGCCCACGGAAAGAAGAAAGCGATTTCAAGGTCGAACAGGATGAAGAGGATGGCGACGAGGTAGTAGCGCACATCGAACTTCATGCGGGCGTCTTCGAAAGCTTCGAAGCCGCATTCGTAGGGCGTGGCGCGCGCAATGTGGGGCTTGTTGTAAACGCCCAGCAGTTTGCCGACTACAAAGCCGGCGCCCAGCGACACAATGCCGACCGCGCCACCAACGCCGAGAAAAATCAGAATGGGGAGGTATAGTTCAAGCAAGCTTGGTAGTCCGCTTTGGGGCCCTTGTGTGCAGGGCGTGATTGCTTTTCTCCAACCCGGAAGCCGCGCTCAAAAACGCGATTTCCGCCCTGAGTTTTCACCGCCAGAGACGGTCGGCGGTGACTCGCGCCGCGGTCTGATTGTTTATGGTGCCGACGGTGAGACTCGAACTCACACGGGTTGCCCCACCACCCCCTCAAGATGGCGTGTCTACCAATTCCACCACGTCGGCTTTGTGTTTACGCCCTCATGCTTGAAGGCGAATCAGACAACGATCGAATCATACGAGATGGTCGCGCGGCTCGCCAGATTTTTTATCGCCCGCGACCTCACCATTACGGTTTGGCTGGCGGGATCTGCGGCAGATCGGCCGGCTGCGGGGCGGCGGCCGGCGCGGTCAGCGCTTCCGTGGCCGCCGGCTTCGGCGCATCGGCTGCGGCGGGCGCGCTGACTGCCGGCACTTTCGCCGCGATTTGATCCGCGAGGCTCACGGTTTTTTTCTGCTGGGCCGCGAGAAACGCGAGCAGCAGGCAGTTGGCAAAAAACACCACCGCCAGAACAGCCGTGGTACGCGACATGAAAGAGGCCGCGCCGCGCGCCCCGAACACGGTGCCCGACGCGCCCGCGCCGAAAGCGGCACCGGTGGTCGCGCCCTTGCCCTGCTGCAGCAGGATGAAAGTAATCAGGCCTATGGCCACCAGCACGTGCAGGACTAGCAGGATCGTTTGCAACATCGGGAATCTCCGGACAGGAACGCTTCAGGCGGTCAGGCGCGCGCGCGCGGCAAGACCAATGGCAATAAATTCTTCGGCTTTCAGGGCGGCGCCGCCGATCAGCCCGCCGTCGATGTCGGGCATCGCAAACAGCGCCTGGGCATTGCTGGCTTTCACGCTGCCACCGTAAAGCAGCCGCATTTGTGCGGCCCGCGTCGGGGCCCGCGCGGCCAGCCGCGCCCGAATGTAACGATGAACATCCTGAGCCTGCTCGGGGCTTGCGGTTTCGCCCGTGCCGATTGCCCAGACCGGCTCATAGGCCACCACCAGCGCGGGCAACAGGGCCTCGGCATCGCTCGCGTTCAGCACCGCATCGAGCTGCGCACCGACCACCGTCTCGGTGTGGCCAGCCTGACGCTCGGCCAGCGTCTCGCCCACGCAGAGCACCGGCGTGAGGCCGCAGGCCACGGCCCGCCGAAGTTTCGCCAGCACGCGTTCGTTGCTGTCGCCAAACAGGGCGCGCCGTTCGGAATGGCCAACCAGCACCCAGCGCACGCCAAGTTCCAGCAGCATCTCGGCCGCCACTTCGCCGGTGTAGGCGCCGGGCTCGAATTCGCAGAGATTTTGCGCGCCCAGCGCCAGCGCGCTGCCGCTGAGGGCTGCGGCCACCGCCGGCACATGCACGAAGGGCGGACATACCGCCATTTCCACCCCGGCCAGCTGCGGCAAGGCCGCCGCCACATCGCTCGCCAGCGCGCGGGCCGAGGCCAGCGTGCCGTTCATTTTCCAGTTGCCGATGACGAGGGGCGTGCGCATGAGGTCGTGATTTCTGGCGAGGTCGGGCGGAAAGGGCGCGAGCTTAACGGGGCGCGGTGGCGCAAATCAATTTTCGGGACGCGGACGCCGCGGCCGTGCGGGCCGCTGGTCCGGTCCCCGGGGTCCACGCGGTGGGCGCTCGCCCCGCGCCACGCCCGGACTGCGGCCGGCCGGTGCCGCCCGATACAGGCCGGCGCCCGCGGGTGCGGCGCGCTCGGTACGCTCGCGCGGTGCCGCGCGCCCTTCACGGGGCGCGGAATCCCGCTTCGTGCCGCTGCCCGGCTTGCCGGGCCAGGCGCCGCGCGCAGCGGGTGCCGGACGCGAGGCTTGCCGCCGGGCCGGTGTGTCACCGCCCGGCCCTGCCGGCGCGGCCCGCCGGCGTCCTTCCGGCGCGTCCGCATCCCGCGGCGGCCGCCGGCTGTCGCCGCTTGCATTGCGCGGCGGGCGTCGGGGATCGCCGGTCGCCTCACGCGGTGGCCGACGGGTGTCGCCCATCGCATCGCGCGGTCGGGCCGGGCCGCGCTCACGCGGCGCACGCGCTTCACCCGGCCGGCCACGTCCTTCCTCGGCGCGGGGGCCAAACGGCCGCCCTACCGACGCCTCATCGCGCCGACCTGCGGGTCGGGCGCCCGGCGCCGGACGCCGGGGCGGCCGGTCACCGCGCGGTTCCGCCCGATCGAGCACCGGCGCGTCTTCGTTACGACGGCGCCGCGGCCCGCGCAGCGCGCGCTGTTCGGGCGTGATGTAGTCGATACGCGCGGTGCGTTCGGCGGCTTTTTTCTTCACCCCGCCCTTGACCGGGCGGCCGGGCGTGGCGCGGCCGCGCCGGCTGACCGGCATCGTCGGGGTCGGCTGCGGCGCGGCGCTTGGCGGCGTCAGCCCTACGGATTCATACAGGCGGGTCAGGGCCTGGCCTTCCACCTCAAACCACGCGCCGGGGCGCACTTCCCGCTGCAGGCTGAGCGCGCCGTAGCTGATACGCATCAGGCGGCTGACGGCCATGCCGTGGGCTTCCCACAGGCGGCGGACTTCGCGGTTGCGGCCAGTGTGCAGCGTGCAGTCGAACCAGCGGTTGGCGCCGTCGCCGCCGGCGGCCGCGATGCGGTCGAAACGCAGCACCTCGCCGTCCACGTCCACCCCGGCCAGCATGGCGGCCAGGGTCTCCGCTTCTGGCGTGCCCAGCACGCGCACCGCGTAGCGCCGCGGAATCTGATAGCTGGGATGCGTCAGACGATGCGCCAGTTCGCCGTCGTCGGTAAACAGCACCAGCCCGCTGGTGGTGAGATCGAGCCGCCCCACCATCACCCAGCGGCGGGCGGTGGCGGGCAGCAGGTCGAAAATGGTGGCGCGCCCTTCCGGATCGTGACGGGTGCAGACCACGTCGGCCGGCTTGTGCACGCCGATTACCCGGCCGCTGCCGGCGCTGGCCGCGCCGAGCTGACAGGGCTTGCCGTCGATCGACACGCTGTCGCTGACGTCGACCTTCATCCCGAGCACGGCGGGCTCGTCGTTCACCAGCACGCGGCCGGCTTCAATCAACGCTTCAATTTCACGGCGCGAGCCATAGCCGGCAGCCGCCAGCACTTTTTGCAGGCGAATTTCGGTCTCATCGGAAGGCAGCATGGCGGTCAGAGGGAATCTCCTGGGGCAGCGGGCGGACGGGGTTCGTCGGTGGCCGCGGCGGTATCGGTCGGGTCGGTGGGGTCAGCGGCGTCGATCGCTGCAGGCGTGTCGCTCGCTGCGGTGTCTTCGAGCACCGCGGTGCTTTCGGCCGCCGCGGACTCGGGCGTCGGCGCGTCGTCGGCCTCGCCGCGCGGTACCTCGGCTTCGGCCGCGGCGGCCTGGGCTTCGAAGTCGGCAAATAAATCCGGGCTCAGTTCGTCGATGTCGCGCAACTCCGCCAGCGTCGGCAGGTCGGCCAGCGAACTGAGGTTGAAGTAATCCAGAAACTCGCGGGTGGTGGCGTAAATCGCCGGGCGGCCGGGCACATCGCGATGGCCGACCACCTTGATCCACTCCCGCTCGTGCAGGGTTTTGATGATGCCGCTGCTCACCGCAACGCCGCGGATGTCTTCAATTTCGGCGCGCGTAATGGGCTGGCGATAGGCCATGATCGCCAGCGTTTCCAGCAGCGCGCGCGAGTAGCGCGGCTTGCGTTCTTCCCACAGCCGGTTGACCCAGGGCGCGCACTCGGCGCGGGTCTGAAAACGCCAACCGCCGGCCACTTCACGCAGTTCAACGCCGCGACCGTCGTAGTCGGCGACCAGTTCTTCCAGCCAGCCGCGCAGATCGTCCTTGCCGGGCGCGGCCTCGCCTTCGTCGGCAAACAGGCCACGGAGGCGCTCGAGGTTAAGCGGGCTTTCGGCCGCCATCAGCGCGGCTTCGAGGATCGTTTTGCGGGTGGGCTGGTCCATGGGCAAGGCTCAGGCAGCAAGTTTGAGATAGATGGGGGCGCGCTCGTCGTTCTGCACCAGTTCGATCAGCGCCTGACGCAGCAGCTCCAGCACCGCGAGCAGCGTGACCACCGCGCCGGCGCGGCCTTCTTCCGGCGAGAACATGGCGCTGAACGACACAAAGCTGTCGCCGCGCGCGCGCTCCAGCACGATGCCCATGCGCTCGCGCACAGACAAAGGCTCGCGCTGCACCTGATGGTCGGCGAACATCGCGGCCCGCTGCAGCACGTCGCGAAAGGCTTTCAGCAGCGCATCCAGCGGCACCTCGGGCGGCGGCAGCTTCGAGTCGCGCTGGTCAAAGCTCACCACCACTTTCTGCAGCTCGCGCTCCAGCCGCGGCAGCAGGTCGATATCGACCGCCGCTTTCTTGTAGCGCTCGTATTCCTGCAGACGCCGGACCAGCTCGGCCCTGGGGTCGGTTTCTTCCTGCGAGACGCCCGGCGGGCGCGGCAGCAGCATGCGCGACTTGATCTCTGCCAGCATCGCCGCCATCACCAGATATTCCGCGGCGAGCTCCAGCTTCATACCCTCCATCAGCTCGATGTAGGTCATGTACTGGGCGGTGATGTGGGCAATGGGAATATCCAGAATGTCGAGGTTCTGGCGCTTGATCAGATAAAGCAGCAGATCGAGCGGGCCCTCGAAGGCTTCCAGAAACACTTCGAGCGCATCGGGCGGAATGTAGAGGTCTTTTGGCGGCTCGGTAATCGGCGTGCCCTGCACGATGGCGAAGGGCATTTCCGCCTGCTGGGGCACGATGCGATCGCCCGCCTCCGGGGCCTCGGCCACGGGCTGCTCGTTCATCGGTAGCTCAGGTTCATGGCGTCGCGAACCTCTTCCAGCGTCTCGCGGGCGGCCTTGCGGGCGGCTTCGCAGCCTTCGTCGATGATGGCGTGCACGCTGTCGGGGTCAGCCAGAAACTCTTCGCTGCGCTCGCGAATCGGCGCCTGCTCTTTCAGCACCGCCTCAATCACCGGCTGCTTGCAGTCCAGACAGCCAATGCCGGCGCTGCGGCAGCCTTCCTGCGCCCAGGTCTGCACCTCGGGCGAGGAGTAAATCTGGTGGTATTTCCACACCGGGCAGCGCGCCGGTTCGCCGGGGTCGGTACGCCGCACGCGGGCCGGATCGGTCGGCATGGTGCGGATTTTCTGACGCACGGCGTCCGGCGCTTCGCGCAGGCCAATGGTGTTGTTGTAGGACTTCGACATCTTGTCGCCGTCCAGCCCGGGCATTTTGGATTCTGGCGTCAGCAGCGCGCGGGGCTCGGGCAGGATGACTTTACCGCCGCCTTCCAGATAGCCCAGCAGGCGCTCGCGGTCGCTCAGCGAGATGTTTTGCTGGCCTTCCAGCAGTGCCTGTCCGCGCTCCAGCGCTTCCAGCGCGCCCTCTTCCTGATAGCGCTTGCGCAGTTCCTCGTAGAGCGAGGCGTTGCGCTTGCCCAGTTTCTTCACCGCCGCCTGGGCTTTTTCTTCGAAGCCTTTTTCGCGGCCGTAGAGGAAATTGAAGCGCCGGGCGACTTCGCGCGAGAGTTCGATGTGCGCGACCTGATCTTCGCCCACCGGCACGTGCCCGGCCTTGTAGATGAGGATGTCGGCCGTCTGCAGCAGCGGATAGCCCAGAAAGCCGTAGGTGGAGAGGTCGCGCTCGCGGAGCTTTTCCTGCTGATCCTTGTAGGTGGGCACGCGTTCCAGCCAGGAAATGGGCGTGACCATGGACAGCAGCAGGTGCAGTTCGGCGTGTTCCGGCAGCCGCGACTGCACGAAGATCGTGGCGGCGCCGGGGTTGATGCCCACCGACAGCCAGTCCACCACGATGTCGAACGCGCTGGCTGCAATGCCGCCGGTGTCTTCGTAGCCGGTGGTCAGTGCATGCCAGTCGGCGACAAAGAAAAAGCACTCGTATTCGTGCTGCAGCTGCAGCCAGTTCTTCAGCACCCCGTGGTAGTGACCGAGGTGCAGTTGGCCGGTGGGACGCATACCGGAAAGAACGCGCTTATTGGCGGCGAGACTCATGTGGCGGGCTTGCTCTGTTCGGTTGGAAAAAAAGAATTGGCGCCTGACTCAGGTCACCAGCAGCATCACTAGGCGCTCGATCCAGACCAGCACCGGGTGGAGCACCTTGCCGAGCGCCCCGCTGATGACCAGCAGCAGCATCAGCACCAGCCCGAAGCGCTCGTAGCGGTTATAGGTCCACGCCATCCGCGGGGGGAGCAGGGCCGTAACGATGCGACTGCCGTCCAGCGGCGGGATGGGGATCAGATTGAGCGTCATGATTGTTGCATTGAAGACTACGCCCGTCCAACCCATCTCCCAGGGCACCGAGCGTGGCGCGGACACCGCGATTAGCAGCGTCCAGGCCAGCAGCATCAGCAGGTTGGAGGCCGGCCCGGCCGCCGCCACCAGCGCAATATCGCGCGGTAGCTGGCGCAGATTACGAAAATTGACCGGCACGGGCTTGGCCCAGCCGAAGAGAAACGGCGAGCCCAGCAGCTTCAGCCCAATCGGCACCAGCAGCGTGCCGACGAGGTCGACATGCTTGAACGGATTAAGCGTCAGCCGGCCGCGTTCGGCGGCCGTGGGGTCGCCCAGCCGGTTGGCCACCCAGCCGTGGGCCACCTCGTGCACGGTCACCGCCAGCACCGCCGGCACGGCCACAATCACTATGGTGAGTAAATCCATCGGGCGGCCTTAGTCCTCGGGGAAGATCCGCGACACATCGCCCCGGCCGCGGCGAATGAGCACCGGCTCCTCGCCGCTCAGATCGATAACGGTGGTGGGCTCGGTGCCGCAGGCGCCGGCGTCGAGCATGAGGTCCACCTGCGCGCCGTAGCGGTCAAAGAGGTCATCCGGGTCGCCCAGCGGCACGTCCAGACCGGGGTCGGTCAGGGTGGCGCTCATGATGGGCTCGCCCAACTGGGCAATCAGGCCCTGCGGCACGGGATGGTCGGGAATGCGCAGCCCAATGGTGCGGCGCTTGGGGTCGAGAATCCGGCGCGGGATTTCTTTGGAGGCCTGCAGGATGAAGGTGAACGGCCCCGGCGTGAGCTGGCGCAAGAGGCGGAAGGCCTGATTGTCGACCCGCGCGAGGCTGGCCAGCGAGGACAAATCGGCGCACATCAAGGTGAGGAAGTGCCGCGGCTCGTCGCGCCGCACCCGGTGCAGACGCTCCTGTCCGTCGCGCGCGTTCATGCGGCAGCTAAGGCCGTAGACCGAATCGGTCGGCAGGATGAGCAGGCCATCGTCGCGCAGCACCTCGGCGGCCTGCTTCAGCAGCCGCTCCTGCGGATGAGTGGGATGAATTTGAATCTTTCTCGCCATCGCGAACCACCGGATGCGATACTGCCGGGAAACGATACCCGCCATGAATACGCTGCTTGAATTCCTGCCGATTATTGCATTCTTCGCTGCCTTTAAATTGATCGGCGGTGCAGAGGCCATTTACCCCGCCACCGCGGTGGGCATCGGGGTGGCCGTGCTGGTCACCGGCATCCATTGGCTGCGCCACCGGCATGTGCCCGGCCGGCAACTGCTGATGCTGGGGGTGTTCATCGTGATGGGCGGCTTCACGATTGCTTTTCACGACCCGCGCTTCATTCAGGCCAAACCGACCATCGTCAGCCTGATTACCGCCGGGGTGTTTCTGGTCAGCCAGTTTGTGGGCAAGAAAACGCTCGTCGAGCGCGCCTTCACCGGCTCGGTGCAGGTAGCGCCGGCGGTGTGGCGGCGGCTAAACCTCGCCTGGGTCGCGTTCTTCACCGCGCTGGCCGGGCTTAATCACTACGTGGCGGCCAACTATTCCATGGACGTCTGGGTGGACTTCAAACTCTTCGGCATCCTTGGCCTGACGGTGGTATTTGCGCTGGCGCAGGGCTACTACCTGATGCGCCACGACCAAACCCCGCCCGACGCCGCCAACGACCCATGAGCGAGACCCCGTCCCGCGTGGAACGCATTGGGGCCGCGCTCCGCGAGGCCTTTCCCGACGCGCGCTTTACCCTCATCGACGAATCTCACCTGCATCGCGGCCACGCCGGCGCGCGGGACGGCAAAGGCCATTTCCGGCTGCAGATCGTCAGCGCCGCCTTCGCCGGCCTCTTGCCGCTGGCCCGCCACCGGCGGGTGTTTGCCGTGCTGAAAACCCTGATGGACACCGACATCCATGCCCTCTCGGTCGACGCCCGCACGCCCGACCAGGCCTGAGCCCGTGACGCCCGCACTGCCGGCGGTGTGGACCGGGCGCGACGGCACCAGCCGGCTGGTGTGCGCCGACCAGCGCCAGTTTCTGGCCGGCCTGCCCGACGCCTCCGTCGACTGCGTGTGGACCGACCCGCCCTACTTTCTGTCCAACGACGGCAGCACCTGCGTGGCCGGCAAGCGGCGCAAGGTCAACAAGGGCGAGTGGGATCGCAGTCAGGGCCTGCCGCAGGACCACGAGTTCAATCTGCAGTGGCTGGCCGAGTGCCAGCGGGTACTCAAGCCTACCGGCACGCTGTGGGTCAGCGGCACCACGCACGTCTACCTCAGCGTGGGCATGGCGCTGATGCAGCTTGGCTTTCGCATCCTGAACGACATCGTGTGGGAGAAGCCCAACCCGCCGCCCAACCTGGGCTGCCGCTGCTTCACGCATTCCACCGAAATGATCCTGTGGGCCGCGAAGTCCGCCAAAGGCAGCGCCGCCCGCCACGTTTTTAACTACGACGAGATGAAACAGCGCAACGACGGCCGCCAGATGAAAAACGTCTGGCGCATGCCCGCGCCCGGCGCCGGCGAGAAACGCCACGGTCGCCATCCCACGCAAAAGCCGCTGGCGCTGATCGAGCGCTGCCTCGCCGCCAGCACCCTGCCCGGCCAGCTGGTGCTGGACCCTTTCGCCGGCAGCGGGTCGACCGGCGTCGCCGCGCTGTCCATCGGCCGCGCCTTTGTGGGCAGCGAACTCGACCCCGACTACGCCCGGCTGGCCGCCGGACGCCTTGGAGAAATTGACCATGCACCCGACTGAGGACCCCACCCTCGCCCTCACCTGCGAACTCATCAGCCGGCCCTCGGTAACGCCGGACGACGCCGGGTGTCTCGACCTCATCGGCCAGCGCCTCGCGCGCTGCGGCTTCACGCTGGAGCGCTTCGACCACGAAGGCGTCTCCAACCTGTGGGCCACCCGCGGCCAGACCGGCCCGGTGTTCTGCTTCGCCGGCCATACCGACGTGGTGCCCACGGGGGATCTCGGCGACTGGCAGAGCGATCCTTTCCAGCCCGTGATTCGCGACGGCGTGCTGTTTGGTCGCGGCGCGGCGGACATGAAAGGCTCCATCGCCGCCATGGTGACGGCGGTGGAATCTTTGTGCGCCGACGGCGCCGCCCTGCCCGGCACGCTCGCGCTGTTGCTGACCTCGGACGAAGAAGGCATTGCGCTGCACGGCACCCGCCGCGTGGTGGAGGCGCTGCGCGAACGCGGTCAGCGCATCGACTACTGCCTGGTCGGCGAACCCAGCAGCATCGAGCAGCTGGGCGATTTGCTACGCAACGGCCGCCGCGGCTCGCTGACCGGACACCTCAAGGTGCTGGGCGTGCAGGGCCACGTCGCCTACCCCGAGAAAGTCCGCAACCCCATACACCTCGCCATGCCCGCGCTGAGCGAGCTGGCCGCCACCCGCTGGGACGAGGGCAACGAGTTCTTCCCCGCCACGTCCTTCCAGATCTCCAACCTCAACGCCGGCACCGGCGCCGACAACGTCGTGCCCGGCGCGCTCACCGCCGCATTCAACTTCCGTTATTCCACCGCCAGCACCGCCGAGGGCCTCAAAGCCCGCGTGACCGACGTGCTCGACCGCCACGGCCTTAACTACGAACTGCGCTGGCACCTCTCCGGCGAGCCTTTCCTCA
>JAURHQ010000077.1 GCA_030833185.1 Gammaproteobacteria bacterium | reverse complement strand
CGTGTGCAAGGTGACGCGGGCCAGTGACGCGGGCAATCTGATCTACATCATCATGTTGACCGCGCATGGGGACGAGGACCACTTGGTCGAGGCGTTTGACGCCGGTGCCGACGACTATGTGTCGAAACCGATCCAGCCGGGGGAGCTGGATGCCCGGTTGCGGGCGGGCAAAAGGGTGGTGGAACTTCAGGTGGCCCTGTGCCGGGAGGCCGAGAATCTGAAAAACGTCAACGCGGCGATCGAGGAGCGCTCGCGCGAGGTTTTTCTGGCGCATGAAAAGCTGCAAGCGGCTGCTACTTTCCTGCACGACGTGTATCGCGCGATGCCGGGAGCGCTCCTTGTACTCGACCGCAAGGGGATCATGGAAGCCGTCAACGATTCCGCGGCGCCAATGCTCGGCTATTCGGTGGACGAACTCGTTGGTTCATCGCTCGCCAAGATTATCGATCCCGACGATCCCGTGAATATCGCCGGGCTCGAAGCGCTGGCGTCCAACGGCGCGATCCTGCGGACGGAAAAGACCTGTATCACGAAGACCGGGGCCAGGGTTGGTTCCCGTGTTGTTTTCAGCGAGTGTGCTTGGCGAGTCGGGCAGCGGCGACGAACCGCGCGGGTTCGTCTGTATCGCGCTCGACATCGGCGACCGCAAACGACTGGAGCTGGAGCTACGACAAGCGCAGAAGCTGGAGTCGGTGGGTCGCCTGGCCTTGGATCGGCGTCGATTACAAGAACCTCCGGAATTAACTTCTTGCCGATCGTCAAAAACGTGGAGCCCGCGCACCGCTATGTTTCTCGGAGTTCCAGTTAGGCTGGTTACCGTTCCAGCCTTGCCGCGAGCTGCCGAGGAACGGTTGGCGGTCGACGACGACATCGATGTTTTCGGCGGTGATCCAGTCGCCGACCTTGATTTGGCCTTTTGTAAACGCTTCGATGCTCAGGAGTTCTTCGGGGTAGGCTTTGACGCTCCGGCTTAGCACATGAGTGGCCACAGACCGGTCAAAACACCGGCCGCACCAAAGCCCTGCGCGGTTTTTCGAGGAAAAGTCTGTGACTGTAATCGAAGTTATATTTTCTGATATGCGGAAACATAAATCTCTCCTAATCCGGTTAGTGATCCCCGTGTAGCGGGAGTGGTTTCAATTCGAGATATCGTGTGGGGAACACGGCATACGACCCTCCATGGCGTATACCGTGTTGAGGCTACTGAAGAGGGTTTTTGTTATGCCGCCGCCGTCTGCGCTGGCCTGTCCCACTGATTCAGTCGAATCAGGTGTCCAGGGGTTGCGTCGGTGCAGACCCCGTCTTCGAAGGTCACTACCCCATTAACCATAATCCAGCGATAGCCCTCGGCCCGCTGAATGCGGCGCCATTCGCCGGCCGGAAAGTCATGGGCGATTTCGTAGTCGACTTCGGGCACGCGCCGCAGATTCGCAAGATCATAGACGATGATATCCGCCGGCGCGCCTTCACGCAGGAAGCCGCGGTCGACGAAACCCGCCGCCTGTGCTGGCAGGTAGCTTAGGTGGAAATGTGCGTCCTCCAGCGTCATCTGTCCGGTATCCCGGACCAGCCATGTGATGAGATCGGTCGTGTAGGAGCCGCCCGTGAAAAACTTCGTGTGCGCACCGCCATCGGAAATGCCCGGGATCACGTGCTGGTCACGGCACAGCTCACCCATCTTCACCGGATCGCTGCTCGCGATGTCCTGTGTTCGATAGAGTACTTTTAATTCGCCGGCAACCCCGATATCGAGCATGGCCTCCACCGGATGCTTGCCTTCCGCAGCGGCTATTTCGCCGATCGTCCGCCCGTGATATTTCGCAAGTTCGGGGTGGTCTGGCGTGACCTGGACTTTAACGCCTGCAATCGGGCCACCAACGCCGAGCGTAATCAGCGACTCGTCTTCGGCAATCATGCGTTTGCGCACCTCGGGATCAGCAAGCTTCACCAAGCGCTCGGCCGTCGTGCCCTGTGTCGCATAGTTCCACGCGGGACTGCTGTCGTAGAGATTCCAATCCTCCAACGTGAACTGGAAGGGTGAACGCACGGTCAAGCCCTGGCCGAAGATGCGCAAGCCGCGCGCATTGCAGTCATGCAGCCATTTGATCTGATCCAGATGGGAGGTGGGGTGATCGTCGAGCGCCGTGACCACGTTGTAGAGAATGGGTCGCTTGGCGACGGCGGCCAACTTCTCGACGAATTGCTGGTCACGCGGATCGCCGTTGGTCAACGGATTGCCGTGCTGCGCATTGATGATTTCGATAAAGCCTTCGCCGCGTTCAGCAAGCACACTCGCGATTTCGAGCAAGGTCTCATCCGGCATCACATCGGTTGGCATCGGTGTGCCGTCGAAGTCTGCCTGCAGCGAGTGGACGCCGAGACGTTGCACGCCGAGCCCCATCATGCCGGCATCCATAGCTTCGTTCACCAGGCGCTTGAGTTCACGTATCTCGGCCGGCGTTGCCGTGGCACCCGCTTTGGCACGCTCGAGGCCCATGACGTACACCAACAACGGATTCAAGGGCACATAATTCAGGACATTGACACCCTTCGGAATTCTATCGAGGTGATCCATCCATTCCGGTAGCGTTTCCCAGTCCCAGTCGAGTCCAATACCAGCGATCATACATTCGTAGGGGACCTGCTCGGTGCGGGTCATCATGCGAAACAGACGCTCACGCATTTCGGGCTTGGCCGGCGCGAACCCGAACCCGCAGTTGCCGATCGCGACCGAGGTCACGCCGTGCCAAGAGGAGATTGAGCAATAGGGGTCCCAATGAACCTGCGCATCGTAATGCGTATGCAGATCCACGAACCCGGGGGCGACGATCAAGCCTTGCGCGTCCAGCACCCGCTGCGCGTGGCTCGGATCGATCTTGCCGATTTTCGTGATATGCCCGTTCTTGATCCCGATGTCGCCCTGAAAGCGAGGCAACCCGGTGCCTTCTATGATCGTGCCGTTCTTAATTAGGATGTCGAAGCGTTTCATAATCTCTCCCCATCTGGTGAATATTGAATGAGTGGGTGTCAGAACGCCGGCAGGAATCCGGGCGACCCATGGCAACACCTCGGGGAACGCAGCAAGAACCAAGCCATTGCGCGCAATGCGTGTTAGTTGCATGATTTGCAGGATTCGGAGTGGCATTGTTGCTCGCCATTCCATGATTGGGACACCGTGACATGAGACATGTCTAGATTTGAGACAAGCAGGCGCGCCATACGCTACAACGCGTGGGCGGCGTTCGTGCGCGACGGCGACGAGCGCGCGCTGAGCGGTCTGTCACCGGCATTGGCGCAGTCATGGCGTCGGGCTCGCGCCTGCGGCGTCGATCCGGCCTTGCATTGGCTGCCGCTCGCGCACCTCAGTCCACCACCAACGGGCGATTACCTGCGGGCCGAACTGCTGGCCGCCGCAGAACACTTTTTTCAAACATTCGCCAGTACTATGGATGAGACACGCGTCCTGCTGCTGTTGGCAGACGCCAACGGGACGATCATCAGGCGGGCAGGTCCACGCGTGCTGTTGCGTCTTGCCGATCGCATCAATCTTGTCCCGGGCGCAGTTGTCGCAGAGCGCTTCATTGGGACAAACGCCTGTGCCGAAGCCCTGTTTACAGGTCACCTTTCCCGCGTCGATTTGTATGAACATTATTGCGAAGCATTTTTCGAGTGGGCCGATATCGCGGCCCCCGTTATCCAACCATTCAGCGGGACAGTGCTCGGCTCTCTCGATCTCGTCCTGTGGAAAAAGCCGCTCAACGGACAGCTACACTTATTGGCCAAGGCGGCCGTCAGTAACGTCGAATGTCACTTACGCGAGCACGCGCAACGCGACTACGTCTGCCTGCTGGAGAGTCTGCAGCGTCAATCTCGCGACCCCGACGCGGCAGCCCTCCTCCTCGATGAGCATGGGATAATCCGCGCCGCGCTGCCCGCATGCACCCGCTGGATCGGCGGCGCGCAGTCGCTGGGACTGGGCGAACTGGTGACGTCGATACCGGAATTACGGCATCTGGACGAAGATATCCTGTGCCATGCGCGACACCAGAAGTCGATGCAGCCAGTTCCGATCCCGCTCGCCGACGGCGAGCGACTTGTGCTTTTGAGTCGCGTCCAGCCGGGGACTGGTCCCGGGCGCATTCTCGCCCAATTCATTCGCAAGAACGCTTTACCCAACTCGCGCCGCCTTACGCCCATTAACACGTCTTTCTGCGATGTCATCGGTCGAGATCCGGGGCTTCGGCAGCTATTGGATTACGCTAGTAAAGCCGCGGCGACTAATGTGCCTGTTTTCATTGCCGGCGAAACGGGCACCGGCAAAGAGCTCGTGGCGCGGGGTATCCATCAGGCGAGCAGACGCGCGACGGGGCCGTTCGTTGCCATTAACTGTGGCGCGATCTCGCCCGATCTCGTGGCCGCCGAATTGTTCGGTCACGTCCCGGGCGCGTTTACTGGCGCTACGCGCGCTGGCCGCGTGGGTAAGTTTGTTCAAGCCGATGGCGGGACGCTCTTCCTCGATGAGATTACAGAATCCTCGCCAGCGTTTCAGGTGGCGCTGCTCCGTGTTTTGCAAGAGGGAGAAGTGATTCCGGTGGGCAGTAACACGCCGGTGAAGATCGATGTGCGTGTCATCGCCGCTTGCAACCGTCGGATTGATGAGGCCCTGCTGCAGTCACAGATGCTGCGACAGGACTTGTATTATCGATTGAGTAGCATCTTGCTGCAGTTGCCGCCGCTGCGGGCGCGCAACGCGGATATTCCATTGCTGGCAGCTCATGTCCTGGCGAGGCTCGAACCCGCACGTGAAATCACCGCTGCGGCGCTCGCTGCCCTGCAAGCGTATGCATTTCCGGGAAATGTGCGGGAACTCCAGTCAATTCTCCAACGCGCGGCGCTCGTGGCTGCCGACAATGTCATCCAGATGACAGATCTTCCCGCCCACGTGCTCAACGGCGCGCAGGGCACGGCCGAGGCGCCGCACGACGCGCGCGATTTGTCCTTGCGCGAGATGGAACGTCGGACCCTGCGCGCCGCGCTGATCGCGCATAGCGGCAATGCACGTCAGGCCGCAAAAGCACTCGGCATTCCGCGCAGCACTTTATATCGTAAGATTGCGCGCCTCGAGTTGACTGAGCTGCTGGGTTCATCTCGCAGCGGTCGCCGTCCCTGAGCGGAGACCAAAGGCGGCGACGCCGCGATTATCCCAACACCTGTCTCACCGCCGCAGTAGATTCTTCCTAAGTCCGACCGGCCGCGGGTACGGTGCTTTACGATAAATGGAACATATCTTTGGTTGGGCGAGAACGCGCGGGGTCTACGCATCTTTATGCTTGGGAATGTAATGCGAGAAGAAGTTAATAATTTCAAACGTGGGCGGATCATCGAGGTCGCCAGTCATTTGTTTTACGAACGAGGGTTCGTCGGCACCACTATTGATGCTATCGCCGAGCAACTGTCTGTCACGAAACCGTTCGTCTACCAGTTCTTTAAGAGCAAACACGAAATTCTCGCGGCACTGATCGGGCACGAAATCGAAAGCGTGATCAAATTACTCGACGAGGCGTACTCGGAAGCGCTGTCACCAGAAGAACGCTTAAGTCGATTTGTGAAAGCTTGGGTCCGCAAGAACGTCGAGATGCGGAAGATCGTCGTGATCTTCTGGCAGGAACAGAATCATTTCACCCCTGAGATGCAGGAAGAGTCACGGAATCTGCAAAAGACCCTTAATGGTCGGCTTGCCGAGCTAATTGAAGACGGCGTGAAGGCCGGTGTATTTAATGTCGGGAATCCCACGCTTAGCGCGTTTGCCTTGACCGGTATCCTGCAATGGATTCCACGTTGGTATCGCCCCGAAGGCGTGCTCGATGTCAATCAGATTGCCGATTACTTCGCCGATATAGCGCTCCGTGTCGTGGGCGTTCGCTCCAGCTAACGGGTCTCAGCGGTGGATCTGTTCTGTATTCAATCGAGCATCTGCCGGAGCCGTTCCTGCGTTTCCAGCAGCTCAGTCAGCATGTCGTATATCACGTCCTTTACGCTGGCCGCGGCAGTCATATCGCCGACGAGTTGGCCGACGGGGTAGGTGAGAAAGTCACGTGCCCGCACGCGTTCCACGCGAGTGCGGCCTTCGGCCCACCACAGAATATTTTGCAGCGGTGCCGCTAACGGGACCGGTGCCCCTGGTTGCTCATAGGCGTCGGTAAAGGCAGAACGCAAGGTGCGGCACGGCTTGCCGGTCACCGAGCGAGTGAGCACCGCGTCCTCTGCTTCGGCGGCGAAAAACTTCTCTTTAATCTCAGGGATAACTTCACTTTGCGCGGTCTTCAGCCAAATTGATCCGCACCACGCGCCTTCACACCCGAGGGCGAGCGCGGCGGCAAGTTGACGACCCCGGCCAACCCCTCCGGCGCCGAGCACCGGCAGCGGGGCGGCGGCATCGACAATCCGCGGCCACAGCACCATCGAGGTGACATTGCCAGTATGACCACCCGCTTCGGTACCTACTGCGATCACGAAATCGCAGCCGCGCGCCTTGTGCTGTAGCGCATGCTTCGGTTTGCCGGCGAGCGCCGCGACGCGGATCCCACGCGAATGTGCTTTCTCGACGAGTTCCGGGGGCGGCGAGCCGAGTGCATTAACGATGAGCTTGATCGGATGTTCCAGCGCAACATCAATCATCTGCATGCTTTCAGCGGGGGTGAACGACAGTTCCCCGAGCAGTTTGCGGACGATCGCATCCTTTTCGCCTTGCGGCAGCTGCGGGATCCCGGCGTCGTCGATGAGTTTGCGGACGAAAGCGACATGCTCCGGCGGCATCAAGCGATCGATGTCGTACTTGAGATCGCCAGCGTCAGAATAAGTGCTCGGCATCAGCACATCGATCCCGTACGGCCGACCTTCGATGTGTTGGTCGATCCATTTCAGCTCCTCGCGCAGGCGCTCAGGACCCATTCTCGCCATCCCCAGTACGCCGAGGCCACCGGCTTTAGACACTTCAACTACGACATCGCGGCAATGCGAGAACGCGAACACCGGGATGTCGATCCCAAACATGTCACACATGCGATTTTTCACGGGATTCCTCTTTGCTTAGGCACCGGCAGGACGGCGATTGTAACGGCGACCCATCGCGTCGAGCGCCGCGTCACCATTTCATCGATATGCAATTCGCCACATCTAATACACGGTCGACGAACTCAGGCATATCGCGGGACAGGACTGTGCTGCCGTTGGCCGACCCCATGAACACTGAGGTCAACGCCGGGTTGTGCACGTCCGTGCCGCTTGCATCTTGCGGATGATGGCGCTGATAATACCCAACAGTCATAAAATCTACCAATCAGTATATCGATCAATATCTCGGGGGCATCATGGCCGAGTTCGACAAAGTGATTAAAGGCGGGATGGTCGTGGACGGGGCGCGCTTCCCGCGTTACCGCGCTGATATTGGCATCGCCGGCGGACGGATTGCAGAAATCGGAAGTATCGCGAGCCATCGCGCCCGCCAGGTACTCGACGCACAGGGCATGATCGTCGCGCCCGGATTCGTCGATCTCCACACCCATTACGATGCCCAGTTGTTCTGGGATCCCTACTGTTCGATCTCGTGCTGGCACGGCATCACCTCGGTCGTGATCGGCAACTGTGGCTTCGGCTTCGCACCGGTCGCCCCGCAGGCGCGCGAACGCGCGATGCTCAGCATGACGCGAGTCGAGGCGATCCCGTTGGCATCAATGCGGGCGGGTATGCCGTGGGATTGGGAGAGTTTCCCCGAGTATTTAGACAGCGTTGAACGCACGCCGAAGGCAATGAATATCCTGCCCTATGTGCCGCTCAGCCCGCTGCTGATTTCCGTGCTGGGCTTGGCGGATGCAAAGGCGGGACGGCGACCAACCGACGCCGAACATGCCGAGATGTGTCGGGTCCTTGAGGCGTCCCTGGCGGCCGGTGGCTGCGGCTGGTCCGCGCAACGGTTGCCGCCGAGCGGTCCGGCCGGTGTGCAGTTGGACTATGACGGCACGGCCATGCCGAGCGATGTCATGCATGACGAAACCGCGCTCCTGTTTGCGCGGGTGCTGGGCCAACTCAATCGCGGCCATATCCAGATGACGATGGCTTCCGGCGACGTCGATGCCGATTATGCCCACATGGAAGCCTTGGCCACCGCCAGCGGTCGACCACTACTATTCAACGCCGTCCAGGCCTATGACGATCGCCCGCATGTGCATCGGCGCGTGCTGGCCTGGCTCGAAAGCTGTCGCGAGCGCGGTGTGCCGGTGTACGGTCAAGGTCTAACGACGGACGCCGGGTATGGCTTCACGTTCGAGAACTGGAACCTCTTCGATGAAGTTCACGCCTGGCGCGAAATAACGGTCGGCACCGCGGCGGAAAAGTTGGCGAAGATGGCCGATCCGGCGCGACGCCCGGCATTGCGCGGCAAACTGCCGTGGCTCGTGCTCGGCCCGTTCCAGAATATCGTGGTCACCGGACCGGCTACCCCAGAGACCCAGCAGTGGCTCGATCACACGATTGGGCTCGTCGCCGAGAAAACCGGTAAGCATCCGGCGGACGCGCTGCTCGATATCGTCGTTGCTGATGGGTTGAAGACCGAATTTTTCTCGATGCCCTCCAATCAGAGTTTGGAGCACCTTAAAGAAATCATCGACAACCCCTATATCGTGCTCGGCGTGTCGGACGGCGGCGCGCATACAAAATTCCTGACGGCCGGTCGCTACCCGACCGAGACCTTAACCAAGATCGTGCGCGAGCACGACATGCTGAGTCTCGAAGAGGCGCATTGGCGACTGTCGGCGTTGCCCGCGCAGCTCGCTGGCTTCGCCGATCGTGGTGTCATCAAATGCGGCGCCCCGGCTGATCTCGTCGTCTACGATTTTGAGCGACTGGAGATTTTGCCGGCGGAAATTGTCCATGATTTACCGGGCAACGAATGGCGGCGGATTCAACGCGCGAAAGGTTATCGCTACATTCTGGTCAACGGCGAAGTCACCTTGGAGAACGATGAACAGACTCATCGCCATAGCGGACAACTGTTGCGCCATGGGCGCACGCAAGTGCAGAAAAAAGATAAGCGCGCGGCCTGAACCCGGAGTCTTCCCGCGCATGGCGTTGCCATGCGCCATCCAACTAGGAGTGTAGCGGTGAGCAGTGGGTACACCTTCGACTTAAAAATCGTCAACGGGTTGATCATCGACGGCAGCGGGAAACCCGGATTCCAAGGGGATATCGGGATCCGTGATGGACTGCTCGTGGCAGTCGGCGTGGCACAAGGCGACGCGCGTCAGACGATCGACGCGGCTGGGCATGTCGTCGCCCCAGGCTTCATCGACATCCATACCCACTACGATGCGCAGGTGATTTGGGACCGTATGCTGACGATTTCACCGTGGCATGGCGTGACGACGGCAGTGATCGGTAATTGTGGCTTCTCGGTCGCGCCTACCCGTCCCGCGCATCGCGAGATCATTATTCGCACCTTGGAGAACGTCGAAGGGATGACGGTCGCCGCCCTGCAAGCGGGCCTGGGCGAGGACTGGCCGTTCGAAACGTTTCCGCAGTACCTTGATGCGCTGCAGGCGCGTGGGATCGGGATCAACGTTGGCGCGTTCATTGGCCACACCGCGCTGCGCACCTACGTCCTCGGAGAGGATGCGACAGAGCGCGAAGCAACACCCGAAGAAGTCTCTGCGATGCAACGCCTGGTAGTCGAGGCGATGCAGGCCGGCGCGCTGGGGTTTGCGACATCAAAGGCAGTGACTCACGTCGGTTACCAAGGCAAGCCCGTCCCGAGTCGCGCCGCGCATTTTGATGAAATGCTGATGCTGGCAGCAGCCGTGCGCGAGGCCGGATGTGGCGGCGTGATTCAAGCGACCATCGGACCGGAGCTCACGCTTGAACGTTTCGCCGAGCTCAACACTGTCTCGGGCTGCCCGGTGACCTGGACCGCGTTGCTCGCCGGCGCCGCGCTGACGAATGAAAGTGCGATTGAACAATTGACGCGCTCGGAACAACTACAACGCGACGGCTTCCAAGTTTTTCCGCAGGTCACCCCACGACCGTTGAATTTCGAATTCCAACTTGCCGCGCCGTTCATTTTCGAATCGATGCGGATGTTCAAACCGGTCTCGGAAGCCGATCACGAAGGCAAGAAGCGCCTATACGCCGATCCTGAATTCCGCGCGAAACTATGGGAACGCCTGGATCAAAAAGCCCCCGCGCTATTTCGCAGCGGTTTTCGCGGCACGGTGATTACCGAGGTCCCCGGTCGCCCCGAACTCGGCGAGCGCAAATTGTTCGACGTTGCTGCGGAGCTCGGCGTGACCCCGGTCGACGTGTTATTCGATCTCGGTCTCGCGACTGATCTCAAGGCGCGCTTTCGGATGCCAGTCGCGAACCACGAAGAAGATGAAGTTGAATTGTTGCTGAAAAGCCCAGCAACAGTCCTTGGCTTATCCGACGCGGGCGCCCACGCGAGCCAACTCTGCGATGCCTCGCTGACGACGTATCTGTTCAAGCGCTGGGTCCGCGAGAAAAAAGTGCTGACGTTGGAGCAGGCGGTGCGGATGACGACTTCACGCCTCGCCGAGGTCGTCGGCATTCACGACCGCGGCCGCCTCGCCGTGGGCCTTGCGGCCGACATCGTCATTTTTGATCCAGCGACGATCGGCGATGAACCGCTGCGTCGGGTCTACGATTTACCGAGCGGCGCGGATCGGCTTATCTCGGAGGCCCGTGGCATCGATGCCGTCATCGTCAACGGGCAACTGCTCCGGCAGCACAATCAGGACGTAGTTGATCTCGATGGCCCGTTACCAGGTCAGGTCCTGCGCAACGGTCGCGGTCGATCGGCAATCAACCTTTAATACCGAGGAACCCGCCATGCTCGAGCCGATAATTTCTGCTGATAGTCACGTCTGCGAACCGCCGAACTGTTACATCGATCACATCGACGCGGCATTCCGCGACCGCGCGCCACGCCTGGTGCACGACCCGAAGCGCGGCGATGTGTACCAGATTGAAGGCAGCAAGGTGCCGATCCCGATGTCGTTAATCTCAGCGGCGGGTAAGCGCGCCGAAGATCTCTCCGCGAAAGGTGCCGACTTCGAGTTATTACACCGGGGCGGTTGGGATCCTGAAGCGCGGATCCTGGATCAGGCTCGCGACGGGATCGCGGCCGAGATCATCTATCCGTCGGTCGGGATGGAGTTGTGCAATATCCCGGACATCGCGCTGAAACAGGCGAGCATGGAAGCTTACAACCGGTGGCTGGCGGGGTTCTGCGCGCCGTATCCGCACCGCCTGATTGGGCTCGGCCAATGCGCCGTCCGCACGCCGGCCAGTGGTGTCAAGGAACTCGAAGCGATCAAAGCCCATGGGTTTAAAGGCGTGATGTTGCCGGGGCGGCCGGGCACGGCAGAAGACTATAACGATGACAGCTACACCGAGTTTTTCGCGGCGATGGTCGATCTCGAACTCGTGCCGAGTTTTCACATTCTGACGTCGGGCGAAGGCCTTCAACAAATGCATCGTGGCTCGCGGATTAATTCCTTCATGTCGGTAGTGCGCAGCAATCAAGATTTAATGAGCATGTTCGTGTTCGACGGGATCTTCATGCGGCATCCGCGTTTGAAAATCGTCTCTGCCGAAGCCGACGGCGGCTGGGTGCCGCATTTCATGTATCGCATGGACCACGCTTATGAACGTCACCGGCACTGGATGCGGGGCCGCGAGCTGGACAAGCTCCCGAGCGAATATTTTCGCGAGCACATCTATTTCACGTTCCAGGACGACTGGACGGCGTTCAATTTCAAAGACGCGATGAATATCGAACGCATGATGTGGGCGAATGATTTTCCGCACTCGGATTCGACGTGGCCGTGGTCGCAGGAAATTCTTGCCAAGCAAGCTGGCCACCTGACCACGAAAGAGCGGAACCGCGTGCTGCACTGTAATGTCGCGGAGCTGTACAAGCTTGATAGCGCAGCCCTGCGACTGGCCGCGTAAGGGGATGGGGGGATGGAGAGCTACCCGCAAAATCGCCGCGGCTCGACTATGCTAGACGTAATACTCCGGATGTTCGCACGACTTTAGATAACCAGTCAGCCCGGCCTGGGCGCGATAACCGACAGGAGAAAGACGATGATCCAATTCGATATAGTGATTCGTAACGGCACGATCATCGACGGCACTGGTCTGCCCCGCTTCCGCGGCGATATTGGCGTCAACGATGGCCTCGTCGCGAAAATTGGCAAGATCGCCGCGAGCGCCGGGGCCAAGGTGCTCGATGCCACCGGTCTAGTCGTCGCGCCAGGCTTTGTTGATTTGCACACGCATTACGACGCTCAGCTTCACTGGGATCCTTATTGCTCGATCTCAAGCTGGCATGGAGTCACGTCGGTCGCGATCGGCAACTGTGGTTTCGGCTTCGCGCCGGCCAAGCCTGAGATGCGCGATCGGCTCATGCGGATGATGACCCGTACCGAGCAAATCCCGTACGAATGCATGGTCGAAGGTATGGGCAAACAATGGGACTGGGAGTCGCTACCGGAGTGGATGGATCATCTCGATCGCATTCCGAAAGGCGTGAACGTGTTGAACTATGTGCCGTTGAATCCGTTGCTGGTCTATGTGATGGGATTGGAAGGCGCGAAGAGCGGTCGCGGCACCACACCCGCCGAACTCGCCGAATTAAAACGCCTGCTCAACGAAGCGATGGACGCCGGCATGATGGGCTTCGGTGTGCAGCGCTTAGGGGCACACTCTGTCCAAGCGGATTTCGACGGCACGCCGATGCCGACCGATGTGATGCCCGATGACGATCTGCTCGCGCTCGCGAGCGTGCTCGCCGATCGCGGCGAGGGGTTCATCGAGATTATCAATGCGACCGACGGCAATCCGCTCAAGAATGGATCGGAAAAAGACAAACGTTTCATCGAAAAACTCGCCGCCACCGCGCAATGCCCGATCCTCTATAACGTGGTGGTCGCGTTGGATGAGTACCCCACGGCCCACTTCGAGCAGTTGGCGTGGCTTGCAGAGTGCAATGCGCGCGGCTTACGGATATTCGGCCAGGGGCTGACGGTGCGCGCACCGTTCCAATTCACGTTAGAAGATTGGAATCTGTACGACAGTAGTCCGGCCTGGAACTATGCGACCCAGGGCACCACCGCCGAGCGCCTGACCAAACTTGCCGACCCTGAAATCCGTCTGCGCATGATCGCCGAAGACGAAGATCTCATCACGCTCGGGATCGGTGGCCCGATTGCCGGCATTAAAGTCCAGCAGACCCCCGAGCACCCCGAGCTCACCAAGTACCACGGCCGCACGATCGGTGAGATTGCCGCCGCAGAAGGTAAGCATCCGGTCGATGCGATGCTTGATATCGGTGTCGCTGGTGAGTTGAAGGTCCTGTATCGGACCCAAGATGTGTGCAGTACCGATCCGGTCAAGACCGGCGCGCTGGTGCGGGATCGACACGTCATCCTTGGGATCTCCGACGGCGGTGCACATACCAAGTTTTTCACTGGCGGTTCGTTCACTACCGATTTGCTGACTTGGCTTGTACGCGATACCGGACAACTCACGCTGGAAGACGCGCACTATCACCTGAGCTATCTGCCGGCCCAGGCTGCGGGCTTCACGGATCGCGGATTTTTACGTGTCGGTGCGCCGGCCGACATCGTCGTCTACGATCTCGCGAAGCTCAAACGCGTGCCGGAGGTCGATTACGAAGTGGCTTTTGACATGCCAGCCAACCAATGGCGGCGGATTCAAAAAGCCGAAGGCTATCGCTGGATCATGGTCAACGGCACGGTGACCTTCGAAGACGGCGTGTGTACCAATGAGACGCCCGGGCAGTTGTTACGTTTGAACCAGACGCCCAGGCAGGTTAGCGCGGCGGCAGCTTAAGGGCGAAGCTGGTGTAAGGGATCGCAACAAGTAAACGTGGGCAGATAGAGCACATTGCCCGTCTCTATTTATACCATTAGGGGGCAGCGATCGTGCCGACGGGGGCGATATTTCAGGCCGCTAGGCCACCTTTGCTGCTATGAGTTCTTGGTGCAAATCCGCCCACATTTGCCCAGAGCTCCGCGCGCCGGCCAAATAATTCTCGGGAACCAGGTGATAGGGCGGTCGTATGGGTCCAGCTTTCATCCAACCCGCGGCATCCATGCGGGTTTTTTCGAGGCCAATGTTGTAGGTCGAGAATTCCTTGAAGCTGCCGTTGGGAAAGAGCGGCTTTGCAGTTGGCCCCAATCGCGCGTTGAACGCCTTAGCGGCGCTCCAATCATTCGTGCGTTTGGCGTTGGCAACTAGATCACGTAGATGGCGACGTCCCCCCCACTTTCAGTAGCAGTTTGCTCTAGAGCCAATCCTGCCTAGCAAGCTGGCGGGGAGTGGGGCGGGATTTTGCCGCCACTCCCTCATGACACGACGCAAAGCTGACGCGTTGGTATTAGTGAGGGAGAACCCCCCGGCGGCGGAATCATCTGCCGCAACGCCCGTCCTCGTCCCTACCCTCCACAGTAGGGACGAGGACGACTGCGCCAGTCGACTCCGAGGTTTTCCAGCGTTTGACGCAAGGACGCCCTGAGGACGACGCCCGGTGCTGCGCCAACGCAATTCAGCAAGCGAGGGAGAATCAGACCGCACACCGGTGCTGATTCCGGCTTCCTCAAGTTCGGGCCTTCCCTAGAATCGCCCCCAACGAACAACGCGTGGCCACGACGCTTATCGTGGCAAAAGGCACCCATAGCAATCTCACCGGGTGAGGCAGTCGAAAGACTGTGATTGCATTTGTAAGTCCCTGGGGCGAGTTCGCCCACTTGTGTTCTCAAGCCTCCGTCCAGGGCCGTCATGGTCTTGAACGCGCTATCCGTTCTTTGTCTTTCACCGGTTACCCAACACCGGTTAGCGCGTAGCGGATGAGCCCGTTGCTCGGGTCTTTGGCTTGTCCAACACGCGCGTGTCCACACACGGGTCCTCTCCCGTCGTCACTCCTTCGGTGTGCAAACACCGAGCTTAAGCATGCCCGCAAGGGGCAGTTGGTCTGGCTTGCGTAAGTCTTCCACGAAGACGTCGCACGTCGCCGGAAACCGGCACTTTGAGGTCCTGGGGGTCGTGTCCCCGACCGTTCACGCGCAAGCGTGCTCATGTGGCTTAGGCCCATGGGTGGTCATCAACACTTACCAGAAACGAAGCGCACATGAGAGACCTCAACTACCAACTCAAAACCCTTTGCCGGAACAACCGGGACGGCAGCTATGCCACCCAGGCGCAGCGGCAGTGGATGCTGGACCTGATGGCCAACCAACTCCACGAACTCGGCTTCCGACAGATGAGCGCGCAGTCGCTCAAACCCAAACACGTGGAGGCCCTCATCAAGCACTGGCAGGAAGCCAACCTCGCCGTGGCCACCCTCAAGAACCGCATGACGGCACTCAGGTGGTGGGCAGAGAAGGTGAACCGGCAGAACGTGATTGCCCGGACCAACGACCACTACGGCATACCGGACCGCCAGTTCGTCAGCAACGTGAGCAAGGCGCGGTCGGTCTCGGCTGAGGCCCTGGCCGGCATCAAGGACGCGCACGTCCGGATGAGCCTCGAACTCCAGCAGGCCTTCGGGCTGAGGCGGGAGGAGGCCATCAAGTTCGTCCCCAGCTACGCTGACCGGGGCGACCACCTCCAGCTAAAAGACACCTGGACCAAGGGCGGGAAGGCGCGGGACATCCCCATTCGCACAGACGCCCAACGCGAGGTCCTGAACCGGGCACACCAGCTGGCAGGCCGAGGGTCGCTCATCCCGGCTAACCGCAACTACGTCCAGCAGCTCCGCATCTACGAAGGCCACACCAGCCGCGCCGGACTCTCGAAGCTGCACGGCCTGCGCCATGCCTACGTCCAGCAGCGCTACCAGGAACTGGCCGGGCTACCGTGCCCGGCCGCCGGTGGGCCTGTCGCCGCCGAACTCACCCCGGCGCAAAAGGCACTCGACACCGCCGCCCGCCTCGTCATCTCCCGTGAACTCGGCCACGAGCGCGAACAAATCACTGCCGCCTACCTCGGGCGGTAATCCCCACCGACAAACCAGATAGACCAAGGAACCGCTCCCCACCCAATGAACACCCTGGACCTCAATGAAGCCGCCAGATTCCTGAAGATGCACCCGCAGACCGTGAGGCGCCTGGCGAAGGCCGGCGTCCTGCCGGGCGCCAAGCCCGGCAAGCTCTGGTGCTTCCTCGAAACCGATCTTGCCGACTACCTGAGGTCGCTGTACGGTTCCTCTCGGCAGGTGTCGCAAGGGAGCACGAAGGAGGCAACCTTA
>JAURHQ010000076.1 GCA_030833185.1 Gammaproteobacteria bacterium | reverse complement strand
TGCGCAGGCGTTCTTCCACAAACCAGAAGTGGGCGCGCAGGATGTGCGGCACGTCGGGGTTGACCGCGGCGAGATCGATCAGCGCCGCATAGAACTGCCGCAGGCTGGCCCCGCCGCCGCCCTCGCTGCGCGGCACGCGAAAGGCGCCGAAGCGTGCCGCACGCACCAGATCGATGGCGTCGTGCGGACCGCGCGTGGCGCGACCGCTGTCCGCGGGCAGGGCGGCAATGTCGGCTACCAGCTGGCGGAAGGCCGGTGAGTCTGGCGTGACGGGGGCGGTGTGGTGGCTGGTCACCAGCGTGGGGCGGGGTGTACTCATGTGCGGCGCTCCGGGTGATTGGGCTTAGCGGGCGGCCGCGGCGCGGGCCAGCGGCAGCGCGCGGCGGTAGGCAGCGGCAGGATGCGAGGCCGGTAGCAGACGGTTGCCGGCGCCGTAGAGTTTTTCGCGCAAGGTGCCGGGCGCGTAGTCGGTCTGCATCAGCCCGCGCTGTTGCAGCAGGGGCACCACGCCAACGATGAAATCCTCGAACGACCCTGGCGAAATGCTGTAGGCCAGATTGAAGCCGTCGATGCCCGCGCCCAGCCAGGTCTCCAGTTGATCCGCAATTTGCTGATAGCTGCCGACCAGCACCGGGCCGGCGCCGCCGATGCCGACGTAGGTCGCCAGATCGCGCATCGTCCATTCGCGCGAAGGATCGGCCTGGGTAAAGCCGTGCACCATGCTGCGGATCGCGTTGGTCTCGATGTAGTTCAGCTTTTGCTCCGGCTTGAACTGCGAGAAATCGATGCCGGTCCAGCCGCTCAGCAGGGCCAGCGCGCCTTCGTAGCTGATGTATTCCGAATACTCCGCGTACTTGCGGCGCGCGGCGGCTTCGGTCGGGCCGGTAATCACTTTGAGCAGCGTGATGATCTTGAGCTGCGAGCCGTCGCGCCCCTGTGCCTCGGCCCTGGCGCGCACGTCGCGGGCGAATTGCCCGATGACCGTCGGACTCGGGCCCAGCAGAAACACGCACTCCGCGTGGCGGGCCGCGAAGCCCTGCCCGCGCGGCGAGGCGCCTGCCTGATACAGCACCGGCGTGCGCTGGGGTGAGGGTTCGGACAAGTGCGCGCCGGGCACCGTGTAGTACTGGCCGCGGTGGTCAATATTGTGAACTTTCGTCGGGTCCGCGTATTGCCCGGTCTTGCGGTCTTTGAGCACCGCGCCTTCTTCCCAGCTGCCTTCCAGCAGCTTGTAGACGACTTCCAGATATTCGTCCGCCTGCGCGTAGCGCTCGTCGTGCTCCGGCATCGCGGCGTAGCCCAGGTTACGGAAACCGCTTTCCAGGTAAGACGTGACGATGTTCCAGGCCACCCGCCCTTTGGTGAGGTGGTCCAGCGTCGCGAGCTTCCGCGCAAAGAGATAAGGGTGTTCCTGCACCGTCGAGCTGGTGAACCCGAAGCCCAGATGCTTCGTGGCATACGCCATCGCCGGCAGCAGCAGTGCCGGGTCGTTTACCGGCACCTGCGCGCCGGCGGCGATGGCCGCGTCGCGGCTGCCGCGAAAGATGTCGTAGAAGCCAACGACGTCCGCCAGGAACAAGGCATCAAAGCGCCCCTCTTCCAGCAACTGCGCGAGCTCCACCCAGGTGTTGAGGTCGGTGTACTGGCTGGATTTGTCCTGCGGATGCGGCCACAGCCCCGCCGAGTGATGAACCACGCAGTTCATGTGGAAAGCGTTGAGGATGATGCGTTTGCGGGCCACGGCGTGCTCCAGGGGGGAAGAGGGTGCCGGCGCTTCGCAAATCATGTGCCACGGGCGGGCGCATCAGTCCGGCCGCTGGGTAGGGCGGGAATTGATGCAGATCAGGCCTGCGGGCTCACTCGTCGCAGACCATATATGCTGGATTTTTCTTGGCTAATGCGCGCCGTGGGGATATTTGCGCAGCGACTAGAGCTAAGCGAAGACAAAGCCGGCCGGTAATTTTGTCATCGACTGGCCCCGCGGACTTAAAACCCTCGAACCGACCGGAATGACCGCCGTGACAGCCCGGGATGCTGACGTTACGCGAGCACGCCGTGCGTGAGGAAAAATGGCAACCTAAATTAGGTCGTCCATGGCCTCGTCTTCATCAATTGCGGTCGTGGGCAAGGTCGAGCGAGTTGATGTGGTGCCAGCAATTCGCATCTTGAGGGATTCCCGGTTGTTCTCCGCATAGTCGGCCACACATCGACAGGTCTAAATCTCTGCGCTACTCAAATGCGGGGGGACGTCGGGTGGTCGTGGAGTAGAACGGGCGATTTCCCGCCAAGGCGCCGTGAAGGTTCTGGGGCGTCTGGCGCCAGGTCATGACCACAGCGCGTTAGAAGGCCCTAATTCACCGCCGTGCGCGCCGTTCAGGGAAAGCATTGAGGTGCGGGTGATGGGTTATTTGTGCGCAAAGAGACAGTGATTTTTTATGAGACACGACGGTTCAGGGAGGACCCGCATCGCCACCTGTAATGATTCAATCCTGCTTATCCTGCGCGCCCTCTGTTGGAAGACTGCTGATAGGCACCGTGGCTTGCCAAACCGAATACTGAGGTTTCTGATTGATGGTCAGATACGACCGACCGACGTATTCGCCGACCAAGCCCAATGAGAGCAGCGTCGCCCCGTTCAAGCACAGCACCAGCGTTACGAGCGTCGTCCACCCTGCTGGCGTATCCTGATGCCAGAAGAAGCTGACGATGTAATAAAACAGAAGCCCGAAGCCAAAAGCCGAGATCCATGCACCAACAATGGCGGCCAGACGCAGTGGATGGACCGAGAATCCCGTCATATGGCGGACCGCCACGCGCAGCGATTTGACCAGCCCATAGTTTCCACGGCCGAAGAACCGCTCGTGATGTCGAACCTCAATCTGCTTGATTCTCGATGTGGCACGCAGGATTAGACCGTCCACATACGGATAGGCACCTTCATATCGGCAGACTTCGTCCACAAGTCCGCGACACATTATCTTGAACGGGGATAGGTAGAGCCCGCGCGGCTTACCTAAAAACCACTCAGCCATTTTCCCGTTAAGCCAGCTACCCAAATTTTTCCAGGCGGCCTGTTCTTTTTGGGCATAGCTCGCATAGCAAATATCGCCATCACCAATGCTTGCGATGAGCCGGGGGATATCCTCTGGTGCATGCTGGAGGTCGTCGTCCATGAGTACCACAAAATCTCCGGTGCTGGCCCTCAGGCCAGCCATCAGGGCGCTGTCCTGACCGACATTCATTCTTAGCGACAAGCCCATCACCCCGTGATGGCGACGGTTCAAATCCTTGATTACTTCCCATGATCGGTCGGGGCTACAGTCATCTACCAGAATGACTTCGTGTTCCGAGTCCGTTAGCGCGGCGTTTATCCTCTGAAGCAAGACGGGTAGCGATTCCTCAGAGCGATAAACAGGAATAACAATGCTGAACCTAGGCACGTAGCAGTACCACAATCATTTCTCGATCACCGTTGCTTGAGAATTGAATCTCGCATCCGAGACGTTTCGCCTGTTCATTCAAGATTGCCATCAGCGACTCCCGGCTAAACCGGAATGATTCAGGGCCGTTCCCGGCATCCGTCATCACCCGAGCCAGGCTTCCGATCAATCCGTTTTTTGACGCGAGATTGGAAATAGCCTCAGACAAAATCAATCGGGGCGATGAGTCAAGAGCCTTATTGAAAATCAAGTCGAGTGATTCCGGGAAGTGATAGAGCGACCCAAGCATGATGACAACATCGCATTTCGGCAGACATTCCAATTTAAGAATATCTGCCACGTGGGCATCGTAACCAAGGGCTTGCGCCCGTCCGACAAAATTCTCGCTTAGGTCATAGCCCGTCCATTGGATCTCGCGGTCCCGGCAGAACTGGGCAACCGCCGTGTCCCCAAAACATAATTCAATGACCGAATGCACGTCAGGTGGGAGAAGTGCCGTGATTCGGGTGTAGCGGTTCGACGCCCTGCCCAGATAAAGACATTGCATCAGAGCCCGATAAAGCCAGATGTTCTGATAGAGGAGCGATTTCACTGGTGTAATGCGGCTTTCTTTTTTGCATACAAAATGAGGGATGCGCCCATCGGCAACTTAATCCGCCTGAGCAACCAGGACTCGAACGTCAGGATCATCGTCAAACACTGGTTGAAAAGTCTTGGCACTGGCTTGACGTTTGAGGTGGGAGGCTTTCCCCGAGAGAAAACGCGCTTGGCGAGCAGTACCGCGCTGATTACAGGCAGAAGGAAGAAATTAAAGTGACTCGCGAAAGTCACCGTGAAGCCGGCGGCATCCACCACCTCTTCTAAGCGTTTTCGACTGTATCGCCGTACATGATTTGAAAGGATGTCTTCATCGCCCCAAAGAAAATCATACGCCGGGACAGTGATTAGCAAAGCACCGTCCTCATCTAAAAGCCCATGAATTTTTTGCAGTACTGACTGCTCGTCAGGGACATGCTCGAGGACGTCCAGCATGGTGACCAAGTCGAAGCGTGCTGCGGGGTTCTCGCGAAAAAAAACCTCATCTTTCATCACATTCGTGAGGCCGCGTCTGCGGCAATAGTCGAGACTGGTATCAGAAGCGTCTATGCCGGCGACCCGTTCAAAACTGCGCATACACTGCAGCATTTTTCCGGTTCCACATCCGAAGTCGAGTGCTGATTTAGATGACACGCCAGTCGGGAAAATGAGCTTGATACGGTCGAGTACGATGCGGCGGCGCCCGACGAACCACCAATGGTCATCTTCGAAACTGAAATTGATCAGATACGCTTCGTCTTGCATGAAACCCGCCTGAAATTAAATTGAGTCATCCGAGTGCTGGGCGAAACCTGTGGCAGGCCCATCTGTTCGTCGCTTGCCGGAAAGGCGATCCATGCTAAGCTTAAAGCGTGTCCCTTCCTATCGAAAAAATTCGTCCGTTCACGAGGGATTATTTCCTTTTTATCCCCTTTCTCGCATGCTTTATCCTGTTTCTCAATGTCGCGAAGTTAATTTCTTACGGGCTTGACCTAACCGACGAGGGCTTCTATCTCAACTGGATTTCGGCGCCGTGGATATACGAGACGTCGGTCACACAGTTTGGTTTTATCTATCACCCTTTGTGGCGGTTGGCCGATGGGGACCTCGTTTTATTTCGAACGATGGGCCTCGCCCTCACGTTCATCCTGTTTTTCTGCTCGATACATGCGTCTTTGACGGTACAGGCGTCGCCGTTGAGTTTTTTTGCGCCTGAGAAATTTTATCTGCTGGGGTTTGCATTGTTCAGTCTGCTTACCTTTGGCTATTGGATGCCTACGCCGAATTACAATACGCTCAATCTTCAATCGCTACTTATCGTCATCTCGGGCTTTTTTTGGGCCCAGTCCGCAACGAGTCGCACCCGCAAACTGGGTTGGGCGATGATAGGGCTCGGCGGGTTCCTATGTTTCATGGCGAAGCCGCCCTCGGCGGCGCTTCTGGGGTTGGTGCTGGGACTTGCGCTTTGTTTCAGCCGGCGGCTGAAATGGGCGGACGCGCCCTTTTCTGCATTGACCGCCGTGCTGTTCTTAGCCGCTTTTGTCTGGATGGTCGACGGCTCGGTTGCAAAGTTCTTCTACCGTCTCTACGAGGATTATCGAGATAGCAAGCTTCTCGCGGGGGACCGGCTTGATTTTCTGATCAGGCTGTATCCTTTCAAAATGAACCTCAGAGAGGGGCTGTGTTGGTGCCTCGTTTTTGCGGTGACCTTAGGCAGTAGTTTCTGTATTTCTCATAGGGAGGTTGGTCTTCGGCGATTGGGGGCGCTAATCGTCGCGGCAATTTTCTTGCTGTCGGTCTACTGCATCCTGCGCCGCGAAGCGCTTGGGCTTTCGCAAACGCCATTTGTTTGCTTGATAGCTACCG
Source organism: Gammaproteobacteria bacterium (assembly GCA_030833185.1). Classification (GTDB taxonomy): domain Bacteria; phylum Pseudomonadota; class Gammaproteobacteria. Next base: position 10,659 of record JAURHQ010000076.1, on the reverse strand, counting down.
CGCCGACGGTGGCTATTCTCGCTTGGAGGTCTCTCCTGTGCCGCGACGGTCGGGCGGTGGGGCCGGTGGAAGCAAGTAGCAGCTTTTTTAATGCCGCTTTCATACTTGCCATGGTTCCGGTTTACATCTTCGGCACAAATACGCACAAGTGGGGCGCAATCGGCTCCGCGATGCCCCTCTTTACGCTCGCGACCATTGCGATGTATCCGCGTTTTGAGACGGCGGAAATCTTGCGAAAGCACCTTCGGGGGCTAGCGAGCCTTAGCTTGCTCGTAGCTACTGTGTGCCTGAATGTAGGGCTGAAGACGCCCTACAGACAGACTGGACCAGTCTATGAGTTTCGGGCAGAGCTAAGGCCTCGAAGTGATTCCAAGCCGGTTCTGGTGCGTGCGGAACTAGCGCGATATGTGAGTCAGGTTCGCGAGCAGGCGGAGTCTTCAGGATTTTTGGAGGGCACATCTCTCATAGATTTGACGGGGCGTGCGCCGGGCTTGGTGTATCTCTTGGGCGGACGAGCGATAGGAGCGCCGTGGATGTATGGCGGCTATCCAGGCAGCGTTGCGACGGCGGTGCAGGTGTTGAAGCGTCTGCCTTGCGCTCAGGTGTCTGCGGCCTGGATTTTGACGGAGCCTTTGGGCCCGCGAGCGATTGATGGAGCGGCATTAGCCCCCTTTGGGCTGTCTCTAGTCGAGGATTATCTGGAGGTGGCGACGCTCCCGGCTCTAGAGGCGAAAGGCGCGGCTGCCATTTCCACGCGCTATCTCCTGAAGCCGAAAAACTCGCTCAAGTCGCTCAGCGAGTGTGTTCCGTAGGCCAATCTGACCGTCGTAACTTCTTCACCCGCACCCTCGCAAGTTTGCGGCAGTGACGGTAATCGACCGCAGTTGTTCAGATTCAGCCGAGGGTTTCAGAAGTCGATTGGGCGAGGGGCAGATTTACGGAAAGATAGCCGCGGGACGAGGAAATTGAAGCGAGTTGGGCAATGTCCATCAGACGACCAGTATCGGGCATCTTGAAGATGCGCCGGGTAGTAAAGATTTTTACACTGGGCGCATTTTTAAAACGTCCGCTCCTGCCAATGCCCGGTAACACTTGTCTGCAATGATTCCCTTCAACAAAGCCTTCGTCACCAACCGCGAACTGGGCTACATCGCCGAGGCCTACGGCAACGCGCATTTGTCTGGCGACGGCGCTTTCACCAAGCAATGCCACGGCTGGCTGGAAGCACAAACCGGCGTATCGAAGGCCCTCCTGACCCACTCCTGCACCGCCGCACTCGAAATGGCCGCCATGCTGGCCGGCATCGGGCCGGGCGATGAAGTCATCATGCCGTCGTACACCTTTGTCTCGACCGCGAACGCCTTTGTGTTGCGCGGGGCGGTACCGGTGTTCGTGGACATTCGGCCAGACACCTGCAACCTCGACGAGACGCTGGTGGAAGCGGCCATTACGCCGCGCACGCGGGCCATCGTGCCGGTGCATTACGCGGGCGTGGCCTGTGAAATGAACGCCCTGCAAGACATCGCCCGCCGCCACAATCTGCTGCTGATCGAAGACGCCGCGCAGGGGGTGATGGCGCGCTACCACGGGCGAGTTCTGGGCGGCATCGGGGACTTCGGTACCTATTCGTTCCACGAAACCAAGAACGTCACCTGCGGCGAAGGCGGTGCGCTGTTGGTGAATGCCCCCGCCCACGCGCAGCGCGCCGAAATCATCCGCGAGAAAGGCACCAACCGCAGCCAGTTTTTCCGCGGGCAGGTGGACAAATACACCTGGGTGGATGTGGGCTCGTCGTATCTGCCCGGCGAGCTGGTGGCGGCGTTTTTATGGGCCCAGTTGCAGGAGGCGGCCAGCATTACTGACGCGCGCCTCGCGATCTGGGCGCGTTATCACGCGTCGCTGGCACCGCTTGAGGCGGCCGGCCTGCTGCGGCGGCCCACCATCCCGGCGGGCTGCGAGCACAACGCCCACATGTACTACGTGGTGCTCGCGCCGCAGTTCGACCGTCAGCAGGTGCTGACAAGCTTGCGGGCGGCGGGCATTAACGCGGTGTTTCACTATGTGCCGCTACATTCGGCGCCCGCCGGCCGGCAGTTCGGCCGCGTTCACGGCGCAATGGACGTGACGGACGCCGTGTCCGAGCGTTTGATTCGCTTGCCGTTGTGGGTTGGATTAACCGAAGCGCAGCAGCACGAGGTGGTAACGCAGTTAGGCGCCGCGCTGGCCTAGCCGCGCGTCTCAGCCCTTCGCCGCCGGCAACTCCAGAAACCCGTTAATAAAGTTCGATCGCAGTCGCCGCCCCGGGCCGGTGATGCGCAATGTCGGAAAGCGCTTGATGAGCGCGTCAAACATCAGCGCGATCTGCACCTCGGCCAGCCGGTTCCCTACGCAGGTGTGTTCGCCGGTGCCAAACGACAAATGCAGGCGTTGGTCGCGGGTAATGTCGAATCGCTCGGGATCAGAGAATACCGTTTCGTCGCGGTTGCCAGCGGCGTACCACAGCACCACTTTCTGGCCTTTCTCAATCGCCTGACCGTTCACCACCACGTTGCGGGTAGCGGTGCGTCGCATGTGGAGCACGGGGCTCGCGTAGCGCAGGATTTCGCGCACCGCCAGCGGCATCAGTTCGGGCCGCGCACGCAGCAAGGCCCACTGCTCGGGATTCTCGGTGAAGGCCACCATGCCGTGGGCGATGGAATTGCGCGTGGTCTCGTTGCCGCCCACCAGCAGCAAAATGAAAGTGCCCAGAAAATCTGCGCGGCTAATTGGCTCACCGTTCAGCGTGCCATGGGCAAGCATGGTGAGAATATCGTCCTGCGGTTCCGCGCGCCGCGCATCAAACAAATCGCTGGCATAGGGCAGCATCTCGCCCATGGTGGCCGCGGCCTGCTCGGGCGAAATGCGCAGCGTGGGGTCGTCTTCGCCGACCAGCGCATTCGACCACTCATAGAGTTTGCGGATGTCGCCGGCCGGCACGCCAAAAAGCTCGGTTAGCGTCAGCAAGGGAAACGGCGCGGCGATGTGCTCCACAAAATCAAACGTATTGCCCAGCGCCTCGACCTTGTCCAGCAGCATGCTGATGCGGGCTTTTAGCCGTTCTTCCATCTCGCGCACGCGGTTCAGCTTGAGGCCGGGTTGCACCGCCGCGCGATAGGCGCGGTGCAGCGGCGGGTCGGTGGAGATGAAGGGAATACCGATGGCGCTTGATCCCAGATCACCCACCCCGCGCTCGTTCTCGTTGAAAATGCGGTGGCCGCCGTTGGCGTAGGCCGAAGAAAAGGTCTTGGGGTCTTTGGAAATCGCGGTGATGTCCTCATAGCCCAGCACGGACCAGAATCCTGCCCCGTCGTTTTCCGGGTTCCAGTGCAGCGAGGCATGACGGCGCATTGCGGCGAAGCGCGCGTAGGGCACTTCGTGCAGGTAGAGGTCCGGATCTTTTAGGTCGGTGTCGGTCATGGTCAGGCTCCGCGCGAGGGTTGGGCGGATTCTAGTGGGGCGGAGCGCCAATCCACCAACCCCCTGTTTGCGCCTGCGCCGGTTCGGTGTAGTGTCCGGGTAAGGCCAAAAAATAGGCCAAGCGTGTCGAAAAATACCTCAGGAGAATCCGTCATGAGCCAATCCAGAATGCGCTTCGGCGCTTTCGTTGCCCCGCATATTCCGCCGGATGAAAACCCGATTCTGGCGTTCGAGCACGACATGGACATCGTCGAGTACCTCGACAAGCTGAACTACGACGAGGCCTGGATTGGCGAGCACCATTCCGGCGGCTGGGAAATTACCGCCAGCCCGGAACTCTTCATCGCCGGCGCCGCGCAGCGCACCCGCACCATTCGCCTTGGCACCGGCGTGTCCTCTTTGCCCTATCACCATCCCTATCAGCTCGCCGACCGCATTCGCCAGCTCGATTACATGACCCGCGGGCGCACCATGTTTGGCGTAGGCCCGGGCTCGCTACCGTCCGATGCCTACATGCAGGGCATTCCGACGGCCAAGGCCCGCGACCGGATGGAAGAAGCCATTCCCGTGCTGCTCAAGCTGCTGGCCGGCGAGAAAGTCACGGCCAAGACCGACTGGTTTGAACTCAACGAAGCGCAGCTGCAGTTCCTGCCCTATAACGATCGGGGCGTGGAGATGTCGGTGGCCAGCCAAGTGTCGCCGACCGGCGCGCTGGCCGCGGGTCGTCACGGTCTGGGGCTGCTGTCGATCGGCGCAACGTCGGCCGGCGCCTTCAACATGCTGGCCTCCAACTGGGCGATTGCCGAAGAAACCGCCGCCGAGCACGGCAATACCATGAACCGCTCGGCATGGCGTCTGGTCGGTCCCGTGCACGTGGCCGAAACCCGCGAAAAAGCGCGGCAAAACGTGCGTTTTGGGCTGGAGCGCTGGATCGACTACATGTCGAAAGTGGCGTCGCTGCCGCTCGGCACGCCGCCCGGCGTGAACCCGGTCGACTACATGATCGAAACCGGATTCGCCGTCATCGGTACGCCAGATGACTACGTCGCCCAGATCGAGCGCCTCACCGCACAATCCGGTGGCTTCGGTTGCTTTCTGCACCTCGACAATCACTGGGCCGATTGGGCGGAGACCAAGCGTTCCTACGAACTCATCGCGCGCTTCGCGATTCCCAAAATCAACAAGCTGAACGTGAACCGCGTGTCTTCCGAGGCCTGGCTGCGGGTGGACAACGACCGCTTCCGCAACGAGCTGAAGTCGGCAGTCGGCGCGAAGATCGCAGAGCACGCGGCGAACAAGGGCGTCGACAAGCTGTCGCCTGACTTCATCAAGCTGTTTAACGCGAGTCAGGAGAAGGTGAGTTAGCGTTTTCGTCCTGTGGGCGCTGCGCGTGCGTCGCGAAAGTCGATGGCGTTATCGCTAGATCATTCGCGGCGCACGCGCCGCTCCTACAGGGGGGCGGCGGTAGTCTGTTGCCGGCTCCATCGCGGCCGGCTGTAGGAGCGGCGCGGGCGCCGCGAAATCTGCTTAAGGCCGCGGCCCCCACGGCGCTGAAACCAGCAGCTTCACTTCCTGCGACACCAGCAGGGCGCGGAGCTTGGGGGCGAAGGTTTCGATGAAATCTTGATTGCCGTAAAGCCCGGCCCAGAAGGCGCGGCGGGCGGCATCGTTGTCGAAGCGCCACAGGTGTACCAGCTGGTTGATCATGCCGGTGTCGGCCTGCCAGTAACCGACCAGATGCTTCGCAAAGCCGTCGCGTTCCAGGATGGGATAGCCAATCTCGGTGTACAGCTTGACGGCTTCCGCCATCTTGCCGACCTGCAGGGTATAGGTCCGCATTTCATAGACGCTCATCGTTGAGGCTCCGTCAGGTGATCAAACTCAGTGGGCAGGCTTGCGGAATTTAAGCACGAACTGCGAGGTGCGACCTTTGATGCTCGCGTCGAACACATTGGCGCTTAGAGGGTCCGCCGGATTGACCAGCACCTCGCTGGCGGTTTCAAGGATAAAACCGGCGGCTTCGACTTCGCGTTTCACCACCGCCGGGTCAATTCGATGCAGCTTGTCGATTTGCGCGTCCGTCGTCCCGGCCGGGGCTTGATGGTCGATGATGAGCAACACTCCGCCGGGTTTCAGCGCCCGCCACAGCGCGGCGTTCATTTTCGCAATGTCCACCTGCTGCCAGTGCTGGTCGTGGTAAAGCTGGCTGAAAAACACCACATCCAGCGGCGCATCGAAGGCAATCCCGGCCATCGGCTGCGAGCGGGCCTCGACGTTGGCGTAGCCCGCTGCAGCGAGCTTGCCGGCCAACTCACCCGCCTTGGGAAACATCTTGATGACCCAGTCCGGATTGAACGCATACACCTTGCCGGTCTCGCCCACCATGCGGCTCAGCAGCCGCGTGTAGTAGCCGCCGCCCGGCCCGATGTCGGCTACCTGGTCGCCGGCTTTGACCTCGGTGAGGACGAGAATCTCGGCGGGTTTGCGCAGGCCATCGGCGGCGCGCTGTTCGGCGGGACGAGCGGCATCGGCCAGCGCCTCGGGAATGCTCATCGGCTGCGCCAGCCCCGGGCCGGACAGCAGCAACACACTCAGCGCCATGGCGCCGCGAATAAGACTGGAAACAGGCATGGGCATTCTCCGCATCGTTGAATCATGGGGCCGGCGACTTGTCGCCACCATCGCACGACGAGCGCCGGTCGTCCTTTCAGCGCCGCACTAACTAGCGCCCGCCAGAGGCCTCGATGAAGGTGGCGGTGACGTAGGAGGCTTCGTCGGACACCAGCCACAGGATGCTGGCGGCCACTTCTTCGGCGGTGCCGGCGCGCTGCATGGGCACCAGCGGCGCGACGCGCTCAACGCGGCCAATTTCGCCGCTGGTGTCGTGGATGTCGGTGAGGATCACGCCCGGCCGCACCGCGTTCACCCGGATCCCTTCGGTCGCCACTTCCTTGGCCAGGCCGATGGTGAAAGTGTCCACCGCGCCCTTGCTGGCGGCGTAGTCGATGAACTCGCCCGGCGCACCCAGCCGCGACGCGGCCGAGGACACGTTCACGATTGCCCCACCGGCACCGCCGCGGCGGGTCGACATTCGCCGCACGGCTTCGCGGGCACAGAGAAAGCTGCCCACCACGTTCACCTGCAGGATGTGCTGGATGCGCGCGGCGTCCATGTCTTCAACCCGCGACTGGCGGGACAGCATGCCGGCGTTATTGATCAGTGCGGTCAGCGGACCAAACGCCGCGTCGCAGGCGGCGAAGAGGCGCATCACATCAGCCTCCTTCGCCACGTCGGCCTGCACGGCGAGCGCGCGGCCGCCTGCTGCTTCGATGCTGCGCACCACCTGCGCGGCAGCCTCGGCTTCGGTTCGGTAGGAGAGCACCACGGCATAGCCCTGCCGCGCAGCGCCCAGCGCGGTGGCGGCCCCAATTCCCCGGCTACCGCCGGTAATAAGCATGACTTTGTCCATCGCACACCCGCCTCGGCTGACTCCTCGGGAGCATGGCCGAGCAGGCGGGGCGATGCAAACCAGCCCTTACGCCAGCGCGGCCTCCCGGTCGGGATAAACGGCGACGATCTTGTCGAAGCCGCCGGCCTTGAACACTTCGGCCGGCGCCGTCTGCAGCGCGCACACGCCGAAGTGCACGTCGCTGTCCTGGGCGGCGCGGGCGCCGACCAGAAAGCCGCGCAGGCCGGCGCTGGACAGATAGCTCAGTTCGCGGCAGTCCACGATCACCGCCGACGGTGCCGTGCCGCCGCCATTGACCGCCTGTTCCAGCGCGTGCTGGAAGCCCGGCGTGGTGCCGAAGTCGAGGCGCCCGCGCGGGCAGACGAAGGTGGTCTGACCGACCATTTCAAGCGTGATATGCAGGGTTTCTGGGGTATCGCTCACGGTGAATTCTCCGGGTCGCGGGGCGGCTTGTTACAGGGGCATCATCATGGCGCGGGCGCGTTCGGCCTGATCTTCCAGAATCGCGGCCTCGACGCCGCGCACGATCAGATCGAGCCCCGCCACCTTCGCCATGCGGTCTTCCAGACGCCCGATTTCGGCCGTGCTGAGAAAGCCTTCCAGCAGGCCCACCGCGCGGGCCAGGCCCAGCAGCACCGAGTCGTGCGGGGTGGGCAGTTGTTCGCCCAGCAGGGTTTCCATGATCCGCAGCTTGGCGTCTTGCTGCTCGCGCCCGTCACGCAGCGGATAGCGTCGTTCCTTCAACACCCACAGATAGCGGGCTTCCTCAAAGCGCAGCACCCGTCGCGAGATCAAGCCGTCCAACGTCTGCCGCACCACCGTGGCGGCATCGGCCGACAAGCGCAAAATCCATTGCGCGACCGGCGCGGCTTCGCCTCTGGCGATGGTTTTCAGCACCCCGTCCAGCGCGGGGTGGCCGGTGGGCGTGGTGTCCAGCACCAGCACAGCGCTAAGGTCCACGTCGATGCGGCCGGCATTCCCCAACTCGACCAGACAGGCGCCGAGCAGCGCCATGCCAAAGCCGGGCTGACCAGCAGCGGGCGCAATGCCGCCGTCGTCTTCAATCGCAAGTAGCACCAATTCTTCCACCAGACTCGGCATGGGACTTTCCTCCAGCAGGGCGAGGGACCAAGCCTAGCGAGGCGGCGCTGCCTCAAACCTGCGCCAAGTCGTGTTTTGCGTAAAAGAAAGCGGCGCCGGCACCGGCCGAAAGCGGTTAACCTGCCGGCAATTCGAACAACAACGCAGGGGTAGGGGCAGTATGAAAAAACTCGTCATCGTGGGCGGCGGATTTGCCGGTCTGTGGGCGGCGCTGGTGGCGGCGCGTGAGGCCGCGGTCGCCGGCGGGGCGCTGGAGATCACGCTGGTAACCCGGGAGCCCTTTCTCACCGTGCGCCCGCGACTGTATGAAGTATTCACCGAGGCCTTTCGCGCGCCGCTGGCGCCGACGCTAGACCCGCTGGGCGTGCGGGTGATGCTGGGCGAGGTCGAGTCCATCGATACGGCCGCACAGTCCCTGCGCGTGAAGACCGCCGCCGCAACGCAGACCCTGGGCTATGACCGGCTGGTGGTGGCGACCGGCAGCGTGCAGCAGGCGCTGCCGGTGCCCGGCGCGGCGGAACATGGCTATGACATCGATACCTATGCCGGCGCCCAAACCTTCGACTTGGCCTTGAAAACGCGGCTCGCAGCGCTCAAACCGGCGCAGGCGCTGCACGTGGTGGTGGTCGGCGGCGGCTTTACGGGCATCGAACTGGCCACCGAGATGCGGCGTCGCATCGCTGCTCACGCCGGGGCTGCGGTCGCCGCCGCGGCGCAGATCAGCTTGCTGGAACGCAGCGGCACGCTGGGCCCGGCCTTAGGCGCAGGTCCGGCGCCTGCGGTCGCGGCCGCGATGAGCGCAACCGGCGTCACGGTGGAAACCGGCGTGACGGTCGCCGAGATCGGCGCCGAGTCCGTCACGCTGACCGACGGCCGTCGCCTGCCAGCCGATCTGGTGGTGATCACCACCGGGCTTCGGGCGCAGGCGCTGGCCGCCAGCCTGCCCGGTGATTGCGACGACGCCGGCAGGGCCGTGGTCGACGCGCAGCTGCGCCTGCCTGCCGCGCCGACGGTGTTTGTGGCTGGCGACGTGGCCCGCGCGCAGGTCGACGCCGATCACCTGGCCTTGATGTCCTGCCAGCACGCGGTGCCCATGGGCAAATGCGCCGGCTACAACGCGGCCCACGACCTGCTGGGCCTGCCGATGCGCGACTACGCGCAGCCGGATTACGTCACCTGCCTCGATCTGGGCGACTACGGCGCGGTCTTCACCATGGGCTGGGAGCGCGCGATCCAGCAGTCTGGCGCCGAGGTCAAAGCGCTCAAGCAGATGGTCAACACGCAGTGGATTTATCCACCGGTCGGCGACCGCGCGGCGCTGCTGGCCGCGGCCGACATCGACGCGCCCTGGCCGCCCGCGACCTGAGGCAGCGCCCGGGAGCCCTCACTTGAGGGATGAAATGCGGACGGTCGCGGCGTTCAATGCGGCGGAGCGTCCGCGTTTTGCAAGCACATCAAAAAAAAGATTTTCAGGGGAGTACACGCATGGATTTTGGCATCTCGGTCATGACCTCCACGCATTCGTGGAAAGCGGTGCAGCGGGCTGAAGCGCTGGGTTTCAGTCACGCCTGGTTCTACGACAGCCAGCTGCTGTGCGCCGACGTCTACGCCGTGATGGCGCTGGCCGCCGCCAACACCAGCCGCATCAAGCTGGGCACGGGCGTCGCCATTCCCAGTAACCGCATCTCGCCCGTCACCGCCTCTGCGCTGGCTACGCTGAACGAGCTCGCGCCCGGGCGCGTGCTGTTTGGCGTGGGCACCGGCTTCACCGGTCGGCGCTGCATGGGGCTGAACGCTGTCAAACTTGAAGACATGGCGCGCTACGTCGACGAGGTCTACGCGCTGCTGCGCCACGAGACCGTGGAAGTCGAGATGGAAGGCCAGCACCGAAAGATTCGCCTGCTGCATCCGGACCGCGGGCTCATCAACACCCGCGATCCGATTGACCTCCACATGTCGGCCATGGGGCCGAAAGCGCGCGCGGTCTGTGCACGCATGAAGGCCGGCTGGATCACCGTCGCCGGCAACGAGCACGCGGCGGTCGCCGACCTCAAGGCCATGCAAGAAAGCTGGGACGCGGCCCACACCGCGCCTGCAGATCGCTACAGCACGGCGCTGAGCCTGGGCTGCGTGCTGGCCGAGGGTGAGGCCGCCGACAGTCCGCGCGCCATGGCGCAGGCCGGGCCGCTGGCCGCGATCGTGTTTCATAACCTGGTGGAAGCCGACGAGCGCGGCAGCATCCTGCCGATGGACCCGGCGTGGGCGCCGGTGGTCGCTGCCTTCAAGGCGCTGTATCAGCGTTACGAGCCGGCGGATGCGCGTTATCTAGACCTGCATACCGGGCACCTGCTCTACGTACGCGACGACGAGCGCCCGCTGCTGACCGCCGAGCTCATCCGCCAGCTCACGTTCACCGGCACCGAGACCGAACTGCGCGGGAAGATCGAGACCCTGCGCGACGCCGGCTACAACCAGTTCGTGGTGCAGGTGGTCGAAGGCCAGGAACACGCGCTGGACGACTGGGCGCGGGTCATCAAGGGGTTCTAGGCGCGTCGGATTTGTTTGCCGCTCCGACCGGGCGTCGTGGTAAGGGCTTTGCCCCGACTGAAGCTTTCGATGACTTGCTGCTGTCG
>JAURHQ010000075.1 GCA_030833185.1 Gammaproteobacteria bacterium | reverse complement strand
CGACTGTTGGGTGGACTGCCGGCGCTATAGGCCGCAGCACTGCAGTTCGAAGTGCACCGTTTCGCTGGTTTGTTGGGGCCGCGAGCCCGGATCCGCCGGCCGGATGAAGCGCACGGTGAAGCGGTGCTTGCCGCCGCTGATTTCCGCAAAAACCTCTTCCTCCACGTTCAGCACCACGCGGACCAGCTGGCAAGACGAGGTCGGGTCTAGATTCTGCTGGTAGAAGCCGCCGCTGGCGGCCACTTTCTGTGGCACCGCGGATTCACGGATCAGCTTCAGCGTGATCTCCACGCCTTCTTCGATAACGCGTAAATCGTCCATCCAGTCGTTCAGCTGCGCGACCCGCACCACATGCTCCCGTGAGAGCCAGAAGTGGAAGGCAGGCAGATCGAAACTGCATAAACCGCCGGGAATCGCCAGCCGTTGCCGGACCTGGGTCACGAGTTCCATCTGGCGCATGCGCTGTCCCGGCTGACAGGCCGGCGAGCGCAGCGCGCTCAGAATCGGGTCGAGGCGAGAGAGCGTGTTGTCCAGCGTGGTCTGGTTGACCGCCGGGTTGCTGCGCAGGGCGCTTAGCGTCGCCGCGTGGCGCTCCAGTTCCTTGATCAGGTCACCCTTGATGTCGGCGCGGGCCAACTGGTCGGTGATATCGATAAGGCTTGCCACCGCCTGCCGGGCGTTGAGGGCGGTCTTGCCCTGCATGCACTCGGCGACCGACTGGAAAAGATATTCGAGGCGCAGGAAACAGCGGATGCGTTCATTCAGCGGCTGTTCGTAGATAACGCACGCCCCGGTTTCGGGAAACAGTTGCTGTTGGGGGCTCGGGCGCGCGGGCTGCATTGCTGTGGGATTTCTAGGCCGCGCCCTCTTTGGCAAGTTGGAGGTACCGAGCGTGCAGCGCCGAAATCTGGGGCCGCAGGAGCGAGACATCGCCGGTGTTTTCCAGCACATCATGCGCGGCCGCCAGACGGTCTTCCCGCGAGGCTTGTGTCCGCATAATTGCCGCTACCTCCGGGGCTGTCAATTCGTCGCGGGCCATGACGCGCGCGATCTGAACCTCGGTCGGGCAATCAATCACGAGCACGCGGTTAACGCGGTTGCCGCCACCCCGTTCCACCAGCAGCGGGATGCAGACCAGGCAGTAGGGAAAGCCGGCCGCCTGCACGCGCGCGTCGGTTTCCTGTCGAATGAGCGGGTGCAGAATGGCCTCGAGCTGTTCACGCAGGGCGGGGGTCGCAAACACCAGCTGGCGAACCCGGCGCCGGTCAAGCTGGCCATCGGCCGTCAGCACCTCGGGACCGAAAGCCGCAACCACTGCGGCGAGGCCCGGGCTGCCCGGCGCCACCACGTCGCGTGCGACCTGATCGGTATCGATGACCGGCGCGCCCAGCGCCGCAAATTCGCGGCAGATGGTCGTTTTACCGCTGCCGATGCCGCCGGTGACGCCCACCACAAACACGCGCTGCTTGCTCATCTCACGAAAGTCCCCAGCAACAGATCCTGCACCACATTCCCCCATAAGAGCTGGATCCAGCCGGCGGCTGCCAGAAACGGGCCGAAGGGGATTGGCTTGCCGCGGGCATGACGTCCCAGCCCAATCAGCATCAGCCCGACCAGCGCACCGACCAGCGCGGCGCCGATGATGATCCCGGGCAGGGCAGCCCAGCCCAGCCACGCTCCCAGCGCCGCCAGCAGCTTGAAGTCGCCGTAGCCCATACCCTCTTTGCCGGTCGCCAGACGGAAGGCCCAATAGACCGACCACAGGCTGAGGTAGCCCGCCATCGCGCCGATGACCGCCGCTTGCAGGCCGACCAGACCGCCGCCCAGATTGACCGCCAGCCCCGCCCAGAGCAGCGGCAGGGTGAGGTCGTCGGGCAGCAGCTGGGTGTCGTAGTCGATCACCGCCAGCGCGAGCAGTGTCCAGGACACGCCGGCGGCCAGCAGGGCGAACGAGCCAAAACCAAAACGCCAGGCGGCAAGGCCAGCGAGCACGCCCGCGCAGCACTCCACCAGCGGGTAGCGCAAAGGGATGGCGGTGCGGCAGTGTCGACAACGCCCGCCAAGCAGAAGCCAGCTCACGAGAGGGATATTGTCGAAGGCGCTAATCGCCGCCGCGCAGTGCGGGCAACGGGACCGCGGGCGGACCAGATTGAACACCTCATCGCGCGCGTCAGGCGTCGGTTCCGTCTGGTCCAGGGCAGCGCACTCTGCCCGCCACGCCCGCTCCATCATCAGCGGTAGCCGATAAATGACGACGTTGAGAAAACTCCCGACCAGCAGACCGAACACGCTCAGCGTGACAATGAAGACGGTCGGCGAACTCGCCAGCAGCTGAAGCAGGTCGGCCATGCGCTTAGGCCTGGCCGTCGCAGTGGAAGGACATCAGAAAAATCCCGGGCCTGGTCGCGCTTAAACCACCTGACCCATCTTGAAGATAGGCAGGTACATGGCGACCACCAGACCACCGATCACCACGCCCAGCACCGCCATGATCATCGGCTCGAGCAGGCTGGTGAGGGAATCCACGGCATCATCCACTTCCTGTTCGTACCAGTCGGCGACTTTGCCCAACATGGAATCGAGCGCGCCGGATTCTTCGCCGATCGCCACCATCTGGACGACCATATTGGGAAACAGGTCGGCGTCGCGCATGGCCACCTGCAACTGGGTGCCGGTCGCAATTTCATCGCGCATTTTCATCGTGGCGTTGTAGTAGAGGATGTTGCCGCACGCACCGGCGACGGAGGTCATGGCTTCAACCAGCGGCGTGCCGGCGGCAAACATCGTAGCCAGCGTGCGCGCAAACCGCGCGGTGGCAGATTTATTCAGAATATCGCCGACCACCGGGAGTTTGAGGGCCAGTCGATCCAACCCGTGGGCAAAGGCAACTGAGCGTTTCTTGGCCTGAATCAGGCCGAAAACCGTGCCGCCGACCACAATGAGCAGCAGCCACCAGTTGGCCTGCATCCACTTCGACATGTCGATGACCATCCGCGTCAGGCCTGGCAGGTCGGCGCCGAAGCCGCTGAACAGTTCTTCAAACTGCGGAATGACGAACAGCAACAGGATGCAGGTGATGATGAACGCCACCACGAGCACAGCAACCGGATAGAACATCGCGCCCTTGATCTTCGACTTCAGGGCTTCCGATTTCTCCATGTAGGTCGCGAGTTTGTGCAGGATGCTTTCCAGAATACCTGCGTGTTCGCCCGCCGTGACCAGATTGACGAACAGTTCGTTGAACTGCAGCGGGTGCTTGCGCAGCGACTCGGCCAGCGAGCCGCCGGCTTCGATATCCCCTTTGATCGACAGGATGAGCTGCTGCATGGCCTTGTTGGCGTGACCGCGGCCCACAATTTCGAAGGACTGTACCAGCGGCACGCCGGACGACATCATGGTGGCCAGCTGGCGGCAGAACACCGTGATGTCCTTGGTGGTGATTTTGGCCGAACTGGTGCCCAACAACGGTTTGGGCTTTTTCTTGACCTTGAGTGGATTGATGCCCTGACGCCGCAAAATCGACCGCACCACGGCGTCGCTCTGCCCCGACATCTCACCCTTGACCCGCTTGCCAGCCCGGTCCACGCCCTCCCAGAGGTACATATCCGTGCGGACTGGGGCGATGCCTTCGGCCATGTCTTACTCCACCGTCACGCGGTTGATTTCAGCGAGACTGGTAATGCCCCGGCGCGCCTTGTTGAGGCCTGATTTGCGAATATCCCAGATGCCTTCCGCAGCGCTCTGGTCGGCCAACTGCACGGCGTTGGCACCTTCAATGATGAGTCGCTTCATACCGTCGGAAATGGGCATCACCTGATAGATCCCGACCCGCCCTTTATAGCCGCTCGGGCAATCGCTGCTGCTGCCCGGGCCATACAGGCGGAAGCCGGCTTCGACGTCTTCGGGCGCAAAACCTTCCTTGAGCAAGGCCTCGGGCGGTACGTCGATGGGGGTGCGCAACTCCGGGTGCAGGCGGCGCGCCAGACGTTGGGCGGTAATCAGGTTGATGGTGGTGGCCACGGCGAACGGTGCGACGCCCATGTCTTGCAGGCGGGTCAGGGTTTGCGGGCCGTCGTTGGTGTGGAGCGTCGACATCACCATGTGGCCGGTTTGGGCGGCCTTGACCGCGATGGAAGCGGTTTCCAGATCGCGGATTTCGCCCACGAGGATGATGTCCGGGTCCTGCCGCAGAAAGGCCTTCAGCGCCTTCGGGAAGGTCATGCCGGTGCGCTCGTCGACCTGCACCTGATTCACCCCGGCGAGGTTAATTTCCACCGGGTCTTCGGCGGTGGAGATATTGATGTCTTCCTGATTGAGGATGTTGATGCCGGTATACAGCGATACCGTTTTGCCACTACCGGTCGGGCCGGTGACCAGAAACATGCCGTAAGGCTTTTGCAGGTTCTTCAGGAACAGTTCTTTCTGGAAATCCTCGTAGCCCAGCAGATTGATATCCAGCGCGCCAGAATCCGAGTTCAGGATACGCATCACGCACTTTTCGCCGAACAGCGTTGGGCAAGTGTTAACCCGGAAGTCGATGGATTTGGTCTTCGACAGTTTCAGTTTGATGCGGCCGTCCTGCGGGACGCGCCGTTCAGAGACGTCGAGGCGCGACATCACCTTGATACGCGCAGCGATTTTGCCGGCCAGCGCCAACGGGGGTTTGGCGATTTCGGTCAGCATGCCGTCGATCCGGAAGCGCACCCGATAGACCTTTTCGTAGGGCTCGAAGTGCAGATCTGACGCGCCGCGCTTGATCGCGTCCAGCAAGACCTTGTTGATGAAGCGCACGACGGGCGCGTCGTCGACTTCCGCGTTTTCGGGAAGCGCTTCCTGCGGGGCGCCAACTTCCAGATCGTCCAGATTTTCGAAATCCGAATCGGCAAGGTTGTCCATCCCGGCATCGGCCGCCGCCAGCGATTTTTCGATCGCCTTTTGCAGCTTGTGCTGCTCAACCAGCACCGCTTCGGTGTTGGCGCCGATGTGGAACTTGATCTCGTCCAGCGCCTGCAGGTTGGTGGGGTCGGCGATGCCGATGTACACGCGATTGCCCCGCTTGAAGATAGGCAGGGCATGGTGGCGCTGGATGAGTTCGATACTCACCAGCTTGACGACATCCGGGTCGATTTCCAGCGCTTCGATATCCACCAGCGGCGCGCCAAATTCCTGAGAGGCCGCGTGGGCAACGGTCTTGGGGTCGACCAGCTTCTGGTCGACCACGTATTTCACAAAGGGCGTCTTGGCGGCAACGGCAGCCTGAAATACGCGCGCCGCCTCCTGCTCGTCCAGCAAGCCGTCGGCCACCAGTTTGCGGGCCAGACCGGTCAAGGGAATGCGATTGGAGGGAACTGCCACAGAGGTGCCTTAAATCCGTTAAGCGCGAGAAAAAATACTAGACCAAAGCCGCCGTGCTGGCCACGACGGCTCGTAGGGTGACAGGTTCCCGCAGGGCTGTGGCGACCCTGCGGGCGTCGCGCTCAGCGCATGAAAGTAAACTTGCCAGCCTCGACGTCGATCTTGATCTCGTCATCGGGCCCAAACCGGCCTTCCAGCAGGGCCTGTGCCAGCGGTGTTTCGAGTGTGTTCTGGATTGCCCGCTTCAAGGGCCGGGCGCCATACACGGGGTCGAAGCCCGCTTCACCCAGTCTATCGACCGCAGCCGTGGAAATATCCAGTCCAATTCGCTGCTCCGCCAAACGCTGCCGCAACAGCGCCAGTTGCACCTCGGCAATCGCCCGGATCTGGGCTTTGCGCAGCGCATGGAAGACCACGACTTCGTCGATTCGGTTGATGAACTCGGGCCGGAAGCTGTGCCGCACGACCTCCATCACGGCCTCGCGCATGTCGTCGTAGGCGGCCGTCTCGCCCAGTGCCTGAATGCGGTCCGAGCCCAGATTAGAGGTCATCACGATGACCGTATTACGGAAATCGACCGTCCGCCCATGGCCATCGGTCAGCCGCCCGTCATCCAGCACCTGCAGCAGGATGTTGAACACATCCGGGTGCGCCTTCTCCACTTCGTCGAGCAATAGCACCGCGTAGGGTTTGCGGCGCACGGTCTCGGTCAGGTAGCCGCCTTCTTCATAGCCGACGTAGCCCGGCGGGGCGCCAATGAGGCGGGCAACCGAGTGCTTTTCCATGTATTCCGACATATCGATGCGCACCAGCGCGTCTTCGGTGTCGAACAGGAATTCGGCCAGCGCCTTGCACAGTTCGGTCTTGCCGACCCCGGTCGGGCCGAGAAACAGGAAAGAACCGTTCGGCCGGCGCGGGTCGGACAGACCGGCGCGGGCGCGGCGGATGGCATTCGCCACGGCCGCCAGCGCCTCTTCCTGTCCGACTACCCGCTGGTGCAGGGCCTCTTCCATCCGCAGCAACTTGTTGCGTTCCCCCTCCAGCATTCTGGAGACCGGAATGCCGGTCCACTTGGAGACCACTTCGGCGATTTCTTCGTCGGTCACCCGGTTCCGTAGCAGCTTCATGGGCGCCCGATCGGTGTCCGAACTGGCGGCCAGGCGCTTTTCCAGCGCCGGGATCACGCCGTATTGGAGCTCGGACATGCGCGTCAGATCGCCGCTGCGCCGGGCGCTTTCAAAATCGGTCCGGGCACGGTCGAGGTCCGCCAGCACCTGATGCGTCCCCTGCAGCGCGGCTTTTTCCGATTTCCAGATTTCTTCTAGGTCGGCCGACTCGCGTTCGATTTTGGCCAACTGGGTTTCGAGATCTGTCAGCCGCCGACGCGAGGCCTCGTCGGTTTCCTTGCGCAGGGCCTCGCGTTCGATTTTGAGCTGGATAATTTTGCGGTCCAGCCGGTCCATTTCCTCGGGCTTGGAATCGATTTCGATGCTGATCCGGCTGGCAGCTTCATCAATCAGGTCGATGGCTTTGTCCGGTAGCTGCCGGTCGGTGATGTAGCGATGCGACAGCTGGGCGGCGGCGACGATCGCCGGGTCCGTGATTTCCACGCCGTGATGCACAGCGTACTTTTCCTTCAGCCCGCGCAGGATGGCGATGGTGTCTTCAATCGAGGGCTCGTCGACCAGCACTTTCTGGAAGCGGCGCTCGAGTGCCGCGTCTTTCTCGACGTACTGGCGGTATTCGTCCAGCGTGGTCGCGCCGATGCAATGCAGTTCGCCGCGGGCCAGCGCGGGTTTCAGCATATTGCCGGCGTCCATCGCGCCCTCGGCCTTACCGGCACCGACCATGGTGTGCAGCTCATCAATGAACAGCACCACCTGACCTTCCTGCTTGGCCAGATCGTTCAGGACGGCTTTCAGCCGTTCCTCGAACTCGCCACGGAATTTTGCCCCGGCGATCAGCGCGCCCATGTCGAGCGAGAGCACCCGCTTGTGTTTGAGTCCTTCCGGCACTTCGCCGTTCACGATGCGCTGGGCAAGGCCTTCGACAATGGCGGTTTTACCTACGCCCGGCTCGCCGATCAGCACCGGATTGTTCTTGGTTCGGCGCTGCAGCACTTGAATGGCGCGACGGATTTCCTCATCGCGGCCAATCACCGGGTCCAGCTTGCCCTTGAGCGCCCGCTCCGTGAGGTCGATGGTGTATTTGTCCAGGGCCTGACGGGTTTCTTCCGCATTGGCCTCGGCAACCTTCTCGCCGCCCCGCAGCGCATCGATCGCCTGGCCGACGGCCGCTTCGCGCGCGCCGGCCCGCTTCAAGGCCCGGCCCAGCTCGCCAGGGTCGCCCAGCGCCGCGAGCACAAAGAGTTCGCTGGAGATGTAGGCATCCCCACGCTTCTGGGCCAGTTTTTCGGTGACGTTCAGCAGGCGCACGAGATCGTTGGACGGGTGAACATCGCCCGGCGCGCCTTCTACTTTGGCCAAACGCCCTTCGAGTTGCTGCAACTGGGCCTGCAGGGCATCGGTATCAACCCCGCTCTTGCCCAGCACGTGTTTCACTGTGCTCGAATCCTGCTCCAGCAGGGCCAGCATCAGATGGACGGGTTCAATGAACTGGTTGTCATGACTGAGCGCGCGGCTCTGGGCTTCGGCCAGCGCCTGCTGAAGTCGGGTGGTCATCTTGTCTGCACGCATGGGCTGCGTCCTCACTGGATTTACGAATTGCCTTCCAGATGGGGCCGCGCCGCGCGCAATCAAGCAGCTCAGTTCAAATCAGACGATCCAGATCAGGCTGGCGATGCGGCCACAGACCGGATTCCGGCGGAAAGAGAAAAAGTCTGTCGAGTTGGCGTAGGTGCACAGGCCGCTGGTGTAGACGCCGCCCACCCCGGCCTGCTCGAGTTGTCGCACCGCCAGTTGCGCGAGGTCGGCATACCAGGCGCCAGCGCGCTGGCTGAACGCGGCGGCGTGCGCCGGGTCCAGCGCCAGAAACTGCGCGCGCAATTCGGCGCCAACCTGATAGTGCTGCGGCCCAATGCCGGGCCCGACCCAGGCCAGCAGATCGGCGGCCGGTGGCAGTTTGGTGAGCGCGGCCGCAATGACGCCGGCGGACAGCCCGCGCCAGCCGGCGTGAACCGCGGCGACCGTCGTCCCCGCCCGGTCACAGAGCAGGATCGGGAGACAGTCGGCGGTCAGCACGGCACACACCACGCCGCGCCGGGTGGTGAATGCGGCGTCGGCAGTCGGCAGCTCCAACCCGGAGGCGGCCGCCTCGATGACCGCCGTACCGTGAACCTGATTGAGCCAGCGCGGTGCGGCGGGAAGGGCGCAGGTCGCGAGCAAGCGGTGGCGGTTGGCGGCAACGGCTGCCGGCTCGTCGCCGACGTGCGTCGCCAGATTGAGGCTGGCGTAGTGTCCCGCGCTGACGCCGCCCGCCCGGGTTGTCACCAGCGCACGCACCCGCGGCGGGGCCGGCCAGTCGGGCAGAAGCGGGGCGATCACGCGTGGGCGGCGGCTGCCGAGTCTGCCGCCAAGGCTTCCAGCAGGATGACCAGATCGGCCGGCAAGGGGGACTCCACGGCAATCTCGCCGCGGCCGGACGGATTGCTGAAAGCGAGGCGCATGGCGTGCAAAGCTTGGCGTTTGAGTCCGCGCAGGGCGGCCTGCAGGTCGGCGGTGGCGCCGGGCGGCAGGCGCTGGCGCGTGCCGTAGGCCGGGTCGCCCACGATCGGGCTGCCGATGTGCTGCATATGGACGCGAATCTGGTGCGTGCGGCCGGTTTCCAGCGCGATTTCCAGCAGCGTATGGGCGCGAAACTTCCGGCTGATCCGGTAGTGCGTGACGGCCTCACGCCCGCCCTCGCTGACTTTCATCCGCGTGCGGTGATGCCGGTCACGCGCAATCGCGGCCTCGATCGTCCCGCCGGCAACCACAATGCCGTGCACCAGCGCGGCATAGGTTCGATGGATTTCGCGCTCCGCCATCATGCTGGTCAGGCGCTGGAAGCTGCGCGGCGTGCGGGCCACCACCAGCAGGCCGGAGGTGTCTTTGTCGAGGCGGTGAATCAGGCCCGCGCGCGGCAGGGCGCTGAGTTCGGGGTAGCGGTGCAGTAGCCCGTTGACCAGGGTGCGATGGGCGTTGCCGGCCCCGGGATGCACCACCAGTCCGGCGGGTTTGTCGACCACAATCACCCCGCGGTCTTCGTACACCACGCCAAAGGCGACCTGCTCCGGGGCCATTTCGGCGCTGGCGGCGAGCACCGCCTCGACGTCGACCCGGTCGCCGGCGCTAACCGTGTCGCGTGGACGGCAGGGCCGGTCGTTCAATCGCACCCGTCCTTCCTTAATCCACGCGGACAGCATGCTGCGGGAGTAATCCTCGAACAGATCCGCCAGCGCCTGATCGAGACGGCGACCGGCCAGTGAGGGCGGAATACGGGTTTCATGGTGGCGAACTGAACTCATGCCCCGCAGTCTACTTGAAGCACACGGGCTTGCCTTGGTCTGGCTGAGCGCAGGCACTACAATGCTCGACCCATAGCGAAGAGCTACCCATAAGTGAACTACTCCTCTTTCACGCTGGCCGCCAAGCGGGCGTCAGGATTGCTGATGACCGCCGCGTTGTGTCTGTCGCTGGTCGGTTGCGGGCTGCTGCCAGACAAGGATCCGGAGGACATGCCGGAGAATTGGCCAGAAGAAAAGCTCTATTTCGCCGGCAAGGACCGACTGGAGTCGGGTTCATGCAATGGCGCTATCGACTATTACGAGAAACTGCAGGCGCGCTATCCGTTCGGCGCGTACGCCCCGCAGGCCCAGCTGGAGCTCGCGTACTGCCACTACAAGGCCGATGAGACGCCCAAGGCAATCGCCTCGGTCGACCGCTTCATGAAGCTCAACCCCACCCACCCGCACATGGACTATGCGTTCTATCTGCGCGGGCTCATTAACTTCAATAACGGCAAGGGCGTGCTCGAGCGCCATCTGGTGCGCGATGCCTCGCAGCGCGACCCCGGTGCTTCCCTGCAGGCGTTCAACGACCTGTCGGAACTCATCAAGCGCTTCCCCGACAGCCGCTATGTGGCCGATGCGCAGCTGCGCATGCGTTACCTGCGCAACATCCTCGCCCAGCACGAGGTGAACGTGGCGAATTGGTATATGCGTCGCGGCGCCTTTGTGGCGGCGGCCAACCGGGCCCGCTATGTGGTGGAGAACTACCAGCAATCCCCGGCGATGCCCGAGGCGCTGCTCCTGATGGCCAAGGCCTACAAGGTGCTTGAACTTGACGATCTCGCTGCCGACGCGCTGCGTGTGATGGAGCTCAACTTCCCGAATCATCCGGGCATTGAAGAGGTCAAGCGCACCGAGGTGCGCTAGGCCGGCGGGGCGGGCGGCCTAGCTGCCCGGCACCGGCTCCTGCTCGTCGTAACGTGAGGTAATGGGAAAACGCCGGTCGCGGCCGAATGCCCGTTCGGTAATCCGTACCCCGGGGGCGGCCTGACGCCGCTTGTACTCGTTGCGGTCCACCATCCGGGCCACCCGTTTCACCGTTTCCAGATCAAAGCCCGCGGCCGCAATTTCCTGCGGTGTCCGGTCCTGCTCAACGTATTGCTCGAGGATCGGGTCCAGCACTTCGTAGGGCGGCAGGCTGTCGGTGTCTTTCTGATCAGGTCGCAGTTCAGCAGACGGCGGGCGCTCGATGACTCGCGGCGGGATAACCGGGTGCTCAGCCTGCGCATTGCGCCAGCGGGACAGCCGGAAGACCAGCGTTTTGGGGCAGTCTTTCAGCGGCGCAAAGCCGCCGGCCATATCGCCATAAAGCGTGGCATAGCCCACCGCCATCTCGCTTTTGTTGCCGGTGGTCAACACCATCCGGCCGGTCTTGTTCGAATAGGCCATCAGCAGAATCCCGCGACAGCGGGCCTGGATGTTTTCTTCGGTGACGTCGGCTTTACGACCGGCGAACACCGGCGCCAGCGACTGTTCAAAGGCGTTGACCGTGGGTTCGATACTGACGACGTGACATTCACAGCCCATCAGGCGCGCCTGCTCCAGCGCGTCGTCGATGCTCATGTCGGCGGTATAGCGCGACGGCATGGAGATGGCGGTGACGTTCTCTGCCCCCAGCGCATCGGCCGCAATGGCCAGCGTCAGCGCCGAGTCGATGCCGCCGGACAAGCCCAGCACCGCGCCGGCGAACCGGTTTTTCTGCACGTAATCGCGCACGCCCAGCACCATCGCTTGATACACCGCCGCCTCGTCATTCATGACCGGCGCGCAGGCGCCGCGCACGCTGATGGCGGCGCCTTCGCGCTGCAGGTCTATTTCGAGCAGTTGTTCGGTGAATTCGGGGGCCTGAGCGCGCAGCATGCCGCCGGCATCCAGGGCGAAAGAGCCGCCGTCGAATACCAGTTCGTCCTGTCCGCCAACCAGATTCAGATACAGCACCGGCAGCCCGGACGCCGCGACCGCACGGCCGACCGCCTGCTGGCGGGCTTCGCGCTTGTGCTGGCTCCAGGGCGAAGCGTTGATATTGAGGATGACTTCGGCGCCGGCGACCCGCGCCGTTTCGGTGGTGCTCGGGTCCCAGATGTCCTCACAGATTGAAAAGCCTACGGCGATGTCGTCGATCCGGTAGACGCAGGCGCTGCTGCCGGCCTCGAAGTAGCGCTTCTCATCGAACACCTGATAGTTCGGCAGCCGCTGCTTGCGATAGCGCGCTGCGATGCGGCCGTCTTCCAGCACGCAAAGGCTGTTGTAGACGTGACCATCGGCCGCTTCCGGATAACCCACGACCACCGCAATACCGTGACTGGCCGCCGCGATCTGGCGCAGCGCATATTCGACGCGACGGTGCAGGCCGGGCCGGAACAGCAGGTCTTCAGGGGGATAGCCGGTGATGGCGAGTTCGGGAAAGGCCACGACGCGCGCGCCAGCGTGGTCGCGCGCGTGGGCCAGTTGCTCAATGATGCGGGCCGTGTTGCCCGCGATATCACCGACGCAGAAATTGAGCTGGGCAAGCGCGATTTTCATCGGGCCTGCCCCGCTCGCAGGGCCGCAGGCCTACTGCAGCGCACGCTTCATCGCGGCGCCGAGTTCCGCCGGTGAGTTCACGGTGGTCACACCAGCGGCCTGCAGGGCGGCGTATTTGTCTGCCGCCGTGCCCTTGCCGCCCGCGATGATCGCGCCGGCATGGCCCATGCGCTTGCCAGGGGGGGCGGTGACGCCCGCGATGTATCCGACCACCGGCTTCGTCACGTGCTTGGCGATAAACGCCGCGGCGTCTTCTTCCGCCGAGCCGCCGATTTCACCGACCATGATGATGCCTTCGGTCTGTGGGTCCTGCTGGAAGAGGGTCCGCACGTCGATGAAGTTCATGCCGTTGATGGGGTCGCCGCCAATGCCCACGCAGGTGCTCTGACCGAGACCCGCCTGGGTGGTCTGATGCACCGCTTCGTAGGTCAGCGTGCCCGAGCGCGAGACGATGCCAATCTTGCCCGGGCGGTGGATCGCTGCCGGCATGATGCCCATCTTGCACTCACCCGGGGTGATGACGCCCGGACAGTTGGGGCCGATCAGGCGCACGTCGGGACGGCCCATCAGCATGGCTTTCACTTTCAGCATATCCAGCACCGGAATGCCTTCGGTGATGCAGGTGATGACCTTGATGCCGCCGTCAACCGCTTCAGCGATGGCGTCGGCAGCGTAGGGCGGCGGCACGAAGATCATGCTGGCATCGGCGCCGGTGGCTTTCACGGCCGCATGCACGGTGTCGAAAATCGGCCGGTCAAGGTGCGACTGGCCGCCGCGACCCGGGGTCACGCCACCCACCAGCTGGGTGCCGTAGGCGATGGCCTGGGTGGCGTGGAAGGTGCCTTGCTTGCCGGTAAAACCCTGCACAAGCACCTTGGTGTCTTTGTTAATCAGAATGGACATTAGTGTGCTCCTCCGACGGCGGCGACCACCTTCTTGGCGGCATCGCTGAGATCTTCTGCGCTGGTAATGGCAAGGCCGCTGTCGGCCAGCAGCTGTTTGCCCTCGTTGACGTTGGTGCCTTCCAGACGCACCACCACCGGCACGTTCACGCCGACTTCCTTCACCGCCGCAATGATGCCCGTTGCGATCATGTCGCAGCGGACGATGCCGCCGAAGATGTTGATCAGAATGGCTTTGACGTTGGGGTCCGAGGTGATGATCTTGAACGCCTCCGCGACGCGCTCGGCGGTAGTGCCGCCGCCGACGTCGAGGAAGTTGGCCGGCGCGCCGCCGTACAGCTTGACCACGTCCATGGTGGCCATTGCGAGGCCCGCACCGTTCACCATGCAGGCGATGTTGCCTTCCAGGGTGACGTAGTTGAGGTCGAATTCCTTCGCCCGACGTTCTTTTTCGTCTTCCTGGGCGGCATCACGCCAAGCCGCAATGGACTGCCGGTACAGCGCGTTGTCGTCGAGGTTGATCTTGCCGTCCAGCGCCGCAAGGCTGCCGTCGGCGAGGATCGCCAGCGGGTTGATTTCGAGCAGGCTGAGGTCTTTGTCGATGAACAGGCGATACAGCCCTTTGAGGATCACCGCCATCTGCTTGCGCTGCGCGTCGTCGAGCTCAAGCGCGAAGCCAAGCACGCGGGTCTGGTAGTCCTGCAGGCCCAGCACCGGGTCGACGGCGATGGTGAAGATTTTCTCCGGCGTGTGCGCCGCGACTTCTTCGATGTCCATGCCGCCCGCGCGGGACGCCATGAAGGTGACGCGCCGGGTGCCGCGGTCGACCACGGCGCTCAGGTAGAGCTCGTGGGCAATCTGCGCCGCGCTGTCGATCAGCACACACTCGACCGGTTGACCTTCAGGGCCGGACTGGAAGGTCACCAGCTGGGTGCCGAGCAGTGATTTGGTTACGGCGGCGGCTTCTTCCGCGCTTTTCACAAACTTGACGCCGCCGGCCTTGCCGCGCCCGCCGGCGTGGACCTGGGCCTTCACCAGCCAGCCCGTGCCGCCCAGTGCTTTGACGTTGGCGGCGGCCTCTTCGGGACTGCGTGCCACTTTGCCCGGCAAAATCGGGACTCCGTATTCAGTGAACAACTGTTTTGCCTGATATTCATGCAGGTTCATCGATCTACTCCAAGCTGCTCGATAATTGCGATGCGTCGATAGGGCGGCGGCACGTGCATGCCTGACGCCCGCTACAGGCAGGGCAACGCGCGCGTACGAACCCGGTTTTCCGCTCCGAACTATATCGGATACCGGCTTCCGCTTGCACGCCACGCCTTGCATCGCGACCTGCGGCGGGCAACGCTAGCGCCATCATGAGGAGGCCGGAGCGCGTATGGGACTGGGTCGTTTGCTGATACTTGGCCTGCTGGGCTGGGTCGGGTTTGTACTCTGGCGCCGTTGGCAGCGGGCGGCGCGTCGGCCGTCACCGCCGGCGACGACGCGGGTCGTTCAGTGTCAGGCCTGCGGTGTCTACGTGCCGGAGGCCGAGGCGGTCGCGCAGGCTGGCGGATTTGTGTGCCAGGCGCATCGCGCTGCCGGTCGTGGTGACTAGACAGTCGGCGTCGCCCGGCGCCACCGACAATCAGTGGCGGGCGCTGTGGTACTTCGGCCTGTACCGGCTGACCATCGCGATACTCCTTGCCGGCTTGAGCGGTTTACGGCGCTGGCCGCCGATGAACCTCAATATTGACCTGCGGCTAGGCACCTGGACGGCGCTGGCCTATCTCCTGTTCGGGCTTGGCTTTCTGGTGGCCGTGCGCCGACGCCTGGCGCCCTTCTCCCTGCTGCGCAATCTGCAGGTGCCGGCAGATGTGCTCGCTTTAACCTTGTTTCTGCATGCGAGCGGCGGCGTGGCCGGCGGTTTCGGGATCCTGCAGGTGGTGGCCACGGCCGGGGCCTGTCTGCTTGCCAGCCAGCGGGTGGCGGTAGCGTATGCGTCGCTGGCGACGCTGGCGCTTCTGGCCCAGACCGCCTACGGCATCCTGCGACTGGACTATCTGACCGCCAGTTACACCCATGCCGGCCTGCTCGGCCTCAGCTTTTTCGCGACTGGCCTGCTGGCCGCTTTTATGGGCGAACAGGTTCGCGGCAGTGTGGCGCTGGTCGCCGAGCGCGATGCCGAATTGCGAAGTCTGGCGCAGTTAAATGAATACGTGGTGCAGCGCATGCAGGCCGGCATTCTGGTGCTCGACGAGCAGTTGCAGGTGGTGCTGGCCAATCGCGCCGCGCTACGCATGACCGGTCAGGCTCAAGGCATCGAAGGTCGGCCGCTGCATGAAATCTCGGGCATGCTCAATCTGGCCTGGCGGGCCTGGCGGGCGCGAGGTGGCAATCGCCGCACGCCGCTGACGCTGGAACCGCAGGGCGTGGATGCCATCGTGTCGTTTGCCAGCCTGGCAGCCGACCGGCACGACACGGTGGTTTATCTCGAAGACACCGCCGAAATTCACCAGCGCGCCCAGCAAATCAAGCTGGCGTCCCTCGGGCGCCTGACGGCCAGCATTGCGCATGAAATTCGCAACCCGCTGGCGGCCATCAGCCATGCGGGCCAACTGCTGTCCGAGTCGCAGGACCTGCCCGCGGAAGACCGGCGTCTGGTGCAGATCATCGGCGAGCAGTCGGTGCGCATGAACGATATCGTCAAAAACGTGCTGATGATTGGCCGGCGTGACAACACCAAAGTTGAAGAATTTGCGCTGCACCCGTGGCTGGCCGAGTTCCTGCGCGAGTTGGCCGAGCGGCGTAATTTGCCGCCCGATGCGCTCAGCCTGGAGGCAGATCCGGCTGATATCATCGTCAGTATGGACAAGAGCCAGCTTGATCAGGTCCTGTGGAATCTGGCGGAAAACGCCCTGCGGTTTAGTTGTCAGTCGCCCTTGCTGCGACTGGTCACCGGGCTGGAAGCAGATACCGGGCGGGCGTTTCTCGACGTCATCGATACCGGCCCTGGCATGACCACGCAAATTGCCGAGCAAGTCTTCGAGCCGTTTTTCACCACCGACGCGGCCGGCAATGGCCTTGGCTTGTACCTCGCGCGCGAGCTCTGTGAAGCCAACCAAATGAGCCTCAGCCTGCTCCGCCACGGTGAAACAGGCTGTGTGTTTCGTCTCGGCCTGATGCCGATGCCGATTGGTCTCAACCCTGAGCCGGTGGCCCAGTGAGCAGCCCACAGGCACTGATCGTCGACGACGAGCCGGACATTCTGGAACTGCTTCAGATCACGCTGGGCCGAAT
>JAURHQ010000074.1 GCA_030833185.1 Gammaproteobacteria bacterium | reverse complement strand
TGGAATTTGTCGGTGCTGATGCCGATCTCCGCACCGAGGCCGTATTCAAAGCCGTCGGCGAAGCGGGTGGAGGCATTGACCATTACCGAGCTGGAATCGACTTCCACGATGAACCGCCGGGCGCGCACCAGATGCTCGGTGACGATGGCATCGGTGTGCTGCGAGCCGTAGCGCCTGATGTGAGCGATTGCTTCGTCCAGATCCTCCACCACGCGGATGGCCAGAATGGGCGCCAGGTATTCTTCGTACCAGTCTTGCTCGGTGGCTGCCCCCATGTTGGCGTCAATCGCACGGGTCAGCGGACAGCCGCGCAGGTCGACGCCTTCCGCCCGATAGCGGGCCAGCAGCGGCGGCAGCACCTGCGGCGCGATGGCGGCGTTCACCAACAGGGTTTCCATGGTGTTGCAGGTGCCATAGCGCTGGCACTTGGCGTTGTGCGCAATGGCCACGGCCTTGTCGAGATCGGCATCGGCGTCGATGTAGACGTGGCAGACGCCGTCGAGGTGCTTGATGACCGGCATCCGCGCCTCGCGGCTCACCCGTTCGATCAGGCCCTTGCCGCCGCGCGGCACGATGACGTCAATAAATTCGGGGTGAGTCAGCATTTCGCCCACGGCGGCGCGGTCGGTGGTGGCCAGCACCTGCACGGCGGCGGCGGGAAGACCGGCGGCTTCCAGTCCGGCCTTCACGCAAGCGGCCACCGCCTGATTGGCGTGATGCGCTTCGGAACCGCCGCGCAGGATGGCGGCGTTGCCGGACTTCAGGCACAGCGCGGCGGCATCTGCCGTCACATTGGGACGGGCCTCATAGATGATGCCGACCACGCCCAGCGGCACCCGCATCTTGCCCACCTGAATGCCGGTCGGGCGGTAGGCGAGATCGGTAATGGTGCCGATGGGGTCGGCCAGCGCGGCCACTTCTTTCAGGCCGACGGCCATCGCGGCGACCCGCGCGGGCGTGAGGGTAAGGCGGTCACGCATCGCGGCGTCCAGGTCTGACGCGGCGGCGAGATCGCGCGCGTTGGCGGCAAGAATGTCGGCGGCCGCCTCAGTGATTCGTGCGGCGGTCGCGAGCAGGGCCTCGTTCTTGGCCTTGGTGGACGCGCTGGCCAGCGTCACCGCCGCCGCACGCGCCGCCTGGCCCACGCCGGCCATGTAGTCGGAAACATTCATCTCGGTCATGGGCTGTTCCTTTGGGGCTTAAGCCAGTTCGCCCAGCCGGGGGCCACCGGCGAGCGCCATCAGCAGGGATTCGAGGGCCTCCCAGGGGTCGCCCTCGCGCATGCCCTTGGCCATCTGGTCGATGCGCACGCTTTCGCGGAGCAAGGCCTCGATGTCGGGCGCCGCCAACCGGCGCAGCACCCGGCGGAGCAGATTTTGCCGCGAGGCCCACACGCGTTCGGCCGCAAAGCCGGCATCGACGCTGCGGGCGGCGGCGACCCGCGCCAGCACCCGCAGTTCGCGCCCGGCCGACCAGGCCAGCACCACCGGATCCGTGCCTTCGTCGCGCACGCCGCGCAGCATGCGCACCGCGCGGGCCACATCGCCGGTCAGCGCGCTGTCGACCACCTTGTACACATCGTAGCGGGCACTGTCGGAGACCGCAGCCAGCGCATGCTCCAGACTAATGACGGGTTCGTCGACCAGCAGCTGCAGCAGGTCGATTTCCTGCGCGGCGGCCAGCAGGTTGCCTTCGGTTCGCGCGCAGAGAAAGTCGACGGCCTCGGGGCTCAAGGTCTTGCCGCGTGCACCGGCCCGGGCCTGCAGCCAGTGCCGGAAGGCCTCACCCTCGGGCAGGCGACAGGCCACCACGATGCCGCTCGAGCTGACGGCGCGGAACCAGCCGGCTTGTTGCTCATCCTGTTTGACCTGTTCGGCGCACAGAATGCAGAAATCCTGCTGATCCTGCCGCGCGGCCCAGGTGCTGATGAAAGCCTGCGCGTCGGCGTCGGGCTTTTTCTTGCCGAGGTCCAGTTCGAAGATGCGCCGGCCGGCAAACAGCGAAAGGCTCATGGTTTCGGCGCGCAAGAAGTCCCAGTCGATGCCGGTGGCGGCATCAAAACTCAGGCGCTCCTCCGCGCCCGCCGTCCGCGCCGCGCGACGGATCGCGTCGACCGCTTCCAGCCGTTGCAGGGGCTCATCGCCGTAGACCAGAAACAGGCTGGGCAGGGTTTTGCCCAAGGCCTGCGCCAGGCGCTCGGGTTCAAGGTTCACGCGTGTCCAGCGCCGCCGGGTCGATGGTTTCCAGGCGAAGGGCGAGCGAACGCGCGACTTCGCGTTCAATTTGTCTACGGGAGGTGGACTCGCGTTCCTGCGTACCAAGGACCGAGCCTTCGTCGTACACGAAGTCCTGAAACCAGGAAAACCGCTCGGGCGCGATCACCAGCCGCCCGTTAGCCGCGCGGACTTCCAACTGGACTTCCAGTCCCAACTCGACTTCGCGGATCTTGCCGGTGGCGGGGTCTACCGAGAGCACACGGCGGTCGATGGATTCCCGGCTGAGTTCCACGATGGCATCTGCCTGTTCGCGGCGCATGGTGTAAGCCAGTCCCGCATTCAGCAATTCGATATAGAGAAAGGTTTCGAGGCGGCTATCCGGCATCGGCTTGACGTAAAACCGCTTGCCAGACAGCGCGGTCTTGCGGGTGCCGCGCAGATACCAGCCGCCGCAGGCCTGCAGGGATAGCGCGACGCCAGCGCCCAGCACCATCCGCAGCCACTGTCGTCGGCCTGTCACTGCCTCAGCCCACGACGATGTTGACCAGACGGCCCGGCACCACGATGACTTTGCGCACGGTCTGGCCTTCCAGGAAACGCGCGACCTGTTCGTCGGCCATCGCGCGTTCGCGGGCCAGCGTCTCCGGCGCATCGACCGGCAGCAGGATGTTCGCGCGCTTTTTACCGTTGACCTGCACCACGACTTCTACTTCATCGCGCGCCAGTGCGGTGGGGTCGACCACCGGCCAGGGCGCAACGGCCAGCGCGTTGTCGTGACCAAGCGCGGCCCACATGGCTTCCGTGCAGTGGGGCACGATCGGCGCGAGCAGAAGCGTGCAGACCTCCAGGCCTTCCTGCAGCACCGTGCGGGCCTCATCGCTGCCGGCATCGGTCTTGCCCAGCGCGTTGACCAGTTCCATCACGGCCGCGATGGCGGTGTTGAACTTGTAGCGCCGGCTGACGTCGTCGGTCACCTTGACGATGGTTTCATGAATCTTGCGGCGCAGGGTTTTGAGTGCCGGTGAGGTCACGTCGACCCGCGGCGCCGCCCCCCGGCTGACGTGCTCGTACGTCAGACGCCAAAGGCTGCGGAGAAAGCGGTACGCGCCTTCGACCGAACTGTCAGACCACTCCAGACTTTGTTCCGGCGGCGCGGCGAACATCGTGTACAGGCGCACGGTATCTGCACCGTAGCGGTCGATCAGCGTCTGTGGATCAACGCCGTTGTTCTTCGACTTCGACATTTTTTCTACCGCGCCGATCACCACCGGCTGGCCGTCGGCGATCAGGCGGGCGGTGATGGCGCGCCCCTTGTCGTCGGTCTCGACGTCGACCGACTCGGGGTTGTAGTAAGTCTTCTTGCCGGCCGCCGATTCGCGGAAATAGGTTTCCTTGCAGACCATGCCCTGGGTCAGCAGACGGGTGAAGGGTTCATCAGCCACCGCGAGGCCGGCGTCGCGCATCAGCTTGTGAAAAAAGCGCGCGTACAAGAGGTGCAATACGGCGTGCTCGATGCCGCCGATGTAGATGTCGACCGGCATCCAGTAGCGGGCGCGCTCGTCCACCATCGCGTGCTCGCTGTCGGGACAGCAAAAGCGGGCGTAGTACCAGGAGGACTCGAAGAAAGTATCGAAGGTATCGGTTTCGCGGCGCGCCGGGGCGCCACTGCCCGGCAGGGTGGCGTTGATGAAATCCGGCATCCGCGCGAGCGGCGAACTGACGCCCGACCATTCGACTTCTTCCGGCAGGCGCACCGGCAAGCGGGCGGCATCTTCCGGCACCAGCGTGCCGGCTTCGTCGTACAGCACGGGAATCGGGCAGCCCCAGTAGCGCTGGCGGGACACCAGCCAATCGCGCAAACGGTATTGCACGCGGCGCTCGGCGCGAGCTTCACCGGCCAGACGGGCGGCAATGGCGTCGAAGGCCCGCTGGAAGTCGAGGCCGTCGTACTCGCCGCTGTGGCACAGCAGGCCTTTTTCGACCAGCGCAGCGTCGGCGACCGACACCTCGCTGCCATCCGCCGGGCGAATCACCTGCTTGATCGGCAGGCCATACAGCTTGGCAAACTCGTGGTCGCGCTCATCGTGCCCGGGCACCGACATCACCGCGCCGGTGCCATAGCTCATCAGCACAAAGTTGGCGACCCACACCGGCACCGGCAGGCCGGTCAGCGGATGCTTGACCGTGAGATTGAGCGACATGCCACGCTTTTCGAGTTTTTCGACCACCGCTTCCGAGGTCGACACCTGCGCGCAGGCGGCCAGAAACTCGGCAATCGCCGGGTCGCGCTCTGCGGCCGCGCGCGCTACGGGATGTTCAGGGGCCACCGCCATATAGGTCACGCCGAGCAGGGTGTCGGGGCGGGTGGTGTAGACCTCCAGCTCACCGCTGCCGTCGGACAGGGCGAACTTGATTTGCAGGCCTTCGGAGCGGCCAATCCAGTTCCGCTGCATGGTCTTGACCGCTTCCGGCCAACCTTCCAGCCCGTCCAAATCGGCCAGCAGTTCGTCGGCATACGCGGTGATTCGCACAAACCATTGCGGAATCTCGCGGCGCTCGACCAGCGCACCAGAGCGCCAGCCGCGGCCGTCGATCACCTGCTCGTTGGCGAGCACCGTCTGGTCGACCGGGTCCCAGTTAACCACCGCCGTCTTGCGATAGACGAGGTCGCGGTCGTAGAGCTGGGTGAAGAACCACTGCTCCCAGCGGTAGTAGTCGGCGTCGCAGGTGGCGAGTTCGCGTGCCCAGTCGTAGGAGAACCCGAGGCGCTGCAGCTGGCCGCGCATGTAGTTGATGTTGGAACGGGTCCACTGCGCCGGCGGCACGTTGTTTTCGATCGCCGCGTTCTCGGCTGGCAGGCCGAAGGCGTCCCAGCCCATCGGGTGCAGCACGTTCTTACCCTGCATGCGCTGGTAACGCGCAATGACGTCACCGATGGTGTAGTTGCGCACGTGCCCCATGTGCAGGCGCCCGCTGGGGTAGGGAAACATGCACAGGCAATAAAATTTTTCCCGCGTCGGGTCTTCGGTCGCGGCAAATACGCCGGTCGCGGCCCAACGGGCCTGTGCCTGCGGTTCAAGTTCAACGGGGGAGTATCTTTCCTGCATGACGACCAGATGCCGGGAGCGCCCGCATTAACGGCGACGGGGGCTCGCGAAAAGTAGACAGGTGACTGATTTTTTTGCCGATCGAGGGGCGCTCGGAGAATACTGCACGGGCTGGGGGCAGCGCAAAAAAAAGCCGGCCACGAAGTGCCGCGGCCGGCATGAGCGCGAGTTCGCGCCAGGAGGGTTCGTGCTCAGGGCTTCGGCGAGATCACGGTCAGCTTGTCGCGGTTCTTGACGATGGTCTCCGCGCCGATGCCCTTGATGAGAACCAGATCATCAACTTCGCGAAACGGGCCGTGGGCCTTGCGGTATTCCACAATCGCCTCGGCTTTCGCGGGCCCGACCCCGACCATGACCTCCGCCAGCGCCTTGGCATCGGCCGTATTGAGGTCCAGCGGTTCTGCCCACGCACTCGACAACAACCCGCCGAGTAACACGGCGCCAACATATTGTGTCCACTTACGCATGTCGATACTCCATGATGTGTTTGCTTGATCGTCCTTGGGGTTTGCCCATCTCAGTGGATGCGCAGCAGCGAAGATAGGACGATGCGCTCGGGCTGGCCACGGCAAACCCGCGCCTCGACGGCGAAAAATCACGGGATTCTGTCCCGACGCCGCATGCGGTCCGGGGGCAGCCCGACCGTGCTTACTTTTCACAGGCGCGTAACATTGGGAGGGCTCAATGCTCGGGGGCGCCCACCGGGCGCGAATAGCGGAACGCCATGGCCGGACAAATCCTGATAGTCGATGACGAACCGGGCATCCGTCAGATGCTCAGTTTCACCCTCGCTGGCGATGGCTACGCCTGTACCGAAGCCGGCGACATCGAAGAGGCGCACAACGCCATCCAGGCGCGACGCCCCGACCTCATCCTGCTCGACTGGATGCTGCCGGACGCGCCGGGCATCGAGCTCGCCAAACGATTGCGAGCCGATCGGCGGACGCAGACCTTGCCGGTGATCCTGCTGACCGCGAAGGCTCAGGAACAGGACAAGCTCACGGGCTTCGAGGCCGGCGCCGACGACTACATCACCAAGCCCTTCTCGACCCGCGAACTGCTGGCGCGAGTGCGCGCCCTGTTACGCCGGACGCGCACGCCGGAAGAGGCCAAGGTGGTCACCGTCAACGCCCTGAAGCTCGACACCCAGACGCACCGGGCGGCGATCGACGACCGCCCGCTGGAATTGAGCCCCACCGAATTCCGCCTGCTGTACTTTTTCCTCACCCACCCCGAACGCGTCTACAGCCGCAGTCAGCTGCTGGACGAGGTCTGGGGTAACGAGGCGTATATCGAAGAGCGCACGGTGGATGTGCACATTCGCCGCCTGCGCAAGATTCTTGAACCCCACGGTTACGACGACTACATCCAGACGGTGCGCAGCGTCGGCTATCGCTTTTCTACCCAGCCGGCTTGACCCAGACCGGCAAGCGCCGGCCTTTCGGGCTACTGATGCGCGCGCGAAACACGCACAATAGCCGGCGTGCCTTGCCGGAAATGTGGAGCATGGGGAACCGGGATCTCTGGCGCTTGATAAGCCTGCTGGCGGGTGCTGCCTTGATCGGCGCGCCTTTCGGCCACGCCGTGGATGCGGTGTGCATCGCGCTGCTCGTGTACCTCGCGTGGCTGCATCGCAAGCTCTACCAGCTGCTGCTGTGGCTGCGCGACAGTAAAAACCACGAAGCGCCGGAACCGCCCGGCGTGTTCGAAGAGCTCGCCGTCGAAATCGACTACCTGCGCGAGCGCCACAAGAAGCGCAAAAAGAAACTCGCCAACTATCTCAAGCAGTTTCAGCAAGCCACGCGGGCGCTGCCCGACGCCACCGTGGTGCTGGACGAAGACGGTGCGGTGCAGTGGGCCAATGCCGCCGCCGCGCGTTATCTGGGGATCCGCTGGCCGGAGGACACCAATCAGCGCATTACCAACCTCATCCGCATGCCACGCCTGCAAGAGTTCGTGCAGGAACACGAGCAGGCGACGACCATTGAGATCCCATCGCCCACCGAACAGAACCGCTTCCTGAGCGTGCTGCTGGCACCCTACGGCAAAGACCAGTGGTTGTTCGTGGCGCGCGACGTCACGCAGCTGCATCGACTAAGCCAGATCCGCAGCGACTTTGTGGCCAACGTCTCGCACGAGTTGCGCACGCCAACGACCGTGATCAAGGGCTTTCTCGAAACCCTGCTGGAGCAGAAGCACCTTGCGCCCGCCAACTGGGGTCCCGCACTGGAGCAGATGAGCACCCACGCCGAGCGGATGAAATCGCTGATCGAAGAGCTGCTGCTGCTCTCCCGGCTCGAACAGGAAGACCACACCACCGACGTACAGCCTGTACTGGTCAGCGAAATGCTGTCCGAGATCATCAAGCAGGCGCGCAGCCTGAGCGGGTCGCGCGACCATCTTTTTTCGCTGGAAGCGGAACCGACGCTGCGCCTCAACGGCAATCGCGGCGAACTGTTCAGCGCGTTTTCCAATCTGGTGTTCAACGCCGTGCACTACACGCCGGCGCGCGGCGTGATTCAGCTACGTTGGTATCAGGATGCGGCCGGCGCGCACCTTGAAGTGCAGGACAACGGCGTTGGCATTGGCGAGGAGCATCTGGAGCGCATCACCGAGCGCTTCTATCGCGTGGACCAGGCGCGCACCCGCGCTGAAGGCGGTACCGGCCTTGGGCTTGCCATCGTCAAACACGTGCTATTGCGCCACGCGGCGCGGCTGGAGATCAAAAGCACGCCAGGCGCCGGAAGTACTTTTCGCTGCGATTTTCCGCCCGAGGCGATCGTCGCCGAGGGCGCGCTGGAAGCGCCGCGACTCAAGCGCGACGGCAGCAGCTAAATACGCCTCAGTGGGACTGCGCGTCGTCGTGACGGCGATTGAGTTCCTGTTCGATTTGCTCCAGCGCCACGTGGCGAACATCTTTGCCTTCCACCATGAAAATGGCGTTTTCGCAGATATTGTCGGCGTGGTCGCCAATGCGCTCGAAAGCGCGCACGGCGAGGATGGCATCCAGCACACCGCGAATGCAGCGCGGGTCTTCCATCATGTAAGTGATGAGCTGGCGCATGACGGCTTCCATTTCCTTGTCGACTTCCGGATCTTCATGCGCCACCGCCAGCGCGGCGCGTGAGTCCATGCGCGCGAAGGCGTCCAGCGCCGCGCGCAGCATGCGCCGCACGTGATGCCCCATCGACAGCACGCCCACGTAGTAGGAACGCGGGCTCCCGGTGTTGATCATGTTGGTGACGACGCGCGCGACTTTTTTGGTTTCGTCGCCGATGCGTTCCAGATCGGTAATGACCTTGCTGATCGCAAGCACCAGTCGCAGGTCGCCCGCCGCCGGTTGACGGCGGAGCAGGATGGCCGTGCACTCGGCGTCGATTTCGACTTCCATGTTGTTGACCTTGAAGTCGTTGGCGGCGACGTACTCCGCAAGTTCAAGGTTGGGCCGCGACAAGGACTCCAGCACCTGCGCGAGGTGCTCTTCGACCAGTCCGCCCATGGCCAGCACCCGCGAGCGGATGTCTTCCAGTTCTTTGTCGAACTGTTGGGAAATGTGGTGGGCTCGGCTCATGACCATCTTCAATAACTCCCGGCGCTGCTGTCGGTATGACGCAGGCTCAACCGTAACGACCGGTGATGTAATCCTCGGTCTGTTTTTGACGCGGCGTGGTGAACAAGGTCTTGGTCTCGCCAACCTCCACCAGATTGCCCATGTACATGAAGGCCGTATAGTCCGACACGCGGGCCGCCTGCTGCATGTTGTGGGTCACAATGACAATGGTGTAGTTGGCTTTTAGTTCGTAGATGAGTTCTTCGATTTTGAGCGTCGAGATGGGGTCCAACGCCGAGGCTGGCTCATCGAGCAGCAGCACTTCAGGCTCAATGGCGATCGCCCGCGCAATGACGAGACGCTGCTGCTGGCCGCCGGACAGGCCCAGCGCGCTCTCATGCACGCGGTCCCGCACTTCATCCCATAGCGCGGCACCGCGCAGCGCAGATTCCACCGCGCGGTCCAGCACCCGACGATTTGAAATGCCCTGAATCCGCAGGCCGTAGGCCACGTTTTCATAAATCGATTTCGGAAACGGATTGGGCTTCTGGAACACCATGCCGACCCGCCGGCGGAGATTGGCGATGTCCATACCCGGGGCATAGATGTTTTCGCCCAAGAGGTTGATAGCGCCCTCGATCCGCACGCCGTCGATCAGTTCGTTAAGGCGATTGCAGCAGCGGAGCAGCGTCGATTTACCGCAGCCGCTGGGGCCGATGAAGGCCGTCACGCGCTTTTCGGGAATGCTCATGCTGACGTTGAACAGGGCCTGCTTCTCGCCGTAGAACAGCGAGAGATTGTCGATTTTCAGACATTCCCGCGGATTTTTAGCGTCTTCGGCGGCCCGGGCGGGATGGGTCTCCGCGACGACCTGAGCCAGGCTGAGCGGTGTGTCGGACATGGCGGTATCGGGCTCCGTGTTCAGCCGGTTATTCGGCCGCATTGTATTTCTCCCGCAGGCGGTTGCGCAGTCTGATCGCCGCCAGGTTCAAGGACATGATGATGAACACCAGCAGGAGGGCGGTTGAGTAGACCAGCGGCCGTGCGGCCTCGACGTTGGGGCTCTGGAAGCCGACGTCGTAGATGTGAAAACCAAGGTGCATGAACTTCCGCTCGAGATGCAGGTAAGGGAAGTTGCCGTCGAGCGGCAGGGCAGGGGCCAACTTCACCACGCCCACCATCATCAGCGGCGCCACTTCACCGGCGGCGCGGGCCACCGCCAGAATCAGTCCGGTCATCATGGCGGGGGTGGCCATCGGCAGCACAGTGCGCCACAGGGTTTCGGCCTTGGTCGCGCCGAGCGCAAGGCTGCCTTCACGGATGGCGCGTGGAATGCGGGTGAGGCCTTCTTCGGTCGCCACAATCACCACCGGTACGGTCAGCAGCGTCAAGGTTAAAGCGGACCACAAAAGACCCGGTGTGCCTACGGTGGGTGACGGCAGGGCATCGGCAAAAAACGCCTGATCGAGCGAGCCACCGACCAGATACACAAAGAAGCCGAAGCCGAACACCCCGTAAACCACCGACGGTACGCCCGCCAGATTGTTCACCGCGATCCGGATTGCGCTGGTGACCGGGCCGGGCTTGGCGTACTCACGTAAGTAGACTGCCGCTATCACGCCCAGCGGCGTGACGAAGACGGACATGATCACGACCAGCAGGACGGTGCCGAAAATCGCCGGATAGACGCCGCCTTCGGTATTGGCTTCGCGCGGTTGTTCGGCAATGAATTCCCGCAGCTTGCGCAGATAGTGGGCGGCCTTCTCGCCGGTGCTGAGCTGGTTGGGCGCGTAGACCCGCACGACTTTGGACAGCGCCACCGGACGTTGCTCGCCGGTAATGGTTTCGAACAGCATTTTGTCGCGGCCAATCTCGGCGTTCAGCGTTTGCAGCTTGGTCGCCAAGGCCTGATAGCTCGCTTCGAGCGCGGCCTTTTCAGCGACCAGCGCCTCAAGCTCGGCCTCCGCGATACCCCGTTTACGGGCGGCCTTTTCGCGCAGGCGCAGCCGTTCAATTTGATAATTAACCGCGCCGATTTCCTCTTTCTCGAGGTGATCGATGTCTTCCCGCAAGGCCAGCGCCCGGTCGAGGCGTGCCGGCAGTTCGGTGGCCGGCACCGGCTGGTCGTTTTCCGTCAGGCCCTTGATGCGGCCGTAGAGATTGCCCCACTCGCGCCGCTCGATCGCCACCACATCGGTCGGGTATTCCAGCCGCTTGATAGAGGGCGCGTTGATCCAGACGAAATCCTGCTCGTTGAGGTCGCGATTACCTCGCTTCAGCAGCAGCCGCTTAACGACCGTCGCGCCTTCGGGCACCGTGCCGCCGCCGTCCCGAACCCGTGAGGCCGCGACCGTTTCATGGTCCGCCAGCTCGCCCAGCATCAGCACGGGCGGCTCGCCTTCCAACTCGACCAGCGCGAGCCGCGAAGGCCAGAAGTGTCCAAGGCCATTACCGGCGATGAGGCCAAGCAGGCCGAACACCATCACCAGACTGAGACTGACAGCCCCGGCGGTAAACCAAACCCAGGGGCTACCGCTGTTCATCCATTGCTGGAAGTGATTGCGCATGGCTGACATCACAGGTTGCCGTAGCGGCGGCGGAGGCGTTGACGCACTACTTCTGCCACGGTGTTAAACACGAAGGTGGTCAGGAAAAGCACCAGTGCCGCCAGAAACAGCACGCGATAGTGGGTGCTGTTCAACTCCGACTCCGGCATTTCCACCGCGATATTGGCCGACAGGGCGCGGAAGCCCTGAAAAATACTGAGGTCCATGACCGGCGTGTTGCCGGTCGACATCAGCACAATCATGGTTTCGCCGACAGCGCGTCCAAGGCCAATCATCACCCCGGAGAAAATGCCCGGGCTGGCGGTCAGCAGCACCACCCGGCTTAGCGTTTGCCAGGGCGTCGCGCCCAGCGCCAGCGAGCCGGTCGTGAGCTGGCGGGGCACGGCAAATACGGCGTCTTCGCTGATCGAGAAAATGTTGGGAATTACCGCAAAACCCATCGCAATACCCACCACCAGCGAATTGCGCTGGTCGTAGGTGATGCCGAACTCCTGCGTGAGCCAGCGCGGCAAATTGCCGCCAAACCACAGTTGCTCGAGCGGCTGGCTGATTTCCATCACCCCCCACAGCACCAGCGACAGCAGCGGAATAATCAGCAGGGTCTCTCGCCCCGGCGGCAGCCAGCCCTGAACGCGGACGGGCAGCAGGCTGAAGAGCGCGGAGGCCAGCACCACGCTGAGCGGCAGCAGCACGGTGGCAGCCAGCACCCCCATGAGGTGGGATTCGATCAGCGGCGCCAGCCACAGGCCGGCCAGAAAACCGAGAATCACCGTCGGCAGCGCGGCCATGATTTCGATAGAAGGCTTGACCACCGCCCGCATGCGCGGATGCATGAAATAGGCGGTGTATATCGCCCCGCAGATGGCCAAAGGAATCGCGAAAAACAGCGCGTAAAAGGCCGCTTTGATGGTGCCAAAAACGAGCGGGGTCAGGCTGAACTTGGGCTCGAAGTCGCTGCTGGCGGAGGATGACTGCCAGATAAATTCCGGGCCCGAGCGCCCCTCGTACCAGACCTTTTCCCATAGGGAATGCCATGACACCTCGGGGTGATGATTATTGGCCTGCCAGCGCCGCAGGTCGCCCGCCTCGCCAAAGGCCATCAGGTGTTCGGCGCGGGGCGAGTAGGCCAACGCCCGGGCACCGGTGAGTCCGGTCTGCTCGACCAACAGGGTGCGTTCGGAAGTCGTGTGGAAGAGTCCCAGCGTGCCGCCAGCGTCCATGGCGGCAAACGCCTTGCGGTAGTACTCCGGCTCGATCTGGCTGATCGCGCCGTTAAGGGCGGTGAATTGACGCACGCGGGTCAGACGCAGGTTGTTGGCGGGGTCCCGCACCGGGAACCACTGGCTGATCCGGCCGGTGCTGTCGCCAATCAGCAGCGAGTGGCCGCCGGCCAGCAGGCGGGCATCGGTCACCTGCATGTCGGGTCCGACGACCTGCACGGTCTCGACCCGACGGGGCGCGCTCTTGTCGCGAATATCGAAGAAACTGACGCTGCCCGAGGACGAGACGGTGAAGATCTGCTGCTGGTCGTTGTTGACCAGCACGTGCGCGGTGTCGCCCGCCAGCCGCTCGATGGGCGTGACGGTCGTTTCCAGTTCCGCACTCTCCGGGTCCAGCACCAGCCCGGTGGCGGGCGCGGCGTGCGCCATCACCAGATCGCCCTCGGTGCTGACCGCGGCCAGTGTGAAAGTCGTGCCGTCGGTGGCGGCGGTCAGGGCCCGCAACTGCCCGCCCTTGGGCAGCATCGTCAGCGGCGTTTTCCCCAAGGGGTAGCTTAGCGAGGGGTCGACCCCGCGCTGATTGTTGATAAAGGTGGAGCGGTACGCCGATTGCACCAGCAGCACGCGGCCGTCTGCCAGGCCTAGCGCCAGCGGCCCGTGGGTGCGGTAACCGGTCAGGCCGGCCTGCAGGCTGGTGCCGGCAGGGAGCAGGGCGCCGCTTTTGCGGACTTTGCCGTCGGCGGCATCGACGAAGCGGAAGTGGCCGTCTGGCGCGACCAGAAAGGCCAGATCGCCATGTTCATTCAGCGACAGGTGAGCGGGCTTCACGTCACTTTGAAAGCTGGACAAGGTCGTGATCGACGCCGGCATGAACAGCGGCGCCACCACCCACAAGAGGTACAGGAAAATGGTCAGCAGCGCGGCGATGACCGCCACCCCGCCAAAGGCCATGGTCCCGCCGAACAAACGGTCTTTGATGATCCGCCAGCGACGGTGTGTCAGTTCGGCTTTGCCGACGTCAGAAATGCGGGCGTCGTTCACGAAGAACCCTGTTTTGGTATGTCATTGCCGGTTGGGGGCGACGTCGGCTACGGCACCCCTCAGCCGGCCGCGCCCCGCAAGGGCGCGGCAAACCGCCTACTTGCTGCCGAGCAGCCCGAGCGCCTTGTCGACGATTTTGGCCGGAAGCGGAATATAACCGTCCTTTACGACAATTGTTTGCCCGGTTTGTGACAACACCATGCGCAGGAACTCGCCTTCCAGCGGCGCCAGCGGCTCGTTGGGGTGCTTGTTCACATAGACATAAAGGTAGCGGGACAGCGGGTACTTGCCGCTGAGCGCGTTCTCCGCGTTCACTTCCACCATGTCGCCGCCCGTTTTGCGGGATAGGGGCAACATCCGCACGCCAGAGGTCCGGTAGCCTTCACCGGAATAACCGATGCCGTTGATGGACTTGGTCACGCCCTGCACTACCGAAGCGGAGCCGGGCTGCTCGTTGACCGAGTTTTTGAAGTCACCCTTACACAGCGCGTATTCCTTGAAGTACCCGTAGGTGCCGGACACCGAATTGCGGCCGAAGAGCTGGATCGACTGGCTGGCCAGTTCGCCCGTCACGCCCAGATCGCCCCAGGTCTTGATGTCCTGATCGTGACCACAGGCGCGAGTGGCCGAGAAAATGGCGTCAACCTGCGGCACGGACAGGCCGGTGATCGGGTTGTCCTTGTGGACGTAGATGGCCAGCGCGTCGACCGCCACCGGAATACCGGTCGGCTTGTAGCCGTGGCGCGCCTCGAAGGCCTCGATTTCCTCGCTTTTCATCTGCCGGCTCATCGGCCCGAGGGTCGCCGTGCCTTCAGACAGCGCCGGCGGCGCGGTGCTGGAGCCGGCAGCCTGAATCTGGATCGTGACGTTGGGATACAGGCGCTTGAACTCTTCGCCCCACAGGGTCATGAGATTGGCGAGGGTATCGGAGCCGATGCTGGAAAGGCTGCCTGAAATACCGCTGGCCTTGGTGTACTCGGGGATGCCGCTGTCGACCGCATCCGCCGGGGCGGCGGTCACGG
Organism: Gammaproteobacteria bacterium; assembly: GCA_030833185.1. Lineage (GTDB taxonomy): Bacteria > Pseudomonadota > Gammaproteobacteria. The sequence goes on along the minus strand of JAURHQ010000074.1, from coordinate 1,874 downwards.
GCGTCGCCAACGCAAAGCCCAGCAGGGCCGCGGCTAAACCAAGATGCTGTTTCAACGGAAGTCTCCTTGTAGACGGTGATGCCGGCATTAGGGCAAGGAAATATTACAAGTACATGACAAGTTCTATTTGACCGCCGCGATATAGGCCAGCCAGCCGGCATCGGCGTCGGCGACCTCGGTGGGCTGGAAATCGCCGTCGGGCTCGCCGGTCTTGGGGTCCCAGCCCTGCCAGTACACCACCGAGCGGGCAAATCCCGCTTCCTCAAGGACTTCCCGCAGTTCAGGCAGGGTCCACAGCCGCCAGTCGTAGGTAAAGGCCTGCGGCAGGCGGGAGCCGTCCCGGAAGTCGAAATGAATATGGCAGGTGATGTGTCCGGTCACGGGGTTATAGCTCGCCTGGTCCCAGACATAGGTGTGCGTGCGGTAGCTGCGCCGTTCGCGCAGCACGCGGAAGGCGTCGTAGCCGCCGTAACAATCGAGGAAAAACACGCCGTCCGCCTTCAGATTGCGCCGCGCGGCGATGAAGTAGTCGCGGAGCTCGGCCCGGGTCTTGAACAACCAGTAGCTGAAGTTCATGGCAAGCAGCACATCCACCGCGCGGCAGCGGGCGCTCAGCACATTGCCTTCTAGCAGGCGCACCCGACGGGCGGCGGCGGGTTTCAAGGCAGCCAACTTGTGGGTACGCGACCAGGCCAGCACCGACGGCTCAAGGTCTACCCCTACCGCCTGATTATCCCGACGCCGGCTGACCCATTCGTAGCAAACATTCGCCGTTCCGCAAAAATCCTCCCGCAGACTCCGCGCCTGGCGTCCGCGCAAGGCCTTGAAGCTGCGGTCAACGAAGTCGACTTCGGCCGCTTCGTCCTGTACCGACTGTTCATACAGCCGATGCGGATCAGCGCGGTCGGCCAGACTGGGGCGAGGTTTGCGCGCCCGCGGCGACGGGGCAGATTCCGTTTTTGCTGATCGGCTCATGGTGATAATCGGACGTTTGCTTTACTGACTGACAAGCGCGGGGCATCTTAGCAGAGTGCATCGGGACGCCCCCCGCACCTACCGCTACCGGAGTATGCATCGCGCCATGGACGCCAAAACCATCGACCTGTCTGACCCGCGGTACTTTATTAACCGCGAGCTTTCGCTGCTGGAATTTAACCGGCGCGTGCTGGAGCAGGCCAAGGACGAATCCAATCCCTTGCTTGAGCGTCTGCGTTTTCTCTGCATCGCGAGCAGCAATCTGGACGAGTTTTTTGAAATTCGCGTGGCCGGCCTCAAGCAGCAGGTGGCCTACAAGGCCGCGCAACTGGGGCCGGATCAGCTGAGCGCCGCCGAGCAGTTGCGGCGGATCGCGGAAACGGCCCATCTGCTGGTGGCGGACCAGTATCAGGTGCTGAACGAAATCCTGATCCCCGCGCTCAACACCGAGGGCATTGGCTTTCCCAGGCGTACCGAGTGGAACGCGCGTCAGGCGCGCTGGGTGAAACGCCATTTTTACCGGGAACTGATGCCGGTGCTTTCACCAATTGGGCTGGACCCGTCCCACCCGTTCCCGCGAATTCTCAACAAGAGCCTTAATTTCATGGTGTCGCTGGAGGGCCGGGACGCGTTCGGTCGCGACAGCGCCATTGCGATCGTGCAGGCACCCCGCGCCCTGCCGCGCATCATCCAGATCCCGACCGAGCTGACGGGCGACCGGCTCGAGTTCGTGTTCCTCTCCTCCATCATCCACGCCCACGTCGACGACCTTTTCCCCGGTATGCGGGTCACGGGCTGCTATCAGTTCCGGGTCACCCGCAACAGCGACCTGTTTGTCGAAGACGAAGAAGTAGAGGACCTCTTGCGCGCGCTGGAAGGCGAGTTGCACCAGCGGCGCT
>JAURHQ010000744.1 GCA_030833185.1 Gammaproteobacteria bacterium | reverse complement strand
TGGCCGTATCAACGCAGGCGAAACCGATGTTGTCCTTTTAGGTGCTACAGGTACTGGTAAATCTGCAACAACAGCATGGCTTGTTGAAGCAGTTCAGAGACCGACTTTGATTCTTGCTCATAACAAGACATTGGCCGCACAGCTGGCAACCGAGTTCCGCGAGTTACTTCCCAATAACGCTGTTGAGTACTTCGTCTCCTACTACGACTACTACCAGCCCGAGGCCTATGTGCCGGCGTCGGACACCTACATCGAAAAAGACAGCTCCATCAACGACGAGATCGAACGCCTGCGCCTCTCGGCCACCTCCTCGCTGCTGACCCGCCCGGACGTGCTGGTGGTTGCCTCCGTTTCCTGCATCTACGGGCTGGCCTCGCCGATGGACTTTTTGGAAATGCTCCTGACCATCAAGTCCGGCCAGGTGCTCTCGCGGGAGGTGCTCCTCGCGAAACTCGTGGAGATGCTTTACGAGCGCAATGACTTTGACTTCGGCCGCGGCA
>JAURHQ010000743.1 GCA_030833185.1 Gammaproteobacteria bacterium | reverse complement strand
GCCCCAACCAATTGGTCGGTTACGGCCTCGTTGTCGGCCTGAATGGCACCGGCGATGGCAGCGTTCCGGTGACCAACCAGACCCTTCACAGTCTTGTGGCGCGTTTTGGCATTAATGTCGATGCGGCTGGTATCAATCCGAAAAACGCGGCGGCCGTGATGGTCACCGCCGAACTGCCGGCTTTTGCTAAGCCGGGCCAACGTCTTGATGTCACGGTTTCCGCGTTTGGCAAAGCAACCAGCTTGCGTGGCGGCAGTTTGTTGATGACGCAGCTCGTCGGCGCTGACAACGAAACCTATGCGATGGCTCAGGGTAATTTGGCGGTCGGTGGTCTTGGTATTACCGGTGCCGATGGCTCCAAAGTGTCTGTCAACATCCCGACGGTCGGACGCATTCCCGGCGGCGGAACAGTGGAGCGGATGGTGCCGAATTCATTCGACACCGCACCTGCGCTGATGCTGAACCTGATGCAGCCTGATTTCACCAATTCCAATCGGATC
>JAURHQ010000742.1 GCA_030833185.1 Gammaproteobacteria bacterium | reverse complement strand
TCGGAGTTCAGCAGGGTGGCCTTGCCGTCGGCGCCGAGGCGGTAGGCGGCGACGCCCCCGCCGGCGACCTCGGCCGTGGCGTAGAGGGTGCGGCCATCGGGCGCGAGCGCGAGGAAGGAGGGACCCTTCGCCTCGGCGAGGACGGTCGGCTCCGCGAGGCGACCGGACTCGAGGTCGATGGCTCCGCGGAGGATGCCCTTGGAGGCGGGACCGGAGGTACCGACGTAGAAGGTGAGGTCGCCGGCGGCGGCGGTGGCGGCGACCAAGACGTCACACTGTCCAGCATGGTGGCCAGGTTGTTTTGCACCGTGGTTTTGATGGAGTCGATGGTGGCTTCGTTGGCTGGGTTTTTTGAGAAGGTGCATGTGGTGTGCGAGTTCGGCAATCACGGTCGGTTGGGTCGCAAGGGTGATATGCCAGCAGGCGACAACATCGACCGCATGGCATATCGCATCGCCTCCGAACGCACCGCCCACCTGAAGAACGTCACCTGGCAGATG
>JAURHQ010000741.1 GCA_030833185.1 Gammaproteobacteria bacterium | reverse complement strand
TCAATGCCATCCACCGTCGACGACGCTTCGCCTTCCGCGTCGCGCGCGACTTCACGCGAATGCGCGCGACGACGACGAGTTCGAACTCGTCGTCGACCGCGGACGTCGGACGAGCGACGTCGAAGCGTCGTTCGTTCCCCTCAGCGGCCCGAGGGGGCGGAACGACCGTCGCCGGTTAGAGACGTCGAGTCAGGAGTCGGGAGCGAGGACGACGGAGGACGTGGACGAGGGACTCGTTGAGTGAATGACTCGACGTACTCGAGCGTTCGAAGGACACCCCCGAAGTCGATCGCGATGGGAGGAATCGATCGAGCGACCATCGAATGACGACACGGTGTCGTTTCGCGTTCTCAAGCGCGTGCGTACTAGACTGGAAATCACCGAACGCGTCCAACGCTCGCGAGTTCGACCGTCGAAACGCTCTCGAGGCGAGATCATACACGATCGGTCATGTGGTCGGTCGGTCACTCGGTCGGTCGGTCAACGCACGCATTCGGTCGG
>JAURHQ010000740.1 GCA_030833185.1 Gammaproteobacteria bacterium | reverse complement strand
TGCGGTAGCGGGAGAGGTCAAAACGCTGGGCACTGGCCGCAACGGGCAGCGCGGTGGTGACGGCATCGACAAAGCCGGCGGCCAAGGCCTCGGCGGCGGTGTACCAGTGGTCTTTGCCGTCCGTGAGCAAAGCCATGACGGCCTCATTGCTCTGCCCGCTCTTGGCGGCGTAGCTGGTGGCCATGGCGCTGGCCCAGGTGTCGAGCAGGTCGGCCGTGGCGCGCAGATCGACGGCGTTGCCGCCCACCACCGTCCACGGCGCGTGGATCATCATGGTGGCGTTCTCAGCCATCTCCACGGTGTCGCCGGCCAGCGCGATGAGGCTGGCGATGCTGAGCGCCATGCCGTCCACCACGGTGGTGGTGGCGGCCTTGTGGCGCTTGATGGCGTTGTGGATGGCGATGCCATCGGGCACGCTGCCACCCATGGAGTTGATGCGGATGGTGATGCGCTCGGCATCGAGCGCGGCCAGATCCTTGACGAACTGCGCGGCGCTGACCG
>JAURHQ010000739.1:261-502 GCA_030833185.1 Gammaproteobacteria bacterium | reverse complement strand
AGCGGGTCGGGCAGCGTCACGCCCAGCACCTTGGCCTGGGGCACCGTGGCGTCGACAAACTGCTGGCGCAATTCATCATTGCTCACCCGCTTGATGCCCCAGCGCATGCCTTGCGCGCTGTTCGGGCTGTCGGCATCGGGCGGGCCAAACATGGCCAGGCATTTCCACCACCAGCGGTTGACCGCGTCCTGCACCATGGCTTTTTGCTCGGCCGTGCCTTGCATCATCACCAGCAGGGCCT
>JAURHQ010000739.1:0-252 GCA_030833185.1 Gammaproteobacteria bacterium | reverse complement strand
CCTTGCACACCCTCACCATGGCGCGGGCGTAGGGGCCGTAGCTGCAGCGGCACAGTGGAACCTGGTTCATGATGGCCGCGCCGTCGACCAGCCAGCCGACCACGCCCACATCGGCCCAATTGAGGGTGGGGTAGTTGAAGATGGAGCTGTACTTGGCTTTGCCGGTGTGCAGGGCGTCCAGCATCTGGTCGCGGCTGGTGCCCAGGGTTTCGGCGGCGCTGTAGAGGTACAGCCCATGGCCGCCTTCGTCTT
>JAURHQ010000073.1 GCA_030833185.1 Gammaproteobacteria bacterium | reverse complement strand
GCGCCAGCATCTACGCTACCTGCTCATGGTCAGAAGGCCAGCCGACAACGCCCTACGCATCCCTGACTCAAGATCAGGTGCTTGGGTGGTGCTGGCAAAGCGGCGTGGACAAAGCAGCCACCGAGGCCGCGCTGGCCGACTGCTCGCGCAGAAAAATCTCGCCGACTTCGCGCTTGTAAGTGCGCTGGCCGGTTAGCCGCACGCGGACTTTCTTGCCATCAATCAGTTCGCGCATGAAGCGGGTGGATTCGGCCGCATAGGCCTGCGCCGGCCAGTCGGCGTTCGCCGACTCCGGCGCGTCAATGCCGTAGAAGCGCACCCGCAAGGCTCGACGGTTGGGGGTCTCGACCACCGCGGTATCGCCGTCGGTCACCGCCACCACCCGGCCGCTGATCCATTCCTCGGCCTGCGCCAGCGCGCTCAGGCAGAGCGCCACCAGCAGCATGAGCGCGCGCGCGCAGCGCATCCGTCGCCCGCTCATACGGGTTTGCGCAGCAGATCAACCCGCAGGGGTTGTCGAAACTTCACGCCGTCTGGCGTCTGGTGCGCGTGGAAGCGCCGCGCGACTTCGGCATGCGTTTCTGGCGACAGCACGTGTCGGGTGTGGGTCACCCCGATGACCTGCCGCTCGAAGGCGGCAAAGTCGGGGAAGGCCATGGGCTGGTTGAAAAAAATCTGCGCCTCGGAGGCCAGCACCCCGGCCTCGACCGCCTCGACGATCGCGGCAAAAGCCGCGGCGCGCACGCGCTCTTCGTTGTGGAACAGACGCAGGATGTCGTTGAACGCGCCGGCGAATACCGGCTCGGAAATCCACGCCCGCCCCCCCGGGCGCAGCACCCGGGCCACTTCACGCAAGGCCGTGCCCATCGCCTCGACCGGCACATGGTGCAGCGACTTGAACATGAACACGGTGTCGACGCTGGCGTCGGGGCGGGGAATGGCCTGCGCGCCGGCGAGTTCAAAGTTCACATTCGGCAAATCGGTCAGCGCGATGTTTTTGGCGTGCTGGATTTGGTCGACCTCGGTGGCGGTGATCCGGCGGCCGGGGCCGCCGTTGGCGATCAGCCGCGTCAGATCCGCCCGACCGCAGCCGAGTTCCAGAATCTCGCTGTGGTCGAGGGCGAGCCGACGCTCGAACTCCAGACGTTCCGGCCCGGTGTGCAGGACAGGTTCAATCGCAATTTGCAGCGCGCTGGCAGACATGGGCTTCCCCGGTCGATGGCCACCACCCGCAGCGGCCCCGCGCGGAGCATACCGGAGCCATGCAAGTCGCGATCATGCGGGCAAAAAAAACCCCCGATTGCGTCGGGGGTCAGTGCCAAGGCTTCTACAGCCAAAGGGAATGTGCGGAGTCAGCGTAAGGCAGCGGCATCCCGCCTTGCGTGATCGCAGTCAAGCCGCGATGCAATCGCCTGCTGCCATCACAGCTATCGGAAAAAGCCGCTTTTCCGCGCCAAAACACGCCCTAAGCTGGGCGCCATCGTTCAAACCGGAAGGCCCGCCGATGGCCGTGCGTAAAACACTCAGCTTCGCCCTTGTGCATTTTTCCGTGGCTTTCACGGTCGCCACCCTGCTCACCGGCAGCGCGCTGATCGGCGGCCTGATGGCCCTGCTGGAGCCGGCGGTCAACACGGTGGCGTTCTATTTCCACGAGCGGGCCTGGAGCCGCTGGGGCCAGATGCAAGACGCCGCCCAGACGCCTGCGGGCTTGGGCAGCTGCCCTGTCTGCTGAGCGAGGCCCGGCAGACAGGGCATACGGCCCTACTTGGCGACCTTGAAGGCCAGCAACACGTTGCCAGGCTGGGCGCCCCAGTTGGCGTAGCCGGAGTTGACGTACACCCAGCCGTCGACCACAACCACGCCAGACTGGTCGATCGCACCGCCGCGTCCCGCCGCGCCGTTAACGGTCTTGTAGTCGCGGATGGTGTCGTATTCCCACAGCACCTTGCCGTTGTCGGTGTCGAAGGCGCGCATCACGCCGCTCATCGATCCAGAGAACACCACGCCGGGAATGGCCGTGACCGCCGCCGTCTGCGCCGGGCTGCAGCGTTCGCGTCCCGCACAGGACACGGCCGGCGCCGACCACAGCGCCTTGCCGGTCGCGACGTCCAGCGCAAAGAGCCCGCCGCCCTTGGTCGGGTCGATCTTCACCTTGTCGCCGAAGAACTCACCGCCTTCCCAGCGCGCGTCTGATACCGCCACGTAGACCGCCTTGCCATCGCTGGCAGAGCCCCACTCGATACCGCCCAGAATGCCGCCGTCGCCGACGCGGGTTTTCCACACCAGCTTGCCGTTGTCGTCCGGGTCAACCGCGTGCATCACGCCGGTTTTCTGGCCGCCCAGCAGCAGTCGCTTGCCGCTCGCCAGCTCGACCAGAATGGGCGAGGAGCCCATGTCGTGGTCGGGGCCGGCATCTTTCGGGCAGTTGGTCTTGCCGGGCAGGCTGCAGGCCACGTTCCAGGCGTCGCCCGGCAGACCCTGATAGGTCCAGAACTTGGTGCCGTCCTTCAGCGACATCGCCATGATGGCGTCGCTGGTATCGGTCGCCGGCTGGGTGTAGTTGTCGCCAGTCGAGATGTAGACGCGACCCAGCTTGGGGTCGATGGTCGGCGCTGACCACACCGCGCCACCGCTCGGGCCTACCGTGGTACGCCCGCTCTCGTCGTGATGCTCGATGGTCGGCTCCTGCTCTACCACATGCTTTTTCCAGCGCACCGCGCCGGTCGCCGGATCGAGCGCCATCAGCGCGCCGCGGAAGGTGCAGCACTTGTAGTTCGGATCCGCCGCGAGGCCTTCTTCCAGCGAAGACACCGGCACATACAGCGTGCCGTCGACCAGCTGGAAGCCGCCGGTCAGGCGGGCCGACGGATGCTCGTCGGCCACCGTCACCCAGTGCTGCTTGCCGGAGCTGGCGTCCAGCGAATACGCCCGGCCGCTGATATCCCCAAAGAAGACCACCGGTTTGTCCTGGCCCGGCAGCGTTGCCACCAGCATCGGCCCCTTGACCGCCGCATTGGCGCGGAACGTCCAGTGCGTGCAGCCGGTCTTGGCATCCAGCGCGTAGACATCGCCGCTACGGCTGCCCACAAACAGGCGTCCGTCGACCACCGAGGAATGCGCTTCGGCCAGGGTCTCGCCCGGGAAGGCGAAGGCCCACTGCAGTTCCAGTTTGCCGACGCCGGCCTTGTCGAGACCGGCCATGGCGGCCGGCTGAAAGCGCGTGTTCTGCTGGTTTGCGCCCCAGGTATTCCAGTGCGGGGCGGCCATGAAGTCGGCCTTGGTCGGCCATTCGGAAGACCCGCACCGATTGGCAACGGTCGGCTGCCAGGCCGCATCGTAGGGCTTGCCGGTCACGTATTCCGCCACCGCAACGCGCTCCGGCCCGTTCAGGCTGAAGGTGCCGATGGTGCGCATGACGCCGGTCTCCAGCGCACGGACGACCGACAGCGGCTCCATTTTTTTCATGGTTGCCGGCGTTGGCGCGCGCGGCACGCCGTTGCTATGGCAGGCCGCACAGTGCTTGTCGTAAACCGCCTTGCCGTCTGGCGCGCCTTCGGCCTGTGCGCCGAGCGCGAAGGCAGCCAGCGCTGCCAGTGTGATGGAACGAAAAATCACGCGTCTTCTCCCCGTTATCGCCGGTGTCCCGGCTGTTGTTGAACGCCGTGCGGCGAGTGCCTCACAGCGCATCGTATTTCGCGGCGCTGCCCCGGGCTTTTTCCACCGGATAGCGTTGTGCGTTGATGGCCATTTTCTCGGCCAGCGCGGCGGCCAGATCGATCTCCAGCACGCTGGCGAGCCGCAGCAGATAGCTGAACACATCCGCCAATTCCAGCGCGACCGCCTTGCGCGCGGCCTCATCCATTTCCGGCGCCGCGGCCGTCCACTGGAAGTGCTCCATGACTTCGCCCGCTTCAATGGCCAGCGACATGGCGAGGTTCTTCGGCGTGTGAAACGGCTGCCAATCGCGCGCGGCCGCGAAGGCCGCCAGTTCGGCGGCGGCGGCGGCGAGCGCATCACGCAGGGCCTGATCGCTCATACCCGGTTAATCAGCGCGACGCCCGTCGCGGTCACGGCGATACCCAGCATCTGTAGCGCGCTCAGGGTTTCGCCGAAGAGCAGAAAACCTTCCAGCGCCACCACCGGCGGCACCAGATAAAAGAGGCTCGCGACCCGCGCCGCCTCGCCCTGCCGGATTAACAGCCACAGGATGCTGATGGCGCCCAGCGACAGCACGATGCACAGCCAGCCCAGCGCAAAGACGAAGCGCGGATGCCAGTGCACCACGCCCGTCTCGAAAGTATGCGACACCAGCACGCAGGCCACGGCGGTAGCCATGAACTGCACCAGCGCGCCGACGCGGTTGTCGACGCCCGCCGTGTAACGTTTCTGATAGAGCGTGCCGCTGGTGATCGCGAGCAGCGCAATACTGCAACTGACCAGCCCAAACACCGGCATCTCGCCCGCCGCCAGCGAGCGATGCACCGTTAGCGCGAGACCGGCGAAACCGAGAAAGAACCCGGCCCACTGCAGCCGGCTGAGCCGCTCGCCCAGCAGCGGTCCCGACAGCGCCGCGGTCAGCAGCGGCTGCACGCCCACGATCAGCGCCGCGATGCCGGAGTTCATGCCGCGCGCGATCGCGATGAACACACCTCCGATGTAGAAGCCGTGCATCAACAGACCGCTCACGCCCAGATGCAGATACATCCGCGGCGCGCGCGGCCAGGGCGCCCGCAGCCAGAGCACAACGGCGCCCAGCGCGAGCGACACCAGACAGTAGCGCCAGGCCATGAAGGTCACCGGCTCGGCGTAGGGCAGGCCGAACTTGGCGCCGACGAAGCCGGTAGACCACAGGAGCACGAAGAGCCCCGGCGCCCAGTGCGCGAACGAAGGGCTGGCGCGACTCAAGGCTGGCACTCATGCGACGCAGATCCGCAGTGCAAACATTTTTCTCCAGCAACACACCCGCCGCCCGCAGGCGCGCCACGTCTTCCTCACTCTTGCCGAGCAGGCCGGTCAGTACGTCGTCGTTGTGCTGACCCAGCGTGGGCGCGGTCAAGGGCAGGGGCTCCGGAAAATCGCTGAAACGCAGCGGGAAACCCGGCACTTCGAAGCTGCCGGCCAGCGGGTCGTCGATGGTGCGGATGGTGCCGCGCTGCACGAGGTGCGGCTCGACCATGCTCTCTGCCACCGACAGCACCGGCGCACAGGGCACGTTGTGCGCTTCGAGAATCGCGATGGCCTCGGCCGGATCCGCGAAGCCCTGCAGCCAGGTCTCGATGATGGCGATGACTTCCGCGCGTCGCTCGAGCCGCTTGGGGTCGCTGTCGAGCGTCGGGTCAGCGGCCAGATCGGGCCGCTGCATCGCCGCGCACAAATCTTTCCAGTGATGCAGAAACGCCATGATGGTGATGTCGCGCCCGCCGCTGGCGCGGAAGACGCCCGCCGGGCACATATAGGTCAGATGCCGCCCGGTGCGCTGCGGACTGACCCGGCCCTGCGTGCCGCTGTGGGTGATGACGTTCATCTCGTGGCAGTGGTAGTAGACGTCGAGCAGCCCCACATCCAGATGCTGGCCGCGCCCGGTGCGGTCGCGATGCCGGAGCGCCGCGAGGATCGCCAGCGCGCCATGCACGCCGGTGCTGACATCGCCCAGCCCCAGCAGCGGCACATAGGGCGGCTGGTCCGGATCGCCAATCATCGAGGTCACGCCGGCATAGGCCTGCGCGATGTAGTCGTAACCCGGCTTGCCGGCCAGCGGGCCGCTCTGCCCCAGCGCGGAGATCGAGCAGAGGATGATGTCGGGCTTGATGGCTTTCAGCGCCTCGAAGCCCATGCCCATCTCGGCGATCACGCCGGGCTTGAAGTTCTCCACCACCACGTCGACGTGTTTGACCAGTTCGTGCGCCAGCGCGAGGCCTTCGGGTTTGCGCACGTCGAGGCAGACGCTCTTTTTGCCCCGGTTCTGCTGCACGTAATAGAAGCTGCGGTCGCTGTCGTCGCGAAACTTGGCGGTGTGACGGGTGAGGTCGCCGCCGGGTGCGGCTTCGACCTTGATGACTTCGGCGCCCATCTCGACCAGCATGCGGGTGCAGGTGGGGCCGGCCAGGGCGCGCGAAAAATCGAGAATGCGCAATCCTGCGAGCATCGGTTCGTACATGGTGACGCCTCCCCTCGATCTGCTTTTTGGCCCGCAGTATAGGCACGGCTCCCACGCTTCGCCCACCCTTCACGATCGCCGCAATTCGCGCGGCATAATGCGGCCACTTAAACCGTGGGGAGCGCTAAAAAATGCGGCGGAACAGCAAACTCGATCGAAGCATCAAGGGGCGCGTCGCGCTCGTGACGGGCGCGGCCAGCGGCATGGGTCGCGCGACTGCGCTGCTGTTCGCGGACGAAGGCGCACACGTGGCGGTGACGGATCTCGACCCGGTCAAAGTGCAGGCGGTGGTCGACGAAATCACCAGCGCCGGCGGCAGCGCGGTGGGCCATCAACTGGACGTCAGCAAGGCCGAGCAGCGCCGCGCGGTGGTGGCCGATATGGTGGCGCGCTGGGGCGGCGTCGACATCCTCGTCAACAACGCGGGACTTGTATTCGACACACCGCTCGAGTCGCCCGACTTCGAAGCCCACTGGGCGCGGACCTTCGATGTGCTCGTCACCGCGCAAGCGCTGTTGATTCGTGAATGCCTGCCGCATCTGCAGAAAAGCACCGCGCCGCGCGTGGTCAACATCGCCTCCACCGAAGGCCTCGGCGCGACCAAAGGCATCAGCGCCTACACCGCCGCCAAGACCGGCGTCATCGGCCTTACCCGCTCGCTGGCGGTGGAACTCGGCTCCCGCGGCATCACGGTCAACTGCATCTGCCCGGGCCCGATTCTTACCGGCCTGACCGAAAGCATTCCCGAAGAAGCGCGGCAGGAATTCGCGCGCCGACGCACCGTGCTGCGACGCTATGGCGAGCCGGAAGAAGTGGCGCACATCACGCTCGGTCTGGTGCTGCCGGCGGCGTCGTACATCACCGGCGTGGCGCTGCCGGTGGATGGCGGCCTGACCATTCGCAACGCCTGAGTGCTAATGCACCTGCAGGCTTTCCACGTACTTCACCAGCGCGTCGATGCGCTGGTGCAGGACCTTCTCGCCCAGCGGTCCCAGCGCGCGCTTGTAGCGCTCGCCCCAGAGGGGCATGTCGGGTGTGCCGTGGGACAGCGGCAGGTCGCGACCGTCGATGGCGCGATACACGCGGGCGTAAGGAAAGCTGCCGCCGCTGCCGAGCAGGGTGAGATTGGTCGGCCTTATCTTCAGCACCGCCGCGACCGGGCCATCACCGGCGCCGCCCACGCCGTGGCAGCTCGCGCAGTCTTCGTTGAAGCGGGTGGCGGGCAGTTCGCTGTCGCTCGCCAGCGCCGGGGTGGCCAGCGCGCACAACAACAGGCAGTTGGCAAAGAGTTTCATCGGCGCCTCGCAAGACGACAGCAACGGAAGCCCAGCCTGACAGCGCGCCCGAGCGCCGGCCCTGACCTGCCGCAAGCAAGCGGCAGCTGGCAGCCATGATCGACACACCCACCGACCGCGCCGATCTCGCCCGCCGGGCGCGCGCGATTCTCACCGGCTCGGCCGGCAATCTGGTCGAGTGGTACGACTTCTACACCTACGCCGCGTTTTCGCTGTACTTCGCGCCGGCGTTCTTTCCCGGCAACGACCCCGTGGTCCAGCAGCTGAACGCCGCGCTGCTGTTTGCCTTCGGCTTTATCGCGCGGCCAATTGGCGGCTGGCTGTTCGGTCATCTGGGCGACCGCTATGGCCGGCGTCGTGCGCTCCTGTGGTCGGTGCTCTTGATGTCGGCCGGCTCGCTGATGATCGCCGTCTTGCCCTCCTACGCCAGCATCGGCGTTGCAGCGCCCGCGCTGCTCGGTCTTGCCCGCGTGCTGCAAGGCCTGAGTCTGGGCGGCGAGTACGGCGCGAGCGCGACCTATCTCAGCGAAATGGCCAGCGCGCGGCACCGGGGCTTCTTTGCGAGCTTCCAGCCGATGACGCTCATCGGTGGCCAGCTCTGCGCGATCCTGGTCCTGCTGCTGCTGGAACAGGTGTTCCTCAGCCCCGCGGAAATCCGCGACTGGGGCTGGCGCATTCCCTTTGTGATTGGCGCGGTGCTGGCGGTGAGCGTGCTGCTGATGCGCCGGACGCTGGCCGAGACGGATCATTTCAAGGCCGCGGCGCCGGGCGCGGAAAGCAGCCTGCGCGCGCTGCTGCGCTATCCGCGCGAAGTGCTGCTGGTGGTGGGGCTGACGATGGGCGGCACCACCGCCTTCTACACCTACACCACCTACATGCAGAAATATCTGAAGCTGTCGGTCGGTTTAAGCCCAAGCCAGACCACGCTGGTCACCGCCGGCACGCTGGTGTTCGCGCTGCTGCTGCAGCCGCTGTACGGCGCCTTGTCGGACCGCATCGGGCGCAAGCCGCTGCTGCTCTGGTTCGGCATCACGGGCACGCTATTCACCATCCCGCTGCTGGACGCACTGCAGGCCACCCGCAGCCCGCTGGTCGCGTTCGGGCTGATTGCCTGCGCGTGGCTGATCGTGGCCGGCTACACCTCGATCAACGCGGTGGTGAAGGCGGAGTTGTTCCCCACCCATGTGCGCGCCACCGGTGTCGGCCTGCCCTATGCGATCACGGTCTCGATCTTCGGCGGCACGGCCGAGCCGCTGGCGCTGTGGTTCAAGGCCGCCGGCTTCGAGCGCGGCTTCTATTTTTATCTGACGGGGATGATTGCGGTGTCGCTGCTGGTGTACCTGTTCATGCGCGACACGCGCGACCACTCGGCGCTGCGCGACCCGACCTAGCCGCCGAGCAAGGCCACCGCAATCTCGGCCTTGCGCACGATGACCGCCTGATAGCCGTCCAGATCAAAATCGCGCGCGCTGCCCATCGCGCCGACCAGATAGCGCTTGTAAACGCCCTGCCGAATCGCCGCCAGCCGCCACTGCTGAAACGCGCGGTAGTAGTCGATGTGGGTCAGGTCGAAGCCGGTCAGTTCGGCATAGCGCGCCAGCAGCGCCTCGCGCGGCGCAAAGCCGCCCGCGGTGGTCGGCATGCGGTCTTCGGCATCGCCGCGCCGTTCGTCCGGGCCCATCCAGGTGTTGAGCAGATAGCCGAGATCCGCCAGCGGATCGCCCAGCGTGCAAAGCTCCCAGTCGAGCACGGCGCGGATCCGCCCCTCGCCGACGATGAAATTGCCCAGCCGATAGTCGCCGTGCACGATGCTCGCGCCGACCTGCTGCGGCATGCGCTCGCTTAACAGGCGCAGCGCCTCTTCCATCACCGGCACGGGCTCGGTGCGGGTCTGTTCCCACTGACCTGCCCAGCGCTTCAGCTGGCGGGCGATGTAGTTTTCCTTGCGACCCAGACCGCCCAGACCCACGGCATCCGGATCGAGCCGATGCAGCCGCGCCAGCACCTCGATCACATCCATGCTGAGGGTCAGGCGTTCGGCCGGCGGGATCTGCGCCGCGACGACATCGTCGTGCGGCACCACGCCGGCCACGAAATCCATCACAAAAAACGGCGCATCGTTGACCGCCACATCGCGGCACAGGCCGTAGGTGCGCGCGACCGGCACCCCGCTGTCGCAGAGCGCGTGGATGATGCGGTGCTCGCGGCCCATGTCGTGCGCGCTTTCCAGCACGTGGCCGAGCGGCGGGCGGCGAATCACATAGCAGCGCCCGGCTGCATCCACTGCGCTGTAGGTCAGATTGGAATGACCGCCGGCGATCAGCGCGTAGCTCACCGGCGGCGTCAGCGCCGGCACCTGCGCGGCCAGCCAGGCCGTGACGTGTTCGCTGTCGATGCCTTCGACCATGCTGCCCTCCTTGCTTGGCGCGCCAGACATCTGCGCTACCAGCGATGCAGCCGCACCGGCAGGCTGGCGTAGCCGTGGATGATGTTGGAGCACACACGCTGCGGCTCACCCATCACTTCCACCTGCCGGAAACGCTTCATGATTTCTTCCCAGGCCACCTGCAGCTGCAGCTCGGCCAGCCGGTAACCCACGCAGTGATGCGTGCCGAAGCCAAAGGACAAATGCCGCCGCGCCTGCGGCCGGTCGATGATGAAATCTTCCGGGCGGTCGATTTCGGTGTCGTCGCGATTGCCGGAGAGATACCACATGGCCACCCGATCGCCCGCGCGGATCGTCGCCTCGCCCACCTGCACGTCGCGGGTCGCGGTGCGCGCCATGTGTGAGATGGGCGTCTGCCAGCGAATGATTTCCGGCACCATGCTGGAGACGAGCGCGGGATTGGCGCGCAGTCGTTCGTATTCCTGCGGGTAGCGGTTGAGCGCAATCACGCCGCCGGTCAGCGAATTGCGGGTGGTGTCGTTGCCGCCCACGATGAGGTTGATCAGATTGCCCAGGAACTCGCCGGGGCTTAAGTCCTTGGTCGCTTCGCTGTGCACCATCAAGGACAGCAAATCGCCGCGCGGCTCACCCTGCAGGCGCTCCTGCCACAGGCCGGCAAAGGTGTTGAAGCAGTCTTCCAGCGCCAGGCGTCGCTCGTCCCAGCTCGCGACGATGCCAAAGCCCGGCTCGGTCACGGCGACATCCGACCAGTGCGACAGCAGTCGCCGCTTGTCCCACGGAAAATCGAATAATTCAGCGAGGATTTGCGAGGTCAGCTCGACCGACAGACGGTCGACCCAGTCGAAGGTCTCGCCCACCGGCAGCGAATCCAGCAGTTCGCCGCAGCGGCGACGAATCATGTCTTCCATCTCGCGCACGCTGGCGCGGGCCACGATCGGCGCAATGGCCTTGCGCTGCGCAGTGTGCACCGGCGGATCGGTGGACTGGAACATGCGCGCATCCACGCCGTTGGCGCGGAACATCTTGTCGTAACCCAGCACGTGCCCGCCAAGCTGGTAGTCGCAGCTGAAGCTGTCGTCGGCGTTGACCTGCACGATGTCCTGATAGCGGGTAATCGACCAGAACGCGCCATAGGCGCCGTTCGCGCAGTAGTGCACCGGCGACTCGCGGCGCAGGCGCTCGAAATAACGCCCGGCGAGATCCTGCTCGTACAGCCAGGGGTTGCTGACGTCGATCTCCGCCAGCGTCAGGGCGTAAGGGTCGGTGGCCGGTGAGGTATCCATGATTCGTGACTCCCCGAAAGCTCAGTTTTTTTAAGGCTCAGGCCCGACGTTGCAGGCGATAGACCGCGCTGTCCAGCGCCGTGACGCCGCGGGCCGCAAAGCGCGGTTCCAGCGCCAGGATATCTTCGCGCAGCAGCAGCTCGACGTCGTGCGTGGCCCCGAAGTAGCTCCACACCTCGTCTTCCGGCACCGCAAACGGCGGCCCGTTCATCTGCGCCTGCGCGTATTCCAGCGTGATCAGCAGCGTTTGGACGCCGGGCGCGCCGAGCGTGGCCATGTGTGCGACGTAGCGCTCGCGTAGCTCGGGCGGCAGTGCGACCAGCGCGCCGCGGTCCCACACGCCGCCGAAGGGGCCGCACTGCGCGGCGGACAGCGCGAAGAAGTCGCCCACCAGATAGTCGACGCCCTGCGCGCTGTAGCGGATGAACGCGCCTTCCACGCAACGCGTGGGGCTGAGGCCCGCTTCGGCATAAAAAGCGCGCGCCGCGTCTTCGCTCAACTCCACCGCCAGCACCGCATGCCCCTGCGCGCGCAGCCAGCCGAGGTCCAGCGTCTTGCCGGCCAGCGGTACCAGCACGCGCGCGTCCGGCGGCAGGGCAAGCCGCGGCCAGTAGTCCATCAAGCGCGGATTGACCATCGGCAGGTGAAAGCCGATTTCCTGGTTCTGCCAGCGTTCGAGCCAGAAGTCCGCTTGCATCGGTTTAGTCCCGCAAAATCATGCAGGTAACGGTGGCCTGCGCGTAGCGTTTGCCGGTCTCGTCGGTCAGCGTGCAGTCGGCAACGCCGAGGCGTTTCGAGACATTGGTGACTCGCGCCTCGGCGATCAGGTCCACATCCTGCGGCACCGGGCGGAAGTACTTCACGTGGAGATCAATGGTGGTCGAACCCACGCCCTGCTCCACCGTGGTGTGCACCGCGCAGGCGCCGGCCGAGTCCAGCACCGTCGCGGCAAAGCCGCCGTGCACCGGGCCGAAGGGATTGGTGTGCTGTTCGCCGGCGCGGGCGATGAAGCGCAGAAAGCCGTATTCGGCGGCCACGCAGCGCATGGGGATCTGGCTCGCCATTCTGGCGTGCGGGGTTTCGCCGGCAATCATCGCCTTGAAATAGTCGAGGCCGCTGTAGTCGGTCCAGGTCTTGCTCATGGGTCTTGCTCGTCAGGGCGTGGGCGGCAGCCACGCGGTGATCGCCGCCGGCCAGGTCGGCGCGGTGGCGGTGACCGCGCCCTGCACGGCTTCGCTGAGGATTTCGGTCTGGTCACCGCGCTTCAGCACGGCGGCGAGGCGGTCGGTATCCGAGTTCCACACCAGCCCCGCCTGCTGGGCTAATTCGGGCGCGGCGCGCGAGACCACAAAGAACAGCGGTCCCTCTTTTTGCAGCTCGTTGGCGGTGTGCAGCCGCCGCATGGTGTCGTCGTAATGGCTGCCGAGCAGGCTGGTCATGCGCTGCTTGATGAGCGGTTGCTCGAACAGATTGACCTTGTTCGGATCAAAGCCGACCAGCGGGGTCAGCAGCGCCCACATGAGTTCGCGCTGGCCGGGGATGAGCAGCATCGGCGCCGCGCAGGCGCTCAGCAACAGCACAACGGGCAGCCAGCGCAGACGGGACAACAGGGGAGTCATGGGGTCAGGCGCCTGCCGTCGGACGACGGCAGGCGAGCGCTGAAGGGCTTAGCCCTTCAGCTTGCCGCTCAGGAAGTCGTCGATGGTGGCGGTGACCAGCACCTTGCCGTCCTTGTCCATCACCTCGAAGAGCTTGCCGCCCTCCACCGCCTGCACGCTGAAAAACACCACCGCGCCCTGCGGGCCGCCAAACTCCATGTGCACATCCCCGCCCGGATTGCGGGCAAAGAAGCCCGGCGTGCGGATCTTGTGCACGGTCTCGGTCGCAGTTTTTTCGATCACATGATGTTCGCCTTCCAGCACCAGCACGGTGGTCGGGCCGAGATGGCGGTGATAGTGGCAGTAGGCGTTCGGCTCCCACTTGGAGAGGAAGTCGATCTGGCCGGTTTCCGGCTGCACGCCCAGCACCGCGACCCAGTAGTCGATCGGGTAGTCAAAGCGCGGCGTGCCGACGATGCGCTGCCATTCGATGGCGTCGGTCTTGTAGCCGGAAACGAAAGCCTCGGGGGAAACGGCGACATTCATGGGTGCTGCCTCTGGGTCTGTGGAATGCCACGATTCTCCCCCGTCTGGCGCCCGTGGCGCAATCCGGGCAGGCGGCCGTGGCGCCGCTCCGATAGCATGAGAGCAACCCGATGAGGATCGCCCCATTGCGCCTGCTGCTGGTCGCCGACTTGCACTACACCCTGCCCCAGTTCGACTGGCTGGTGCGCGCCGCGCCTGCCTTCGATGTGGTGGTGATCGCCGGCGACCTGCTGGACATCAGTTCCACCGTGCCGCTGAACGCGCAGGCGGTGGTGGTGCTGCGCTATCTCCGCCTGCTCCACGAGACCACCACGCTGGTGGTGGGCTCTGGCAATCACGACCTCACCGGGCCCGATGCCCGCGGCGAACAGGCCGCGCTCTGGCTGGCCGAGGCGCGCGCCAGCGGCCTGCACGGCGACGGCAGCTCGCTGCGGCTGGGGGATGCGCTGATCAGCGTCTGTCCCTGGTGGGACGGCCCGCTGGGTCGCGAAGCCGTGGC
Source organism: Gammaproteobacteria bacterium (assembly GCA_030833185.1). Classification (GTDB taxonomy): domain Bacteria; phylum Pseudomonadota; class Gammaproteobacteria. Next base: position 2,881 of record JAURHQ010000073.1, on the reverse strand, counting down.
CGCACAACTCGCGACGGACGCCGCGGCACGCCCCGCGCGCTGGATCTGGGTCTATCACTGGCCGCCCTACGGCTCGCCGACCTGCTGGACCGGGAAACGGCACTACGGCGACCGCGACGTAGTGGACTGGATCGCCCACCACCAGCCCGATCTGGTCCTGACCGGCCACGTCCATGAACCGCCGTTCAAGGCCAGTGGGCACTGGGCAGAACGCATCGACCGCAGCTGGGTGTTCAATGCCGGCCGGCAGGTGGGCCCGGTGCCTACGCACATCGAGCTCGACCTTGCCGCGGGCACCGCGGTATGGCGCTCGATGATGGGGGAGGAAACGCTGCAGCTCGACGCATCGGCAGCGCCCGCCCGCAGCGTGTTCTAGCGGCGCTAGTAGTCCGGATCGGGGTCGCGCAGCGAACCCGGGCGCGCGGGCGGCGGCTGATGCTCGGCCAGTTCCCGCAGCACCTCACTGACCATCGCCAAGCCCGGCGCGTCGCCGTACTGGTGCTTCAGATCCGCCAGATAGGTGGTGACAAAGGACAGTCGATCGGCGAGCCCCTCGGCTACCAGCCGCATGATCGCGGGATGGCTGTCCAGCATGGCCGCGCCGTCGGCGGCGTAGTACATGCGCGTGGGGCTCGTCGCCACCACGGTCGCGCTGTAGGCGCGGTTCAGCAGCAGCGAGATCTCGCCAATCAGCGCGCCGGGTTTGGTGACGGTGGTCACCACGACTTCGCCCTTGCGCACCTCCAGCCGCCCGCTTATCAGCACCCACAGGCCGCCGGCGACATCGTGCTCACGCACCACCGTCGCGCCGGGCTCGAACTGCACCTGCGGCAGATCGGCGGCCAATGCCAGAAGATTCACCATGGCAACCGAGCCTACCCGAGGAAAGGAGCGCCCGCGAGCCTTGCTTGCGGCGGGCGGGCCTCAGTGGGCCGTTGTTTGTTGCGCGTGGCGCCACGCGCCCGGCGTCACCCCGGTCCAGTGGCGGAAGGCGCGGTGAAAAGAATTGGATTCGCGAAAGCCCAGCAGCCAGGCGATTTCGCCCGGCGAAATCGCCGAACTGGCGAGGTAATGCTTGGCAAGCTCCGCCCGCACCTGCGCCAGCAGATCCTGAAAACTCACCGCTTCTTCGCGCAAATGCCGCTGCAGGCTGCGCCGGCTCATGGCGAGGCGCGCGGCGACGTCGTCGATCGTGACCAGACCCGCCGGCAGCAGTTGCAGGAGTGCGCCGCGCACCCGCTCGGCCACCGTCGCCGGCACCGCCAGCGCGGACAGGCGCGCGTTAAGGCTGGTCTCGAAGGTCTGCCACATGGCCGCGTTTTCGGTCAGGAAAGGGCGGCAGGCGTCGGCCCGGGAGAAGACAATCCTGATCTCGCGCCCGGCTTGCAGCGGGCAGCCGAAGAAGGCCTCGTAAGGCGCGAGCGCGCTGGGCAAGGTCGGCGCGCTGAGCGCCAGCGGCAGCACGCGATGGCGGGTGGCGAGTCGCGCCAGCTGGGTAAAGAACACCAGCTCCGCCGCCGCCAGCGAACTGGGCAAAGGGCCCTGATGGCCATAGCAGGCAAGCGTCACCCCGGTGCTGGCGGGCCCCGCTTCGACCGTCATCCGCAAGGGCCCGATCAGCTGTTTGTACTGGGCGATCCGCGCCAGCGCGGTGTTCAAATCCGGGCTGCACAGGCAGGCAAAGATGACCGGATGAAAGGCCTCGACCGAAATCGCCTGCCCCAGCTTCAGCGCCAGATCCGCCCCGCCGGCGGCCGCTTCCATGCCCTGCCACAGGCGAAAGTACTCGCCCGGAGTCAGGCTGGCCTCCGCGCGCGCGAAGAGATCCGCCGGCAATTGCGCCAGCGCCAGCACGCTGGCCGGGTCCAGCCCCATGTCCAGCATCAACAGCCGCCAGCTTTTCTGGACGGCAAAGCGGGTTGCCTGTTTCATCGCTGCCTCCAGCCCTGCGCTACTTCACCTGACTGAGCAGGGCCTTGTCGAAGAACCGGTCGCCGAAATACTTGCGGATGAACATCATGGGCTTCGCCATCTTGCCCATCGCGTAGCGCGTATTCGGCTGTTTGGCGGTCAGGGCCTGCATGATGCCATCGACCACCAGCGAGGCGGGTGAGGCGCCGCCGGGTTTGGCGTAGGCGTCGTGTACCGCCTTGGCGGTGGCGTTCGCCAGCGCGCGATAAGGCCCCTGGCCCGAACGTTCCAGCATGGGGCCGGACATGACCTCACCAAACTCGGTGGCAATGATCCCCGGCTCGATAATCACCACCTTGATGCCGAGCGGCGCCAGCTCAATGCGCAGGCAGTCGCTGAAGCCTTCAATGGCGTGCTTGGTGGCGTGATACCAGGCGCCAAGCGGCGTGTAGATTTTGCCGCCCATTGAGGAGAGGTTGACGATCGTCCCCGCGCCTTTCGCGCGCATGCCGGGCAACAGCAGCTGGGTGAGCCGGGCCAGCCCAAACAGATTCACTTCAAACTGGTAGCGGGCGTCCTCGAGGCTTGTTTCCTCGACCGAGCCGAAGAGCCCGAAGCCCGCGTTGTTGATCAGCACATCCACCGCGCCGTGGCCGGCCTCGATGGTCGCCACCGCCTGCCGGACGTCGGCGTCCTGGGTGATGTCCATGGTGAGCGGAATGGCGCCCAGCGCAGCCAGATCGTCCATCAGCGCGCGGCGCCGGGCGGCGACGTAGACGGTGTAGCCGGCAGCGAGCAGGCGCTTGGCGGTTTCCTTGCCCATGCCGGACGACGCGCCGGTGACGAGGGCCACTTTGGGGGCCGCGGAAGAAGCAGACATGACGGGAACTCCGGAAGCTTGCGGCCAATTGCCGGTCGCTATCCTCCCGCCTGTGCGCGCGGCAGGCTAATCCGATCGCGCCAATTAAAC
>JAURHQ010000737.1 GCA_030833185.1 Gammaproteobacteria bacterium | reverse complement strand
GGAACAAGCACATCGGGTCGTGCAGCAGCACATTGGTGTCGAGCACAAAGAGTTTGGTCGGGCCTGTGCTTTTGCGCTTGCTGCGGGCCTGGCTGCGCGGTGCGGCCGCTGTGCTGGCCTCTGGCGCGGCCGGTGCACTGGTCACGGCGCTGGCGGTGTCCTTGGGGGTGACGCTGGCGGTGGGCAGCGCTTGCGGCTGGCTCTTTTTGCGTCCGCGCGGCGCCTGGCTGGGCTCGGGCGGTCTGGCTTGTTCCACATCCGCATGAGCCTCCTGCTCAAGCCGAGCGGCTGCCGCCCCGCGCTTTTGAGCTGGGGATTCGGCACCGCGGGCCTGGCCGCCGTAGGCTTGCTTGGACAGGACGCTGGCGCGCTGGGTGGGGGCTGGAGGCAGGGGCATGGTGGATTCAGGAGTCAGAAGCGGGCCGCCGGGCAGATTGCTCAGCGGTGGGGCTCTTAAAACGACAAAGCCGCCGGGGGTGCCGGGCGGCTTTTTGAGGGAGGAC
>JAURHQ010000736.1 GCA_030833185.1 Gammaproteobacteria bacterium | reverse complement strand
CGAGCGCGGCCACCGGCACTGCTGCCGGTGAGACCACCGACGCGCTGCTCAAGTCCTTCATGCTGGCCGGCGACACGCTCGCGAGCGGCTGGGTTAGCGACTTGCTGCTCGATGAGCTGCCAGCGCAGCGCTTTGGCCGCGCGCTGCTCGCCGGCACCGCCACGCCACCGGTGGCGCTGCCCTCGCGCGGTGCGCAGGTGTGCAACTGTTTTGATGTGTGCGAACCCGACATCACTGCCGTGCTCGAGCGCAGCAGCGGCAGCGGCAGCCTGACGCTCGACACCACCGCCCCCGCGGCGCCTGGCCTGGCGCTGGGCAGCGGTGTCGGCCTGGCCCCCAGCGCCGGCGCCACCAGCACCGAGGCGCAGGCGGGCACCGGCGTGGTCACCGTCACCGGCGAGGCCGGCGCGCTGATCACCGTCACCCTTAGCGACGGCACGAACACCGTCACCAAGACCGTCACCGGCAACGGCGCCACGCCCGTGCCCGTGGTGTTGACCGCC
>JAURHQ010000735.1 GCA_030833185.1 Gammaproteobacteria bacterium | reverse complement strand
ATCAGCAACGCTGGGACCAAGCACCATGGCGTCGAATGCTGCGCGCAGCCCCTCGCCTGAGAGACGGCATGGTGTGGCTGTAACGCCTAGGCGGTAAGCATCAGGCCAGTGATTGAGGATGCGCGCCCACTGGCCAGCTGTGGCGTGGTGGGCTTCATCGATGATGATCAAACCAGGCTGCCAGTCCATGCATGCAAGGCGCCGCGCGAGCGTTTGCACCGATGCGATCTGTACTGGTGCATCTGTGGCGGGCACACCGGCCGCGATGATGCCGTGCTCAAGGCCGACCCATTGCAGCTTGGCGCTGGCCTGATGGATCAGCTCGCGGCGGTGCACCAAGATCAGCACGCGGTTGCCTTTGGCTGCAGCGCTGGCGGCAATGGTGGCAAACACCACGGTCTTGCCGCCGCCGGTGGGTAGGCATAGCAGCGGTGCCCTGGCGCCCTGCTGCATGGCGGAGCGCAGGGCATCGATGGCGCGTTCTTGGTAGCCCCTCAGCTGCA
>JAURHQ010000734.1 GCA_030833185.1 Gammaproteobacteria bacterium | reverse complement strand
CGCGACGGCCGCCGCGACGGCGCCCGGCGATTTGCCCTGCCACGCGCTGCGCTCCGCCGCCGCCGCCGCCGCCGCCGCGTGCTGCGGCGGCCGCTGCTGCGCGGCCGCAGCAGCCGCCGCAGCCGCGCCGCCGGCAAAAAAACCGGCGCCGGCGGCGGCCCGACGCTCAAGTTTGAGGCGGAGGCCACGGGCCACCTGCAGGCCAAGGGCGTGGCCGTGACCGACGACAGCGCCAAGTACGGCGCCGCGGACGTCGAGGCCGCCACGCTGCTGGCCATCCTGACGCCCGCCGGCTTTGTCGACCGCGTCGCGCCGGGCGACGCCGCGGCCGCGGGCCCGCTGGGCCTCGTGCTCGACGCGACGTCGTTCTACGCCGAGTCCGGCGGCCAGGTGGGCGACACGGGCGTGGTGGGGCCCATGTCGGTCGTCGACTGCATCGTCGCCGCGGGCTACGTGCTGCACGTCGGCGAGGGCCTGCCGGCGTCGGCCGGCGCCGCCGGCGCG
>JAURHQ010000733.1 GCA_030833185.1 Gammaproteobacteria bacterium | reverse complement strand
TCCTGAATAAGACCCGCGAAGAGCTGGCGCGCGACTATGTGACGCGCGTCGATATGCACACCGACATAAATCGCGTCATCACGCGCATCGACAACTTGGACGCCAAGATCGAGCGCCTACTGGACCGGCTTGTAAAATGAAACTCAACCTAAACAGAGACCAGCTCATCGTGATCTGCATCCTTGTCTTGGGTTTTCTTTTTGCCGCAGCTCTGGCGCATTCTCAGGCGGTTCCGGATGTCGAGTGCCCGGAGGGCTACATCTGCACTTGGTCGGGATCCGACGGGTCGGTCAATACGACGGGCGAGATGACGACGACCGTGATCTCGCCGCCGCCGTCCACGTCGCGCAGGTCCTCGCCCAGCAAATCCACGTCATCATAGCCGTTGAACTTGCCCATCTGCAGCTCGGGCCCCTTCTTGGCCTTGGCGGCCGCCTTGGCTGCCGCGGCGCGGCGCACGCCCGCGGCAGCTTCCTCTCCGGGGTCGCGGATGGGCAGCTGCGC
>JAURHQ010000732.1 GCA_030833185.1 Gammaproteobacteria bacterium | reverse complement strand
TGATGATCGCGATGTCCGGGCGGACGACTTCGGCCGAGACGCCGAGTTCGCCCGGCAGGCTCATGCCCGCCTCGATCACGGCGTAACGATGGCGGGCCGGGTCGGCGCGCAGCAGCATCAGCGGGACGCCGAGCAGGTTGTTGAGGTTGGCCTCGGTGGCGAAGGCCGTCGGCCCGAGCAACGCCGCGAGCAGGTCCTTCGTGGAAGTCTTGCCGACGCTGCCCGTGACGCCGACCACGGGACCGGGGAAGCGGCGGCGCCAGGCGCCGGCGGCGGCGCGTAGCGCGGAAGCGGCGTCGGCCACGACCAGCTGCGGAAGCGGGTCGGCGACCGGCCGGGAGACCAGGGCGCAGGCGGCCCCGCGGGCGCGCGCACCACGGCCGCCTCGTTTCGGCATGCGGCGCGGACCTCGGCGACGCCCGTTCTCGCCGCGATCCTCAAGCGCGAACCGATCGACGTGCTGCTGGAGGTTGCGAGCGGACTTCGCGGGCAGGCACACGCGCC
>JAURHQ010000731.1 GCA_030833185.1 Gammaproteobacteria bacterium | reverse complement strand
GGCGCAGTTTGCCAGCAAATCCACGCCGGCGCGGCGTCAGCGGTGGCCGCGCATCGGCTCAGAGGTCGGCCAGCAGGGCGGCCCGCACCGCCTCGGCGCTGAGGCCGGCCACCCGAATCCACTTCTGACGGCCCGTGGCACCGCGCACCAGCTCCACGGCCGCGGCGGGCAGCCCCAGCCGGCGCGCGCCGGCGCTGTCGATCTTCCGGGCTCCCACCTGCTGGCGCAGCGTGTCGGGCTGCTGGCCAAAGGGAGGCAACTGGGCCTCCGCCCGGCCCGCGCCGAGCGCGAGGCCGCCCTTGGCTTCGCCGGGCAAGGCGACCGGTTCCGGCAGCAAGGTGACGAGGACCAGCCCGCCTTCGCGGGCCGCTTCGCCGACGCCGAGCGCGAGCTGCGCGTCGCGCTCGCGCTGCGCCCGCGCTGGTTCGCGGCCGCGCACGACCTCGGCTCGGTGCTCTTCGTGCGCGGCGACGTGCCCGGCGGCGTCGCCGCGTGGGAGGACGCGC
>JAURHQ010000730.1 GCA_030833185.1 Gammaproteobacteria bacterium | reverse complement strand
ACGATGTTTTCAAACACCGTTCCCGTCGAGATGACGTACGCCTCGCACGCGTAGCACCACACCGAGAGATCGTCATGCCCGATCGCTTGGCTCGCGTTCGCGTGCGCCTCCTTCGCGTGCGCCTTGGCGTGCGCGTTCGCGTACCGCCCACATCCCACGATTCCACACCGCAAGCACGTCCACAACTCTTTCGTTGCCTCGCACTCCTCGCACGTCATCTTAAATCTAATTCCCTCCTCATCGTTCGTCCGTACGTTCGCGTCGTGCGGACAACGGATGACGCGCGTCGCCGGGCCGCCGCGGTCAGGCGCGCCGGCGTCGAGCAACGCATCGACGCACGCTTCTATCGAGACCTCGCTCGCGAACTCGCGCAGAGCGCGATCGACGTCGCGAGCGTCGAACATGTACGTCGACGTCAGAGCGTGCGCGATGGCGTCGCGGTCATTCGCGCGCGCGGGCTCGTTCGATTCCATAGCTCTGAGCGTCCGAGCGCGTCACTGTGTGAC
>JAURHQ010000729.1 GCA_030833185.1 Gammaproteobacteria bacterium | reverse complement strand
GATGATCAGCTTGGCGATGAAGCCGACGGAGGGCGGGATGCCCGCGAGCGAGCCGATGCCGAAGCCGAAGGCGCCGGCGAGCAGCGGGGAGCGGCGCAGCAGGCCGCGCAGCGCGAGCTGCGGACGGCGATGGTCTTCGAGCGCCGGCAGGGCGACCAGCGCCTGCGCGGTCAGGAAGGTGCCGGCGAGGTAGGCGAGGAGGTAGATGACGACGACCTGCTCGGCGTCATAGCCGAAGGCGTCAGCCCCGGGGGCGACCAAGGCGACGGTGACGGCGGCGAGGATGAAGCCGGCATGGGAGACGCCCGAGAGCGCCAAGGTGCGCTTGACGTCCGTGGAAGCGAGCGCGCCGAGGTTGCCGGCCAGCAGCGTCAGCAGCGCCGCGACGCCGAGCAGGGGCGCGAGCTTCGGCGCCAGCGGCGCGAAGGGACCCGTCGCGAGCAGGACGAGCGTGAAAGCGCCCGCGGCCTTGGAGGCGGTGCCGAGGAAGGCCGTGGTCGGCGTCG
>JAURHQ010000072.1 GCA_030833185.1 Gammaproteobacteria bacterium | reverse complement strand
CGGCAGGTAGTGGGCAAAGGTTTGCGGGCAGTCGAAGAGCTCCATGCCGACGACTTGTCCGTCGATCGCAAACAGCGCGCCGCGCTGGGCCGCGACCGGCTGCAGCGCCGCGACAAAGGTCTCCAGCCGCGGGCGCTCTTGCTCGAACACGTCGCCCATCGCCGCGGTTGGCGAGTGAGTGCGAAAGGCCGCCGACTTCTCGGCGATGTCGTCCCACACTTCGCTCTGGTCGGAGCGGTAGCTGCCGCTTTCGCGCAGCGACTCGGACACCCGCTGCATTTTCTTTGCCCGCGCCTTCGCGAACAGCGCGCGGTCGGCGCTGGCAAACTCGGACGAGTTGTAGCGCCAGCGCCCGTGCTCCACGCAGGACACGGGAATGCTCAGCTTGCGTTTGCCCCCGACCAGCACGGTGCTGTTCAGCACCCGGTTCTGGCGCGCGCCGATGAGTTCTTCGCCGTCCAGCAACAGCACCGACAGCTCGTTGTCGTTCTCAAAGGCAAGCTCGGGCACGCTGCCACCTTCGGAGATTTCGGTGACGCGCGCGGTTTGTCGCCGCAAGGCCTCGTCCAGCACCAGATAGTCGGGCGCGGCAGCGTCGCCGGCGAGCAAGGGAAACATGACCAGATTGGCCCAGAACTGGGGTACAGACAGCGTGACGCCGTCCAGAGTGTCCGTGATAACTGACATGGCAACCTCCTGTTTGAGGTGCCCAGTGTGCGGGCGGCGGGGCTCAGGCGCTGAGCCCGCACAATTGCCGGTCTAGGCGTAGCGCGCGGCGGCCTGCACCAGCGATTGCCGGACCTGTTCGCGCAGATCTGCGGGCTCCAGCACTTCAACGTCGGCGCCATAGCGGAGCACGTCCATCACCAGTTCCTGCGGCTGGCTGTAGGGCACTTCGAGCAGATAGCTGCCGTCTTCCTCCCAGCGCTGTTTCTGTCGCGCATGCCAGCGCTCGCTCGCCACCCAGCGCGCCGCCGAGGCCGTAAATCGCAGCTTGGCCCACTGCATATTTTTGCCGGCGAAAACGCCGTAGCCGGCGGCAAGGAACTCCTGCAGCTGGGCCTGCGGCAGCTCCTTCGCCGGGGTCTCCAGTCGGGTGACTTTACGAATGCCGTCCAGCGCGAACTTGCGCAAGCCGTCGCGCAGATGACACCAGGCGTCGAGGTACCAGACCTGCCGGTAAAACACGATCTGCTGGGGCGAGATTTCGCGCAGCGTTTCTTCGTCGCTCGACTTCGCGTAGTAGCTCAGCGCCAGCCGGCGGCGGGCAAATACCGCGTCCGCCACGGCCTCGAAGTATTTGGGCTGTGGCGCGGCGCGGCCCGGCTGTTCGATACGCACCCGCCGTTCGAATTCGGCGAAGGAATGCTCCGAGCTTTCCATCAGGCTTTGCAGCCGCTCGCGCAGCGGCTCGATATGCCGCGCCAGCAGGCCGGGCTGCAGGTTGGACAGCAGGTGATGCATGGTCAGCAGGGCGGTGGCTTCGGAGGCATTGAACCAGAGCCCCGGAAACCCCTGACGCGCGGCCTTGCCGCTGGGCTTGGCGCGCCGGTAGCCGCCAAGGCTGCGGTCGAACTCGATCGGCGACTGCATGCGGTCGCGCAAATAGGCCAGATCGCGCTTTAGCGTGGCGGGCGAGACTTCCAGTTCGCCCAGTAAATCCCTGAAGCTAACGACTGAACGGGCCGCCAGCAACTGCTCAATCTTGAAGATGCGTTCGTTCATGCTCATGGACTGACTTCCGATACGCGCCGGACCGACGCGTGCTCAGGATAAGCCCCGAGGAAGCTCATTGCATGAGCCTGTCAGACCTCGAGACTGCGCGCGAACTCGATCTGCAACTGCAGGGATTCGTTGCCGTTCCACTCGTTGACGTCCAGCCGGTAGGCGGCGTGGATGCGCCGGGCATGCGTCCAGTCGGCCTCTGCCGCGCCGAAGGCGATGGCGCTGACCTGCACGCCGCCGGGCGCGCCGAGGTCCAGTTTCAGATGTCGCTCGCCGACCACCCGGCGGCCCAGCACCTTGAACTCCCCGTCGAACAGCGGTGCCGGATTACCCTGTCCCCAGGGCAGCAGCGTCGCCAGCTGCGCGGCCAGTGCCAGCGTGAAATCGCCGGCGGCCAGTTCGCCATCGGTCAGCAACACCTGTTCGAGGATGCTGGCATCTGCAACCCGCGCCACTTCGTCGGCAAAAGCCGCCTGAAAACGCGGCAAGTCGCCCCGTCGTAGCGACAGGCCGGCCGCCATCGCGTGGCCGCCAAAACGGCCCAGCAGGCCGGGATTGTGGGTGGCCAGCGCATCCAGCACGTCGCGGATGTGCACGCCCTGAATCGAGCGCGCCGAGCCTTTCAGTTCCTCGCCCTCGCCCGGCGCAAAGGCGATCACCGGCCGGTGATAGCGCTCCTTGATGCGCGAGGCCACGATGCCCACCACGCCCTGATGCCAGCTGTCGTCGAACAGACACAGCCCGGCCGGGATCGCGCGCTGCGCCTTGGCCAGCAGGCCGTCGACGATCGTGCGCGCCTGCGTGCTCATGTCCTGTTCAATCTCGCGCCGGGCCTTGTTGATGGTGTCGAGCTCCGCGGCGATCTGCCCGCAGCGCGCCAGATCGTCGCTGCTCAGCAGTTCGATTCCCAAGGCCATGTCGGCCAGCCGGCCGGCGGCATTCAGGCGCGGTCCCAGCGCAAAACCGAGTTCGCTGGTGGTCAGGCGGGCCGGATCTTTACCAGCCACGCGACAGAGCGCGGTGATGCCGGGAACACAGCGGCCCTGGCGCATGCGCTGCACCCCCTGCGCCACCAGCCGGCGATTGTTGGCATCCAGCGGCACCACATCCGCCACCGTACCCAGCGCAACCAAATCGAGCAGCGCGGCAAAATTGGGTTCCTTCAGCTGTCGCGTCGCGAACCAGTCGAGCTGCCGCAAATGGGCGCGCAGCGCGAGCATCACGTAAAAAATCACGCCCACCCCGGCCAGCGCCTTGCTGGCGAAGCCGTCGCCCAGCGCGTTCGGATTGACGATCGCATCCGCCGCCGGCAGCGTCGCGCCGGGCAGATGGTGGTCGGTGACCAGCACCTGCATGCCCGCGGCCTTGGCCGCCGCCACACCCTCGAGGCTCGCGATGCCGTTGTCGACCGTCACCAGCAGCGCGGCGTTTTTCTGCCGCGCCAGTTCGACAATCGGCGGGGTCAGGCCGTAGCCATAGCGCAGGCGGTCGGGCACCACAAAATCGAGCTTGCGCGCGCCCAGCGCCCGCAAGGCCCGCAGCGCCAGCGCGCAGCTGGTGGCGCCGTCGGCGTCGTAGTCGGCAATGATGCAAATGGATCGCTCCGCCGCCAGCGCGTCGGCCAGCAGGCGCACCGCCGCGTCGATGCCGCCCAGCGTCTCCGGCCGCAACAGACCCTCGAGGGCGGTATCCAGCAGCGCCGGGCGGTCGATGCCGCGCGCGGCCAGCACGCGTCGGGCCACCGGGTGCAGCTCGGTCGGCAGGCTGTCGCTCCCCGGGACGGGCCGACGCTGGATGCGTGGGCCGCTCATGGCAGCTCCGGCAGGCCGTGGCAGTCGCCCGGCGCCAGCGCAGTGGCGCGACGCCAGAACCGCCAACGCCCGCCCGGACGCAGGCGGCCACAGGCGGTTTCGCCGAAAAGTTCGATGGCCTCGAACCCATTGCGCCCCAGCGCGCGCCAAAGCGCGGGCAAAAGCTCATGCGCGAAAGTCTCGAGCGTCATCAGCGGGGCATCGGGCAGCGCGGCGCCCCAGGGCGCGTCCAGCATGAGCAGCAAATCTTCGCGTTCCAGCCGTGTCAGCAGTTCGGCGGCGCCAGCGGCCGGCGTCCAGGCCACGCCCGCCGTTTGCGCGGCGCCGGCCAGCAGCACATCGTTGCCGATGGCGGCAGCCACCGCGGGCCTTGGGCCGGCGGCCGGCGCGCCGTCGCTGCCCCACAGCCAGAGCGCGTTAAGCGCCGTCAGCCCGCGCGCGGCGCGCAGCTCGTTCAGCGGCAAGGCGTGGAGCACCATCTGGGCATCGTTGAACAGCCCCCGCCAGCGGCGGGCCGACGGCGCGCGGGAAATAAACGGCGTTACCGAGCGACCGCTGAGCCAGACCGGCCCGTACGGACTGCTGTGCTCAAGATCTGGCGCGCGCACATACCAGCGCTCGGGGCTGCGCCCGACGCGCCAGTCGCATTCCGGGAGCTGTGCGTTCAGGGCCGCCACCGCCGCCGCGGCTTCCTCGGCGGCAACCTCGCCCGGCCCCGGCGCCAACAGCAGCACCAGCCGTGGGTCGGCGCGCAGATGCACCGGATCCGCCCGACACCAGCCAGCGTCGGCGGAGGTCAATGCAAGGTCGTATACGGCGCAGAGCGGGCCTATCGGCAAAGCGGCGTCGGCGGCAAGTCCCAGCTGGGTCAGGAGCATGCGGGGCAACGTCTGCGGCGCGGGCTGCCAATCTGCGCGTGCCAACAGGCGTGCGAGTGCCGCTGGCGCTGCGGCCGCGCCATCCGGGCGTAGCCCGGGCATAAACAGGCTTAGCCGCGGCATCGGGCGGCCTGCCGCTTCACATGCGGTCGAGGATCGCGCGTTTGACGGCGTCGGTATCGGCGGGGATGCGGATGACGGCGCCGTCGCTTTGCTTGATCGCGGTATCCGGATCTTTCAGGCCATGACCGGTCAGGGTGCAGGTAATCACGCTGCCGGCTTTGATCTTGCCGGCCTTGATGTCGCGCAGCAGGCCGCCAACCGAGATGGCCGAGGCCGGCTCGCAGAACACGCCTTCGCGTTCAGCCAGCAGTTTTTGCGCGTGGAGGATTTCTTCATCGCTCAGTTCGTCGACCCAGCCGCCGGATTCACGCACCGCCGCCCACGCCAGATCCCAGGACTGCGGATTGCCGATGCGAATGGCGGTGGCGATGGTTTCCGGGTTGGCGACGGGGCCACCGCGCACGAAGGGCGCTGAGCCCGCCGCCTGATAGCCCAGCATCACGGGGCGCGAGTCGGTCACCGCCGGATGCGGGAACGCGCAGCTGTCGGTGCAGAAACCGCAGGCTGCGGTGCGCGGGCTGACCGCGGCGTATTCCGAGAAGCCGGTCCAGTAGGCGCTGATGTTGCCGGCGTTGCCGACCGGAATGCAGTGATAGTCCGGCGCACGACCCAACTCGTCGACGATCTCGAAGGCGGCCGTTTTTTGACCCTGCAAACGGTAGGGGTTGATCGAGTTGACGATGGCGATCGGCGCGGCGTCGGCCATTTCCTTCACGATGCGCATCCCGTCGTCGAAGTTGCCTTCGATCTGCACCACCACCGCGCCCTGAATCATCGCCTGCGCCAGCTTGCCGAGCGCAATCTTGCCTTCCGGAATCAGCACAAACGCGCGCACGCCGGCCCGTGCGGCATAGGCCGCCGCTGCCGCCGAGGTGTTGCCGGTCGAAGCACAAATCACCGCCTTGGTGCCTTCGTGTACGGCCTGCGTGACGGCCATGGTCATCCCGCGATCCTTGAAGGAGCCGGTGGGATTGAGGCCTTCAAACTTGGCGAATATCTGCACGTCGTGGCCGGCCGCGCGGGAAAGGTTTTCCAGCGGAATAAGCGGCGTATTGCCTTCGCACAGCGAGATGATGCGCATGCCGGGCGTGACCGGCAGGCGGTCGCGATAGCGGTCAATCAGGCCCAGATAGTGGCGGGGACGGGGACTCATGCGAGGTTCTCCACGCGGATGCGGTTAAGCGGCGCGCGAATCGAGCTAAGCGCTTCGATGCGCGCCGTGGCGGCGTTCATGGCTTTTTCCTGCACCTTGTGGGTGAGGATGACGACCGGCACGCTGGCGCTGTCGGCGTCCTGTTCCAACTGCATGATGGCTTCGATGCTGATGCCGCTGTCGGCCAGGATGCGCGTGACGTCAGCCAGCACGCCGGGCTCGTCGGCCGCCAGCAGCCGCAGGTAATACGCCGTTTCGGTCTCGCCAATGGGCAGGATGGGCGGCTGGTCCATGGTGTCGGGCTGGAAGGCCAGATGCGGCACGCGGTTCTCGGAGTCGGTGGTCAGCGCGCGCACGACGTCTACCAAATCGGCCACCACCGAAGACGCCGTCGGCAGCGCGCCGGCGCCGGCGCCGAACAGCACCACGGGGCCCGCCGCGTCGGCATTCACCATCACCGCGTTCATCACGCCGTTGACGTTGGCCAGCGGCGCCCGCGCGGGCACCAGCGTGGGATGCACGCGCAGTTCGATGCCGCGCTCCTGCTGCCGCGCGATGCCGAGATGCTTGATGCGATAGCCAAGCCGGTCGGCGTAGGTGACGTCGTCGGCGCTGATATTGCGGATGCCTTCCACATGCACTCGGTCGAACTGCAGTGGAATGCCGAAGGCCAGCGAGGCGAGGATGGTCAGCTTGTGCGCGGCGTCGATGCCGTCGATGTCGAAGGACGGATCGGCCTCGGCGTAACCGAGGCGCTGGGCTTCGGCCAGCACCTCGCCGAAATCGCTGCCGGCGTCGCTCATCGCCGACAGAATGAAATTGCAGGTGCCGTTGATGATGCCGGCCAGCCACTGGATGTCGTTGCCGGCCAGCGCTTCGCGCATCACCTTGATAACCGGAATACCGCCGGCAACCGCCGCCTCGAAGGCGACCACCAGGCCGCGCGCGCGCGCGGCTTCAAAAATCTCGTTGCCGTGGAGCGCAATCAGCGCCTTGTTGGCGGTGACCACGTGCTTGCCGTTGGCCAGTGCCCGCAGCACCAGTTCGCGCGCGGGTTCGATGCCGCCGATGAGTTCGACCAGCACGTCGATGCGCGGGTCGTCTACCACCTGACGCGGGTCGGCGTAGAGGTCGATGCCGGCGGTGTCGATGGCGCGCGGCCGATTGAGGTCGCGCGCGCTGGCGCAGACCACTTCGATGCGACGACCGGCGCGGGCCGCGATGAGCGCTGCGTTCCGGCGCAGCACGGTCAGCGTGCCGCCGCCAACGGTACCAAGACCCAGCAGCCCGATTCTCACGGGAGGAAGCGTAGACATAAGCGATTTCCGTCCGGCGCGGCGGGCCCTAGCCCGCAGCAGCTTGTTGCGATTCAGCGTTCTTCAGCATGTCCTTGATGCCGCGCACCGCCTGACGGATACGGTGCGGGTTTTCGATCAGCGCGAAGCGGACATATTCGTCGCCGTAGTCGCCAAAGCCGATGCCTGGCGAGACCGCCACTTTGGCTTCGAGCAGCATTTTCTTCGAGAACTCAAGCGAGCCCATGGCCCGCATCGACTCCGGAATGCGCGCCCACACAAACATGGTGCCGCGCGGCCGTTCGACCGGCCAACCGGCCGCGGTCAGGCCGTCGCACAGTACGTCGCGCCGCTGCTGGTACATCTCGCGGATTTCATTCACGCAATCCTGCGGGCCTTCCAGCGCGGCAATCGCCGCCACCTGCACCGGCGTAAACATGCCGTAGTCGAGATAGCTCTTGATGCGACCCAGCGCATAGACCAGATCCGGATTGCCGACCATGAAGCCAATGCGCCAGCCGGGCATGTTGTAGCTCTTGGAGAGCGTGAAGAACTCGACCGCGATGTCCTTCGCGCCCGGCACGGTCATGATCGACGGCGCGACGTAGCCGTCGAAAACCAGATCGGCGTAGGCCAGATCGTGGATGACGTAGATATTGTGCTCGCGCGCCACCGCCACCACTTTCTCGAAGAAATCCGGCTCCACGCACTGCGTGGTCGGGTTACTCGGGAAGTTGAGCAGCAGCATCTTGGGTTTCGGCCAGGAGGTGCGGATGGCCTTGGTCAGTTCGTCAAAAAAGTCGATGTCGGGCCCGATTGGCACATGGCGGATGTCGGCACCGGCGATCACGAAGCCGTAGGGATGAATCGGGTAGGACGGGTTGGGCACCAGCACCACGTCGCCGTGGTCGACGGTGGCCAGCGCCAGATGCGCGAGGCCTTCCTTGGAGCCGATAGTGACGATGGCTTCGGAGTCGGCATCGAGGTCCACGTCGTAACGGGTCTTGTACCAGTTGCAGATGGCCTTGCGCAGCCGCGGGATGCCTTTGGACACCGAATACCGATGGGTATCGCCACGCTGCGCGGCCTCGACCATTTTGTCCACGATGTGCTGCGGCGTGGGCTGATCGGGGTTGCCCATGCTGAGGTCGATGATGTCTTCCCCGCGCCGGCGCGCGGCCATTTTGAGTTCGCCGACGACGTTGAAGACGTAGGGCGGAAGACGTTGAATGCGTGGGAATTCTTTGGCCAAGGCTTTACACTTCGTAGACGTGGGAGGAGGCGGCAAATCGGGGCGAACGCTACCGATGTGCCGTGCGCCTGTCAAACCGCCAGCGCCCAACGGAGTCGCCTCAAGATGACCGCCACCGCCGCCGCCGATGCCGGCCCAACCCTGCTTGAATCGACCGGTCTTTCGCTCACGGCAATCGAGCGCGTGCTGCACAGCCTGAGCGGTCCGCAAATCGATCTCGCCGACGTCTACTTCGAGAGTTCGCGCACCGAGTCCTGGAGTCTGGAAGACGGCATCGTGCGCGAAGGCGGCTTCGGCATCGAACAGGGCGTGGGCCTGCGCGCGGTGTGCGGCGAACAGACCGGGTTCGCCTACGCCGACGATTTCAGCCTCGACTCCCTGCTTGAAGCCGCCCGTGCGGCCCGCGCCATCACCCGTCAGGGCCATTCGGCCGAGGTCCACATTGCCGCCGCCAGCGCCCTGCCCCCGCGCTACACCGCCGCCGATCCGCTGGCCTCACTGACCACTCAGGCCAAGCTCGACCTG
Organism: Gammaproteobacteria bacterium; assembly: GCA_030833185.1. GTDB lineage: Bacteria > Pseudomonadota > Gammaproteobacteria. Next base: position 7,923 of record JAURHQ010000072.1, on the reverse strand, counting down.
CTGCGCCGGCTAGACCAGCGCGTGCGCGCCGCCGATTCGCGGGTGAAGCAGGTGATGGCCAGTCTGGTTGGGCGGCATACGCGCATCCTTGTGGCGGCCTCCGACGGCACCCTGCAAAGCGACGTCCGGCCGCTGGTGCGGCTGAATGTCAACGTCATCGTCGAACAGAACGGACGGCGGGAATCCGCTTCTTACGGCGGCGGCGGGCGCTACGGCTACGACTATTTCCTGAACGGCGACCGCGCCGGCCAGTACGCCGACGAAGCCCTGCGTCAGGCGCTGGTCAACCTCGAAGCGCGCCCCGCACCCGCCGGCGAAATGGTGGTGGTGCTGGGGCCAGGCTGGCCGGGCATCCTGCTGCACGAGGCGATCGGCCATGGTCTGGAGGGCGACTTCAACCGCAAAGGCAGTTCGGCGTTTGCCGGACGGGTCGGCGAGCGCGTGGCCGCATCCGGCGTGACGGTGGTCGACGACGCCACCCCACCCGACCGCCGGGGTTCGCTGGCGGTGGACGACGAAGGCACGCCCAGCGGCTGCACGGTGCTCATCGAAGACGGCATCCTCAAAGGCTATCTGCAGGACAAGCAGAACGCGCGACTGATGGGCGTTGCGCCGACCGGCAACGGGCGCCGCCAGTCCTACGCGCACCGGCCGATGCCGCGCATGACCAACACCTATATGCGTAACGGCGAGCGCGACCCGCAGGAAATTATCGAGTCCGTGCCGCGCGGCCTGTATGCGGTCAGCTTCGGCGGCGGGCAGGTCGACATCACCAACGGCAAGTTCGTGTTCAGCGCGAGCGAGGCCTATCTCATCGAAAACGGCCGCATCACCACGCCCGTCAAAGGCGCGACGCTGGTCGGCAACGGCCCGGATGTGCTGACCCGCGTCAGCCTGATTGGCAACGACATGGCGCTGGACAGCGGCGTTGGCACCTGCGGCAAGCAGGGCCAGTCGGTGCCGGTAGGGGTAGGTCAGCCGACCATTCGGATCGACGGGCTGACGGTAGGCGGAACCGCCACCGCCTGAGGCTGGCGCGGCTAGAAGCGCTCGAGTTCCGGGTGCGGCAACTGGCCGCCGTGCACGTGCATGCGGCCAAACTCGGCGCAGCGCGCGAGACTCGGGACGGCCCGCCCGGGATTCAGCAGGCCCGCCGGATCAAACGCCGCTTTCAAGCGGTGGAAGGCGGCGAGTTCGGCCGGGCTGAACTGCGCGCACATCGCGTCCAGTTTCTCCACGCCCACGCCGTGCTCGCCGGTCACGGTGCCGCCCACTTCCACGCACAGTTCCAGAATGCGTGTGCCCACCGCTTCCGCGGTGCGCAGCTGGGCGTCGTCGTTGGCGTCATAGGCAATCAGCGGATGCAGATTGCCGTCGCCGGCGTGGAAGACATTGGCAATCGGCAGCCCGGATTCCTCGGACAGTTCGGCAATCCGCGTCAGCACGCGACCCAGTTCGCGCCGCGGAATGGTGCCGTCCATGCAGTAGTAATCGGGTGCAATGCGACCCATGGCCGGGAACGCCGACTTGCGGCCTTTCCAAATCCTGAGCCGCTCGGCCTCGTCCTGCGAAGCCCTGACTTCTGTGGCGCCCAGCCGGCGGAAAATCGCCGCCACCTCGGCGCCCTGCTCCGCCACTTCCTCGGCCGTGCCATCGAGTTCGCACAACAGCACCGCGGCACAATCCAGCGGATAGCCGGCGTGGGCAAACTCCTCGGCGCAGCGGGTGGCAAGCCGGTCCATCATCTCCAGCCCCGCCGGGGTAATGCCCGACTCGATCACCGCGCCCACCGCATCCGCCGCCGCGGTGACGCTGGCAAACGCACCCAGCAGCACTTGCGCCACGGGTGGCCGGGCCAGGAGTTTGACGGTGACTTCCATCACCAGCCCCAGCAGGCCTTCAGAGCCATTGACCACGGCCAGCAGGTCCAGCCCTGGCGCGTCCAGCACCTTGCCGCCAAGTTCCAACAACTCGCCGTCGGCGAGCAGCAGTTTGACGCCCAGCACGTTGTGTACCGTCAGTCCGTACTTCAGGCAGTGCACGCCGCCCGAGTTCTCGGCCACGTTGCCGCCGATCGAGCACGCAATCTGGGACGAAGGATCGGGCGCGTAATACAGGCCGTGGACCGCCGCCGCTTCGGAAATTGCGAGATTGCGCACCCCGGGTTCGACCACCGCCACGCCGTTGGCCACGTCGATTTCCAGAATCCGGTTGAGCCGCGCCAGCGACAGCACGCAGCCTTCGCGCAGCGGCAGCGCGCCGCCGGACAGCCCGGTGCCCGCCCCGCGCGGCACGATTGGCACCGCATGTTCACGGCAAATCCGCAACACCTCCCGCGCCTGCGCGGCGGTTTCCGGCAGACAGACCACGCGTGGCATGGCGCAGTAGGCCGACAGGCCGTCGCATTCAAACGGGCGTTTGGCTTCGTCCTCGAGCAGCAAGGCGCCCGGCGGTAGAACCTCGGCGAGCGCGGCCTCGAAGTTCACCGGGGCGGGCTCAGGCGTCGAAATTGAAATCGGAAGGAATGACGATCACCCCGCCGGGGGTGACGTGGAAACGCTCGGCGTCGCGCTTGGGATCAAGGCCAATTTCTTCCCAGGCCGGAATGCTGACGTTGCGGTCGCAAATCACCCGCCGCACGCGCGCGCCTTCGCCCACCGTGGCGCCGGGAAACAGAATGGAATCTTCCACGGTTGCGCCGTCGAGGATGTACACCCGGTTGCCCAACACGCTGTGGCTAACGCCGCCACCAGCGATCACGGTGCCGCCCGAAACAATGGAGTTAACGCAGATGCCTTCCGTGCAGGATCGCCCCGGCACGGTGCGCGCCGGCGGTCGTTGCATTTGATAGGTGCGGATCGGCCAGTCGGCCTGATAGATGTCCAAGGGCGGCTCCAGCTTCAGGAGATCCATGTTGGCATCGTAGTAATCGTCGAGATTGCGCAGCGTGCGCCAGTAGCGGTCCTGCGTCACACGGCCGTATTTGCCGCCGAAGGCGTAGGCCTGAATATTGGCGCGACCGAACAGGCGCTGGCGGATGAGTTCGATCAGGCGCAGCCCGCCGGTGCCTTCGCGCCCCGCCGCTTTGAGCACATCGACCAGGCACTGGCGCTTGAAAACGTAGACATCCATTGGCCCCACGCGGCTGTCGTCGCCCGGCAGCACCTGCGGGGTCTCCTGCGGTTCGATGTCCAGCAGCTCCTCGCCATTCACCGCCAGATGCGCCGAGAACCCGACCCCGTCAGCGGTGTCGCGGTCGATGGTCACCACGGTCACATCGGCGTTGTGTTCGGCGTGACGCTGCAGGATAGCCGCGTAATCCATGCGGTAAATCTGCTCGCCGGAGACCACGATGACGGTGTCTTCGGTCGAGCCGTCGAGGAAATAAAGATTCTGGTACAGCGCGTTGGCCTGACCGCTGTAGGTCGAGAGTTCTTCGGTGATGGGCGGCGAGACCGCCGTGACAAATTCGCCCAGGTCCGTGTTGAAAATGGACCAGCCGTCGCGCAGGTGATTTTGCAGCGACAGGGCGTTGAACTGGGTAAAGACCGTGATGCGCCGCAGGCCGGAGTGCATGCAATTGGTCAGCGCGAAGTCGATGACGCGGTAATTGCCAGCATAGGTCAAGGCCGCCGGGGCGCGTCTGGCGGTCAGGGGTGCGAGTGCCTTGCCATCACCGATGGCGAGCACAATCACCAGAGTTTCGTTGAGGTTATTTAATAGCATGGCGGCGGGGGCTGCATTATACGCACCAGACTTCGGACGGGAAGCAGTGCCTGCAACCGTCGGGCCACTTGCCGGATGAGTCGCGCGGTGGCCGCTCGCGGTTGAATTGGTTATCGTGGCTGCCCTGCCCGCCGTCAGCGGTTAAAGCCCTGCATGTCCGAAGAAATTCTCGTCAACGTCACGCCCCGCGAGACCCGCGTCGCCTTCATTGAGAACGGCGTGCTGCAGGAGGTGCTGATCGAGCGCAGCCGGCGACGGGGCATCGTGAACAACATTTATCTGGGGCGGGTAACCCGGGTGCTGCCCGGCATGGGGGCGGCCTTTGTCGACGTGGGCCTCAGCCGGGCCGCGTTCCTGCACGTCTCCGACATCGTCGCCGCCGAATTAAAGCGCGAAGCCAACGGTCAGGAAGTGCCGATCGAGAAGGCGGTACACGAGGGGCAGCGGATTCTGGTGCAGGTCACCAAGGAGCCGCTGGGCTCCAAAGGCGCGCGGCTCAGCACCTATCTCAGCATTCCCTCGCGCTATGTGGTGTTCATGCCCTTCAGCAATGCGCTGGGTATTTCCCAGCGGATTGAAAGCGAGGACGAGCGTCGCCGCTTGCGCGAGCTCGTGATGTCGATGCGGCCGGGGCTAGCCCCGGTGGCCGATGAGGTTGATGAACGGAAACTCGCCACCAGCGCCGCGCCCTCGCCGGCCGGGGGTTTTATCGTGCGCACGGCGGCCGAAGGCGTGTCGGCCGACGAGCTGCAGGCGGACATCAGCTTTCTGCTGCGGCTCTGGTCCTCGGTGGAGGACCGGCTTAAAACCAGCCAGCCCACCACCCTGATCTACGAAGACCTGCCGCTGGTGCTGCGGGTGATGCGCGACCTGTCGACCGCCAACGCCGAGAAGATCCGCATCGACTCCCGCGAGACCTTCGGCAAGGTGCTGTCCTTCGCCGAAGAGTTTGTGCCCTCGCTGCTGCCGCAGATCGAACACTACCCGGGCGAGCGGCCGATACTTGACCTGTACTCGACCGAAGATGAAATCCAGAAAGCCCTGCACCGCAAGGTCGATCTGAAATCAGGCGGGCATCTCATCATCGACCAGACCGAAGCCATGACCACGGTGGATGTGAATACCGGCGGTTTCGTCGGCCACCGCAATCTGGAAGAGACCATTTTCAAGACCAATCTCGAGGCCGCGCAGGCGATTGCCCGCCAGCTGCGGCTGCGCAATCTGGGCGGCATCATCATTGTCGACTTCATCGACATGGAAGAAGAAGACCATCGGCGACAGGTGCTGCGTGCGCTGGAGAAAGGGCTGGAGCGCGACCACTCGCGCATCTCGATCAGCGAAGTCTCCTCGCTGGGTCTGGTCCAGATCACCCGCAAACGCACCCGTGAAAGTCTGGAGCACGTGCTGTGCGAACCCTGCCCGACCTGCAGCGGCCGCGGCTCGCTGAAAAGCGCCGAGACCGTGTGCTACGAAATCTTCCGCGAAATCCTGCGCGAACAGCGCCAGTACAACGCGCAGAAACTGCTGGTGGTGGCCTCGCGTAGCGTGGTTGACCTGCTGCTCGACGAAGAGTCCACCAGCATCGCGGAGCTGGAGGAGTTCATCGGCATCCCGATCCGGTTCCAGGTCGAGACCCATTACACCCAGGAACAGTACGACGTCGTCCTGCTGTAACGCTCGCTGATGCGTTCTTCCCTCAAGCGCGCCCTGCGGACCCTCTGGCCCTTGCTGGCCAGCGTGTTGCTGCTGGTAGCCGGCGTTAGCGTGGCGCTGCGTCTGGCGCTGCCCGGGCTCGATCAACATCGACCCGAAATTGAAGCCACCGTCGCCCGTCTGAACGGCACACCGGTGAGCATTGGGCGCATCGGCGCGAGCTGGCAGGGACTCTGGCCGCGGCTCACGCTGCAAGACCTACGCATCGCACCCCAGCCCGAGGGCGGCGCTGCCCTCAGCATTGCCGCCGTCGAAGTCACGCTGGGCTTACGGCAATCGCTGCAGGCGGGCGAGCCGGTGCTCGAGCAGTTGCGCCTGAGCGGACTCGCGCTGACGGTGGTCCGCCAGGCTGACGGTCGATTCCAGATTGCCGGCCTGCCGGCCACGCGCACGCCGCTGCTCAGCTGGCTGCTGCGGCAGCAGGCGATCGCGGTGGAAGACCTGACGCTGCAACTGCGCGACGAGCAGGGCAAGGGACCGCCGCAACACTTCACCGGGCTGCGCCTGCGTCTGTCCCAATCCGGCAGCAGCACCGTGCTGCGCGGACAAGCGCCGCTGCCCGGCCCGCAGGGGCAGACGGCAGACGCCGAGCTGCGCTGGTCCAACGCAGGCCCCTCGCCCACGATGGAACTCCGGTTGGCGCTGAACGCGCTGCCGCTGGGCGCAGTCACCGAGTGGCTGGCGCAGCCGCAGCTGACCCAGATCTTTTCGTCGCTGACCGGGCGAAGCTGGTGGCATTGGGAAGCGGGCCGCTTGCGTCGCGTGGCCGTGCAGGCGCGTCTGGCCCAGACGCGCGCCGATCTGCCCAGCCTCGCGCTGCGCGGCGTGGCTGAGCGCGCGGCGGACGGCTGGCGCCTGCAGCTTGACCAGCTCGCGCTGGGCAGCAGTGCGCAGCGCGAACCGGAAGCGCCGATGCTGGCGACGCTAACGCCAGCCGGCGACGAGACCCGCCTCATCCTGAGCGCCGCGCGCTTGCCGCTGGATCTGCTCTCACTGCTGCCCGCCACCACCCTGCCGATGCTGCGACCGGCTGGCGAATTGCGCGATCTGCGCGCGGGCCTGTCGCTGGCGCGGGAGCGGCCGCCGCGCTTCTATCTCGCCGGCCAGCTCCGCCACGGCGACTGGCAGGCGACGGGCCGGCTACCGGGCATCGACGGCCTGTCGGCCGGCTTTGCGCTCAATCAGCGCGGCGGCGCGCTGGCCCTGCGCCAGGCAGCCTTCCGCATCACGCAGCCCGAGCACCTGCTTGAGCCGCTGCGCGTGCGCGACCTCGACGGCCGGCTGCGGCTGACGCGCGAGGCCAACGGCTGGCATCTGGCCAGCGGCGGCATCGATGGCACTGTGCAAGCCTTGCCACTGCACGTGGCGGGGGACGTCCATCTGCGGCCGGCCGCGCGTGCGCAGGCCGACCTGCAGGTGCTGCTCGGCCCCGGCGAGCTCGACCAGCTCCCGAGCCTGCTGCCGCAGGGCCTGTTGCACCCGCGCGGCGATCATTGGTTTCGCACCGCCTTTGGCGGCGGGCGTCTGGAGCAGGTCGAGGTCGACTTGCACGGCGATTTGGCGCGCTTTCCGTTCGACGACGGCGGCGGCAGCTTCGTCGCGCGCTTTGCGGTCAGCGACACCCGCATGCAGTACTCGCCGAAATGGCCGGCCATTCCAGACGCCTCCGGGCACGGCGTGGTGGTGGGTCGTCAGCTGCACGCCACCATCACCCGTTCACGCTTTGCCGAAGCCCCGGCGGACGATGTGATCCTGCGCGTGGCGGATCTCTACAGCCACGATCCGGTGTTACTGATCGACGGCCGAGTGCACGCCACCCTGCCCGATGCCCGCACCGTGCTCGCGGCCAGTCCGCTGACCGCGCTGGCCGAGCGCCTGTCGATCATCGAACTGGACGAGCCCTTCGATTTGACGCTCGCGCTCCGCATCGGGCTGCGTCATGGCTCGAAGCACACGGTGAACGGGCAAATTGATCTCGACGGCAACCGCCTGCGCTCGCAGCGCGAAGGGCTGACGCTATCCGACCTGCGCGGCCAGATCGGGTTTGCCAATCACGCCTGGTCGGGCGCGGGCTTGACCGCAAACCTCGAAGGCGCGCCGGTGACGCTCGCCGTGCAAGGTGGACAGCGCCCGGGCGACGACGCCATTGCCCTGCAGCTCGACGGCGCCGCGGATCCGCCGCAGATCGCCCGCTATCTCGAGAAATACGTGCCCGGCGTGCACCGCTGGCTGGCCGATAGCGACCGTCTGCGCGACCTGCACGGCAGCACGGCCTGGCAGGCCAGGCTGCAGATCCCGCCCGCACAGGCCGGCGCCCCGCCACCCGTCCGGCAGCTGCGGATTGAGTCCACGCTAAGCGGCCTCGCCGTCGACCTGCCCTGGCCGTTTGCGAAGAGCGCCGCGGAAACGCTGCCGCTCAGCATCGACACCACGCTGGGCGACCCTGGCGTCCACCTTACCCGCCTGCGGTTTGGCGAGCGGCTG
>JAURHQ010000728.1 GCA_030833185.1 Gammaproteobacteria bacterium | reverse complement strand
GGCGTCGAAACCCGGACGCAGCGCCCCGCCCTCGGCGAGGTCGACCGGCAACTCGTCGGCCAAGGCCGCGCGCAGACGGGCCAACAAAGCGGACTCCGGACGGATCCGTTCGACCAGCCCCTGGAGCCGGCCGCCGGGCAGGGCCGCGAGCTCCTCGCGGAGCGCCGGCAGGGCCGCCAAGGTGTCACGGATACCCCCCAGCTCCCGCGGGTTGCGGAGCCGGTTCTGGAGGCGGGCGAGGATGCGCGGAACGTCGCGGACACCCCGCAGCGACTCGCCGAGTCGGGCGGAGGCGCCGGGGTGGCGGACGAATTCACCGACGGCCTGCTGGCGGGCATGGATGACCGCCAGGTCGGTGGAAGGTTCGCCGAGCCACAGCGCGAGCAGGCGCGCGCCGGCGGGGGTGTCGGTCCGGTCGATGCTCTCGAGCAGGGAGCCCTCGCGTCCGCCGGCCGAAGCGGCGAACAACTCGAGATTACGCGCCGAGGCCGCGTCGAGCAGGACCGA
>JAURHQ010000727.1 GCA_030833185.1 Gammaproteobacteria bacterium | reverse complement strand
TCCCCAGAAACTGCCCTGGCCTCGGTCGTCCGCCGAACGCCCCTGGGGGCGCCCCCGCGAACGCCCCCGGCGGCGCCCCGGCGAACGCCCCCGGCGGCGCCCCCGAGCCGAACACCGCGTGCGTCATCCCGAACGCGTTCGCGCTCGCCCCGTGCGGCGGGTGGACCACCGCCATCGTCCCCATCGGCGCCATCGCCATTGGCAATCGCCCGATCGGCGCGTGCGTGATCGCCCCGGGCGCGGACGCGAACGCGCGCGCGCCGGCGGGTAGGGCGAACGCGCGCGCGTTCGCCGGCGCGCCAAACATCGGCGCGTGCGTGATCGCCCCGGGCGCGACGCCGATCGGCGCCATGGGCGCGGACGCCAGCGCGTTCGACATCGCAGTCGGCGGCGGTGGCACCGCGCGCTGCATCGCGCGCGAACGCCCGATCGATGGCGTTGGAGTTCACCGAGGGACGATCGAGGCGTCGGAGAGGCGGTCGGTCGGACGCGACGCGACGCGGTCGA
>JAURHQ010000726.1 GCA_030833185.1 Gammaproteobacteria bacterium | reverse complement strand
CTTCTCCGCAGCCGCCTCGAGCGCGCGCCGCGCCCCCGCCGTGTCAAGCAGGTCGGCGCACAGCGCCAGCAGCAGCGCGCAGTGCTCCGCCGGCCCCAGCGCGGTGGGGCCGCCGGCGGCGCAGCGCTGCGCCGCGTCGCGCAGCCCGGCGTCGTAGGCGTCGAAGCGGCATCCGTAGCGCGCCCACCGCCGCAGCAGCTCCGGCCAGACGGCGAAGCCGCCGCGCGCCGCCACGCGCGCCATCACCGCCGGCAGCGCGGCGGCGTCCACCGCGCCGTCGTTCGTGACGTGTCCCGCGAGCTCGCCGACCGCCGCGAAGACGTCGCCCGCGAGTCCGATTTCTATGGTTCCATGGACGGTGCGACGAAATTCGTGAAAGGCGACGCCATCGCCGGCATCATGATTCTTGCGGTCAATATCATTGGCGGCCTGATCATCGGCATGGTTCAGCACGGACTGCCCGCCAGCGAAGCGGCCTCAACTTATGTAACACTCACCATTGGTGACG
>JAURHQ010000725.1 GCA_030833185.1 Gammaproteobacteria bacterium | reverse complement strand
CGCGAGCGGCATCGCGCTCCAACTTATTTTTACGATACTCCATCGTCTCTTCGAGCTCGACGAGCTTGCGCTCGCGCGCCTCGAGCGCGTTCGCGGCGTCCTTGAGCTTGTTCTCCATCGTTCTCGCGCGCTGCGCCGCGTCTTCGGCGTCTCTCGCCCGACGCGTCTCGCGTCGGCGCCACTCATCTTCTAAAATCTTCATTCGCTCCAACTCTTTCTCACGCAAATCCTCCATAAACTTACTCACTTGCTGCTGCTTCCATATTTCGAGGTCGTAGGCCACCTTATACTCCACCCCAGCGCGCGTTTCTCGCGGCGTCCCCGACCCGTCGGCGACGACGACGCGACGCGTCGGCGCCTTCGACACCGGCGCCGGCGGTTTCACCGCGCTCGGCTCGGGCGCGGGTGACGCCTTACCTCCCACCGACTTCGACGACGGCGCCACCTCGTCGTCGCGTCGCATTCGCATTCGCTGTCGGCCCTCGTCGAGCTCGTCCAACGCCGCGGT
>JAURHQ010000724.1 GCA_030833185.1 Gammaproteobacteria bacterium | reverse complement strand
AAGATGAAGGTTTCGTTGCGCATGCCGGCCAGGGTGTCGCGTACTTCGGCATAGGCGGTTGTCGGCGATCCTCCCTGATACAGCAGCAGCCCGACCACCGCGAGCGGCACCAGCAGCATGGCGGCCTGGGTCGCCGACAGTGGGGTCAGGCTGGCCAGCAGCGCGATCAGCAGCAGGTTGGGCAGCGGTGGGGCCGCGAGGCCGTTGCCCTCAGCCGCGGCGGCGAGCGCCGCCAGCACCAGCAAGGACGCTCCCGCCATGCTGGCGGTGCCGGCCAGGGATTTGTTCTGACCAAACAACTGCCAGCGCGGCGACTGCAGCTGCGGCCCCACCAGGCCGGCGAGGCCGTCCCCCAGGGCCATCACCAGCACGCCGGCGGCCACCGCCAGCAGTTGTTGCGGCCAGAACAGGGCCAACAGCACCGCGATCGAGGCGCCGTAGGCGATGGTGCCGTAGCTGTGGCGGCCCACATCTTCCACGGCGGGCAGCAGCCGGAAGCGATGGTTGAG
>JAURHQ010000723.1 GCA_030833185.1 Gammaproteobacteria bacterium | reverse complement strand
GAGCTCCGGAAGGCCGGCCATGAGCCGAGCTATGTCTATCGCGGCAACAAGGCCGACCTCTACGAAGGCGGCCATCGCGTGCCGTTCGTCGTCCGGTGGCCGGCCAAGGTGAAGCCCGGCGTCTCGTCCGCCCTTGTCGGCCAGATCGACTTCCTGGCGACCTTCGCTGAGATCGCCGGCGCGGCCGTGCCGGCGGCGATGGCCGAGGATAGCGTGAGTTTCCTGCCGGTGCTGCGCGACGTCGCGACGCCCAGCCCGCGCACGCACCTGGTGAGCCAATCGATCAACGGCAGCTTCGCCTACCGCGAAGGCAACTGGAAGCTGGCGCTGTGCCGCGGTTCGGGGGGCTGGAGCGCGCCGAAGCCCGGCAGCGCCGAGGAAGCGAAGTTGCCCGAGTTCCAGCTTTACGACCTCGCCCAGGACTTGGGCGAGACGCGCAACCTCCTCGCCGGCGAACCGGAGCGGGCGACGAAGATGCGCGCCGCGCTGGAGGCCCTCGTCGCCCGCGG
>JAURHQ010000722.1 GCA_030833185.1 Gammaproteobacteria bacterium | reverse complement strand
GATCTCACCCAAAATTCCGCCCACAGGCGGTGAAAGGAGCAACCGGGCTTGCGGCTCTTCCTCCCTGTGCGCCATCTGCAGCTCTCTGAGCCATGCCTGCAGCCGCATCAAACGCAGCGATTCCCAGATCAGGCCGGCGGCGGCCACGGCCGGATCGGCCGCGCCCTTGAAGGGCGTGAAGGACTGGAGGAAGGTGAAGGCGGCGCCGTCGTCGGCGTACGCCCGGACCTCGCCCGAGCGGCCGATGACGAGGAGCGACTCCGCGGTGGAGGGGAGCAGGACCTGGTCGACCGAGGCGGCGTCGGCGGCGACGACGAACGGCGCGGAGACGGTGACCTTACCCTTGCCGCCCAAGCCCTTGCGCTCGGTCAGGCGGACGGCGGTCAGCAGGGGCTTACCGCCCTCTTCCTGTCGGACCAGCAAAAGGCGGGACTGGGGACCTTTGGCATCCCAGACATCGACGCAGGGTAAGCCGGCGCGGCCGATGGCGACCGGCTCGAGGGGCGTCA
>JAURHQ010000721.1 GCA_030833185.1 Gammaproteobacteria bacterium | reverse complement strand
GACGACTAACGACGACATCTCGCGAATCGAGCGATTATGCCTTTCCACGACATCGATCAACGTTCGCGCCCGCCCTGGATTCGCGTCGTTCGCGTGTACGACTCCGGCGCTCGTCGACGTCTCGCCTTTTTCTTCGTCTTCGACGACGCGGGCGAGCAATTGCATCGTCTTCGACCCGGGCGATGCGCACGCATCGAGCACGCGCGCCCCAAACGGCGGGTCGAGCGCGCACACCGGAATCGCGCTGACGACTTCCATCCTCGATCCACGACCGGATGACGACGCGCGTTCCATCGCGCGCGCCGCGCGCTCCGTCGGCGCGCGCGCGGCGACGCACGGCGCGTCGTACATCCCTTCGATCGCGCTCGCATTCGGCGTCATGTTCGCCAATGCGAACTCGCGAGCGATGAATTCGTCCACTTGACGACATCGCCCTCCGGCTTTCGCGCGAACGTCCGCGCGAAACGTCACCGGCAGGGGCTCGTCGAGCGCGCGTGTGAACGCCGCGA
>JAURHQ010000720.1 GCA_030833185.1 Gammaproteobacteria bacterium | reverse complement strand
CCAATACTTGATGACGCTTGTGGAGCATCAATTTGACCACTTGATCTGCCACATAATTGGCCATGCTGTCATTGATACGACGCCCGGCCAAAATGACTTCTGGATGATAACCCACCTCTTGAGCCTTATGGGTCAGGTAGTAGGGGTCGACACCAATACAATGCCCACCTACCAAGCCGGGCCTGAATGGCAAAAAATTCCACTTGCTGCCCGCGGCTTGCAACACGGCTTCGGTGTCGATACCCATTTTGTTGAAGATGAGGGCCAGCTCGTTGATAAGGGCAATGTTGAGGTCGCGCTGGGTGTTCTCGATGACTTTGGCGGCTTCCGCCACCTTGATGCTCGCGGCGCGGTGGACGCCGGCGGTGACCACGCTCTCATAAACCTGCGCGACGATTTCCAGCACTTCCGGCGTTTGCCCGGACACCACCTTGGTGATTTTGGTGAACGTGTGCTCCCGATCTCCCGGGTTAATCCGCTCCGGCGAGTAGCCCACAAAAAAATCGACGC
>JAURHQ010000719.1 GCA_030833185.1 Gammaproteobacteria bacterium | reverse complement strand
TGCCAAGGCGGCAGAGTCGGGCGCGCGCGCCGTGGTCTGTGCCAGCACCGGCAACACTTCGGCATCCGCCGCTGCGTACGCCGCCGCCGCGGGGCTCGAAGCGATTGTGCTCTTGCCCGCGGCAAGATCGCCGCCGGCAAGTTGCTGCAGGCGTTTGCCGCTGGCGCAAAGGTCATCTCTATTGATGGCAACTTCGATGACGCGCTCGAGATCGTGCGCGAGCTCGGCGCCGGTGGTGGTGGGGTGGAGATCGTGAACTCGATCAATCCGCATCGCATTGCAGGGCAAGCCACCGCGGCGCACGAGATCATCGCCGACCTTGGCGACGCCCCCGACGTGTTGGCGCTCCCCGTTGGCAACGCCGGCAACATCAGCGCCTACTGGCGCGGCTTCACCGACGCGGTGCGCATTGGCAGCACCAAGCGCCGACCGCGCATGGCGGGCTTCCAGGCCGCTGGTGCCGCGCCGTTTGTCTCTGGTGCGCCCATTGCGAATCCAGAGACGGTGGCG